>JBDKUT010000131.1:0-19442 GCA_039679545.1 Thermotogota bacterium
TGGGGTCCATGATCTTCACGTCCCCCCAGAACTTGTCGCGGACGTCGCAATCGATGTTGTTGTCCGGATCCGATACAACAATCCAGACCTCATCGCCTTCCTGAATGTTCGTCACTCGAGTCTCTCCGCTGCTGTCGCTCGACAACCAGATCTCCGCGGTCGAAGCCGCGAGACTGAATCCGACAACAACGGAGAGAAGCACTGCTAGCGCAATTCTCCGCACGGAGTCCACCTCCCATACCATTACGCCCCTGCTTCGGGCACATCCAACAGTTTGCCGCCCCGCACAAGCGGGATCCCCCTCCATCGGGCTCACCCCGACTCTACGCTACATACCACGAACGCCGCTGTGAAGTCAAACGATCCGTTTCTTGTGTACTTCGGTCACGCCTCAGCTGCCCTGCCCGACACCGACGATCTCCCCGAGCGAGGCAGTTTGAACCGTCCCGCTCGACACATCAAGATACGTGGTGGCCGCGGAAGCGCGGGGAAGGGGAGGACATGAACTGGAAGCTTATCCTGATCGGGATCACGATCCTGCTATGCCTCGGAGTGGGTCTCCCGTGGGGACATCCCGCCGAGAAGCCTCTCGAACTGACGATCCTGCACACGAACGACGTACACGCCCACTATGTTCCCTTCTCGACCGGAAGCGCGGAGACGGTGGGAGGTGCCGCCCGGATTGCATCCTTGGTTGATGCCGTAAGGAGCGAGACCAAGCACGTCGTCCTGCTCGACGCCGGCGATCAGTTTCAGGGATCCCTCTACTTCCACGTCGGGGGCGCTGAAGCCGTCGCGAAGGTCATGGACGCCGTCGGCTACGACGGGATGGTGATTGGAAACCATGAGTTCGATCGAGGCCCTCAGGAGCTTGCTCGTCTGGTCGAGTTGGCGAAGTTCCCCGTCCTCTCCGCCAACCTTGAAGCGCTCAACGAGCCTTCGCTCGCCGGGAAGATCCTCCCCTTCGACGTCTTTCTGGTCGACGGCGAGACGGTCGCCGTGTTCGGTCTTACTACGGAGACCACGTCGACGGCCTCAAGTCCGGGACCGAACGTGGCCTTTTCACCGGCCGAGCGCGCCGCGGCGTCCGTTGTGGAGCACATCGAACGGCAAGGGATCAACAAGATCATCGCCCTGACGCATCTCGGCTACGCTCGCGACTTGGATCTCGCGAAGTCGGTGCCCGGGATCGACATCATCGTCGGCGGCCACAGTCATACGACGCTCGGCCCATCGGACGGCGCTGCCGGCCCGTATCCGACGATCGTCGAGTCCTCGACAGGTGAGCCGGTCGTCGTGGTGACCGCCGAGGAATGGGGGCGAGTCCTGGGCCGCATCGATGTCACCTTCGACGCCCGAGGCGTCGTCCTCGCCGCCAAGGGGCAGATTATCCCTGTTGGAGATTCCGTTCCCGAAGACCCAAAGGTGGCCGCCATCCTCGCGCCGTACGAGAATGACATCGCCCTCCTCATGGAGACCGCCGTGGGAACTACAGCGGCAGATCTCGACGGAGAGCGCACGGCCGTCCGTAGCCGCGAGACGAACCTCGGCGACCTGGTCTGCGACGCCATGCTGTGGAAGACGGCAGCCTTGGGAACCCAAGTCGCCATCCAAAACGGTGGTGGAATCCGAGCGTCCGTTCCCGCCGGCGAAGTCACAATGGGCGACGTGTTGCAGGTCCTCCCGTTCGGAAACGAGATCAGCGTCCTGACGGTGACCGGAGCGAACCTTCGCGCGGCGCTCGAGAACGGGGTCAGCCAGGTCGCGGACGCAGGCGGGCGGTTTCCCCAGATCGCAGGAGCCCGGTTCACGTTCGATCCGGACGCGGCGGCCGGCTCGCGCGTGAAGGTTGTGGAGGTGTGGGACCAAGCCGCGCAGGCTTACACGACAGCGTCAGCGGACAAGACGTACCGCATCGCGACGAACACGTACCTCGCCGACGGCGGCGACGGTTACGCGGCGTTCGGCGGCGGAACCAATCGGTACGATACAGGATGGTTCCTCTCCGACGCCTTGGCCGAGTACCTCACCGCCAAGTCCACGGTCTCCCCTCAGGTCGAGGGGAGGATCCGAACACCCGCAGGGAGCTAACGGATAGCCCGGGGCCGAACGGCACGAGGGCGACCTAGGCCTTGTCAACGACGTATGCTGACAGAATCTCGCCGCAGACGGCGAGGTGAGAATCCCCTTTCGGGTAGAACCGCTCGACGATATCTCCCGCCTCGAAGTCTGGAAGCTCCTGCTGGGTGCGCGCGACGACGCGACACTCGTAGTAGAGGGCACAACCACCGACCACGGGTGTGTCGACGCTTCGCCCCGGAAGAGCGACGAGCCCCGCGGCTCTCATCTTGTCGAGCTCACGGCCCGACTTCGAGCCACAGAGCGCGAGCTCCGCAGAGAAACCGCCCGCCCGGGGAACGCTCACCGTGAAACTCTTCGCCGATCGGATGCAAGAGTGCGTGTAGCGGCTCTTCCGAACGTACACCGTGAGAATCGAGCGACCCCAGACGATACCGACCTGGGCCCACCCGATGGTCATCGGGTTCGGACGACCAGACGTGTCGATCGAGACGAGGAACGCGCCGCCGCTCGACAACGCATCCCACAAAAGCTGCGTCCGCTCGTTCCACTGGATTGTGCGCCCCACAGCGACCTCCTAGAAGTACACGTAATAGCAGACGTGCCATGCCGTGTTGATGACAAACATCGCGACGATCGACATGTTGAACGCCGCCGCAATCCCTTTCCCCTTCAGGAGAATGTAGGTCGGCACAACGAGCGCCACGAGCCGGAGCAGGACGAGAAACGCGAGCTGCCACGCGTCGGTCCGGAACCAGGGGAGGAAGATGCACGCGTTGATGGAGTACCCAACCGCGGACATGATGATGAATACCCACGGGTTGAGGTCGTGCTCCTGCGCGAGACGCCACGGCCGCGCAACCAACCGCAGACCTCGCTCCAGGATCAGCTCGCCCCGCCGAGTCGCCGCGAGGACGGCGACAGAATCGTCTTCAGAGAACGTTCGCTCCTGCATAATGGTGACGTGAGTTCGGCTCCTTCCTGAGCCCCCACGCTACCGCCCTGAGGGCCTCGGTTCCGCGCATGTGTCCTGCGGCCATGGCACAACCGTACCCGTCCGTTGTGGGGAAGATGTGTGCATTCGGCGACCACCGAGTGGAGGGACGATGGACGTACCTACGAGGCGAACCGGCGCTCCAGCCGCCGGTCCTGGCAGATGTCTTCGGCCGACCCGATCCGAAGCCACGGCTCGATCCGGTGGAGGAAGAAGTCGCGTCGAAGGAGGGCGTCGCCGTTCCCCGTCACGTGCAGCAGCACGGCGTCGTCCCGGCCGATCCACCCGCGGGCGAGTCCCTCCGCGAGCCCGCCGAGAGCCGCACCGGCCTCGGGGCCGATCGGCACCCCCTCAAGATCCCCGAACAGCCGCTGCGCGGCAACGATCTCGTCGTTCGTCACGGCGTACGTCCTCCCCCCCGTCGCACGCAAGACCTCCGCAACTCCTCCGGCAAGTGCGTACGGCGGCCGGCGGTTTGCGAGCACGGGAGCGCGGATCTCGGCCATCCGACGCACCTCGTCGCTCGGATCGGCCGGCAGGAGGGTCGTCGCTCCCACGCTCCACGCGTCGTGGATCGGGGCGAACGGAGCGTTCTGCACCAAGTGAAGGCACGGAAGCGGTCCGGGGAACGACCCCGACGCCATCAAGCGCACGGCGGCCTCCCAGGCGGCGATTCCGCCAGTGCCGCTCCCGACGGCCTGGACGTAGTGCGCCGGCAGCGCGCCGAACGTCCGCCCGTACTCGAGAAGAGCCGTTCCCATCCCATCGCGGCGCGCGACGTTGCGCGCGCCCCCCTCGGAGGGAATCGAGAAGACAGACGAGATCCTTCCGGCGACCTCAATCGCCTGAGAGTAGTCGCCGCTTCCGTTGAGGACGATCAGACGTACGGCATCGCTCGGCTGGATCGGAAGCCACAGCGCTCCGAGCGCTGTCTCCGGGACAACGATGTAGGTACGAAACCCGAGGAGGGTTGCGGCGTAGGCAAACGCCCGCGCCGTGCTTCCGGCGGAGGCGAGAACGATCTCGCTCGCGCCGGCCTCCCGGAGGTAGAGGAGCGTGGGCAGCGCCTCGAAGTCCTTGAACGTCCCCGTCGGATTGCGCGCGCCAACCTCAGGAGCGTACCCGTTGAACGCCACGGCGAGGTGGCCCAGTCCGAGGTGCCGCGCCAACCGCTCGCTTCGATAGACGACGGGCCCGACCGGGGTGTCGACCAGCGCTTTCGAGGGCAGCCAATCCGAAAAGCGGAAGATGTCCTGCCGATCAAGGGGTTTGAACGCGCGCTCTTGGTACTCGCTCCGCAGGAGCGCGTCGGGGCAACGCGGGCAGGCAAGCACCGGCCCCGCAACATGTTCCCCGCAGCGCGAACACCGAAGGACGAACTTCACAGACGGCGCCGAGGGACAACGCGTGGTGGTATTCATCGGATCCGCCGGGTAGCGCCCAGGCAATTGAGAGCATCATCCAGCGAGCCCCGGTCCGCAAGCCGCACCCCGGGAGGCCGTTGGATGCGGGCGGGAACGGCGGTATGCTGAACGTGATGAGGATTCCGAGGTTGCCGCCGGGACAGTCGTGGGTTCCTGAGCCGATCGTATATGACATCGGCCCCGTTCCGCCGACCTGTCTTGGGGACTACCGTCTCCGCCTTTCGGGCGCGGTGAGGTATCCGGCCGAGCTCGACTGGGCCGCGGTCCAGGCCTTTCCCCACACTCGCGTACGCCGTGACTTCCACTGTGTCACAGCGTGGAGCGTTCGCGGGATCCTGTGGGAGGGGATCTCGACCCGAACCCTGCTGAGCCGCCTCTCCGTTGCGCCGGACGTCCGTTGGGTGCTCGCCCGGTGCCGCGATGGGTACTCCACGGACGTTCCGATCGACGCGTTCGCGCGCCGCGACTCGTTGCTCGCCGACTGCATGAACGGGAGCCCCCTGGCCGGCGAGCACGGAGCTCCGCTCCGGCTCGTCGTCCCCAGTCTGTACGCCTGGAAAAGTGCCAAGTATGTCGAGGAGCTCGAGTTCCTGTCCGCGCGGCGGTCCGGCTACTGGGAAGAGCGCGGCTATCACCACCGCGGAGATCCGTGGCGCGAGGAGCGATTCCGAGCGGATCCCTATACGACGAAAGGAGCGGGGGCATGACCAAAACCCGAGCCGTTGTGTACACCGCCGGAGCCCTGGTGGTCTTCCTCAGCTTACTCGCCGACGCCGCGAGCGCCGCCGTCCCGCGACTCCCCGTCATCCTCGTGTATGGGTTTCAGCCTGCGCCCGGCTTTCTTCCGACCCGCCTGTGGGAGACGTTCGCCGAGCGGCTGTCCGGCCGTTCGATCACCGAGGCTGACAGGCGATCGGTCAACGAACGCCATCCGATCGACGTGCTCGGCGCCGCAGACGGCGAGCACGTCGACGTCTACCTCAGCCACTACGCGAGCTCCGTCGAGCCCACCGTCCGCGATCTGCGCTACTACGCGGCTCGCCTTGCCGAGGAGATCGCCTGGGTGCGAAGCGTCACCGGCGCTGCCGCCGTGGACCTCGTCGGCCACAGCATGGGCGGTCTCGTCGCTCGCTGTTACGTCGAATGCGACGACTTCGCACAACTCCTTGGGCAACCAGGGTTCGAGGACTACGGGACGACGTACAGCCACGACGTGCGGACACTGATCACACTTGCAACACCGCACTACGGCGCCGGTCTCGCGGGATTGGGGACGTGGCTCGGCCCTCTCGTCGCGGAACTGGCCCCGGGCAGCCAACTCCTACAGGTGCTCAACGCACCGGGCGCGGACGGCTTCGCTATCGATCCGTCGGTCCGCTACGTGGCGATGGCCGGCCAGATCTGTTTCGGCTGTGGGCTACTTCAAGACGCGCAGACCTGTCAGGAGCGATGCGTGAGGGACGCCATCGCATGGTCGGGGTCGGACCTCGTCGTCTCCATGCAATCCGCACGTCTTCCCGGCGCGGAGAACACCGCGTGCCTCGGAATGGATCACATGGACATGCACGTGAACGCTCTCCTCGCCGATGCCGTGGCCGCTCTGCTCAGGGGCAAACCCGCGCCCGCCCTCCTGCTCGCCGACCCGAAACTGGACCCCGCGCGCTTTCCGGCGGCGGACGCCGGCGGGAGTGCTTCGCTCTAGTGCATCGTACCGAACCGGGTGAGCGGCCAAACGCGAAGGTACGGCACGCCAATCATGTCCCGGTCGTCAACGAAACCCCAGAAGCGTGAGTCGAACGAGTCTCGCGAGTTGTCGCCGAGGACGAAGTAGAAGCCTTCCGGCACCTTCGTCGGCTCCACACCGAATCGGAAGCGGGCGTCGTTCGAGTAGTAGAATCGATCGAAGCGTTCGCCCGTCAGCTTGGCGCCGTCCACGTAGATCACGCCGTCGCGAATCTGGACGGTCTGACCGCCCACGGCGATGAGGCGTTTGACGTAGCGCATGCGCCGCTCGCTCGTCTGGATGCCGAGGTCGGCAATCGTCTTCGCGCTCGCCGCCTTCGTCCCGAGGTCGTAGCGTCGCCCGTCCGCGGTGGTTAGCTGAAGCGGCGTCCCACTCGCCCACGTCGCGAAACGGTCATTGAGGAACGCCGTCGAGTAGGCTGGCTCGGAGTTCAGGTAGAGGAGGCGGATTCCCGTCGGAACCCCGGCCGATGCGGCGGGAGACCCTGCGGTCACCTTCTTCACGTGCACTTCCTCGGTGTGTCGGAACACGACGATATCGCCCGGTTTCGGGTCACGGAAGTAGTAGGTGATCCGGTCCACGAAGAACGAATCCTTTGGGTCGATCGTCGGGATCATGGACCCCGTGGGGACGTGCATCCGCACGGTGACGAACGTCATGATCAACGCGGCGAGGGCGCCGGCCACGACGAGGACCTCGATCCACTCAAGGACTTCACGCATGACGCGTCCCGGCTGCCACCCCATCTTCCACGCCCAGCGGACGATGACAGCGGGCTTTCGTTCCTTCTTCGGTCGTCGACTACTCCACGACATCGGAACCTCCCTCATCCTGCGCGACGGCAGACCTGTAGTGATAGCGGATTCGAAGCGTCGGGGCAACCCGGACGGGACGTCTCGTCCTCCTCCCCGAGTCCCTCGACCGGCTACACTTCGGATGAGGAATGTTCAGGCAACGCCATCCAGCCTCGGGCGGATGGCGTTTCTCTTGGGAGGAGACATGGCCATTCGAATCGCAGTGGTAGCATCGTACCTCGGAGCACTTCTCGGCATCGGACTCCTCGCCCGCGCGAGGAGGAAGAAGGCGCCCGACGACTACTTCCTCGCCTCGCGGACGTTGCCGGGATGGGTCCTCTTCCTCACGATGGCGGCAACCAACTTCAGCGCGTTCACGGTCTTCGGCTTCTCCGGCGCCGGGTGGAGAATCGGGTACGCGTTCTATCCCATCATGGCGTTCGGGACCGGGTTCATGGCCCTCACGTTCGTCCTCATCGGCCACCCCGTCTGGCGGCTCGGCAAGGAGCACGGGCTCGTTACCCCTCCGGAACTGGTCTTCCAGCAGACGAAGAGCCCGGGACTACGTCTCGCCTTCTTCCTCGTCATGGCCGCGTTCACGCTGCCGTACCTTGCCATCCAGCCGATGGCCGCCGGGTACGCCCTCGCGTCCCTGTTTGGGATCCCGTACTACGTCGGGGCCGTTCTCGTCACGGCCGTGATTCTTGCCTACGTTCTCATCGGCGGCTTCCGCGGCGAGGTGTGGACCGACATCTTTCAGGGCGCCATGATGATCGTCTTCATGACCCTCGGTCTCGCGGCCGTCGCGGCGCCGTTCGGAGGGGTCGCGGCGGCGAACCGAACCGCGGCGACTGAGTTCCCTACTCTCTTCTCGCGTCCAGGCCTTGACGGAACGTTCACGCCAGGGATCTGGTTTGGATACATGATCCTCTGGTTCCTCTGCGACCCAATGTTCCCGCAGCTCTTCCAACGGTTCTACGCGGCGAAGAACCCCCGCGCTCTCTCGACGACGATGGCCCTGTATCCTCTCGTGACGGGGTTCCTGTTCCTGCTTCCGGTCGCCATCGGCGTGCTCGGACGGCTGTCGTACCCGCACCTTCCCGAAGGTGCGGCGTCGGACCAGATCCTGCCTCTTCTGCTTCACAAACACGCGTCGCCGCTGGTCGAAACCCTCGTGCTCTCGGCCGGCCTCGCCGCGCTGATCACGACCCTCGATTCGCAGCTCTTGACTCTGTCATCGATGTTCACACGCGACGTCTACGCCCCCCTGCACGCACGCTTCACGCGAAACCGCACGGAGATCGCGCCACCATCGGAGTGGGTGGGCCGCGCGTTCGTCATCGTCCTTGGTCTTGCAGGACTCGCCCTCGCGTATCGCCCGCCGGCCACGTTCCTCGAGATCACGACCGAGACGTTCACCGGCCTCGCCGTCCTCTTTCCGACCGTGATCGGAGCGATCTACTGGCCTCGGATGACGCCAGGCGCTGCGATTGCGTCGATCGTCGTCGGAGAAGGACTCGTCGCCGCGTACCACGTGAAGGCGCTGCCGGCGTTCGGCACGCTCCCCGTCGTCCCCGTCGTCGTCGCGACGATCCTCGTTCTTGTCGTCGGTAGTTTCCTCACGAAGCGCCGCGAGTGCCGCCAAGCACCCTTGCCGCACGTGCTGAGTCGCAGGGCGTCCATCGCTTGGGCCGTCGTGCTTGCGCTCCTCTTCCTCGCCTCACAGGACGTGTGGGCGTGGGGCGACGGCCGCCTCGGATGGTTCGGCTTCCCGTGGTGGGTGTGGTATTCGGCCGGACTGTGCGTCGTGCTTGCCGTCGCATTCTGGACACTCGGAAGACACCTCGAGCGCGGCAACCTCACGGGGTGCAAAGCAGGAACGCCCTCCGCAACGAAGATCACGGGCTCTAGAAGCCCGAAGGCAGACTGACGGCCGCGGACACGTAGCTATTCACCGCTTCCGCAAAAGCAGCCGCGTACTCTTGGGCGTCCGCCTCGCCCCGCCGCGCCAGCATGCCCAAGCGGAGGACGTTCACGACGTCGTCTCGGGAGCCATCTACCTGCAACGCGTATCCCTTCAACGTTTCTTCTCTCGCGGACAGCGCTTCGACGTCGATCTCCACGTCCACCTCGGGCGCTCCCCGGAGAAGCGTCTCGGCGTAGTCGAGGTCGGCAGAAGTGGCCGTTCGATCGACAACCGCTTGCTTGATCTCCTCGAGGGCGGCGCAGGACTCGCCGCTCAGCAGCGGACGAAGCAGCTCGCCACGGAGGTTGAAGGCATCGCGCATGTAACGGTCTCGGATCTCCGTCCCTCGAGGCACGTCCGTCAAACGCGCCTCGGTCGCCCAGTCAGCGAGGTAGCTATCCCAGTCGATTCCATAGGCCTCCGAAAATGAGCGGGCGAAGTCGATGGGCTTGTACCAGTTGACCCCCGTGTCACCAATGGGAATCGCCGTCGTCTCGCTGCAGATCGCCCACAGCTTCTGCGGCCCGCCCAGGCGGACGCAGCGCTCCACAAGGCTGGCTCCCACGTCGTACTCAAGGTAGAACGGAACGGCATCGAGCGTGCCGCCTGCCCTCAGCCAGAAAGAGACAAGGCTCTGCGAATCCGCGCCGAAGTCGCCGGAGCCGAGCGCGTACCGAGTCCACTCCGCCATCCCCTCGCGAAAGAGATCGTCCTCCATCCACGTCAGGTTCAGCCCGAAGTGCCAAGTCCGCCACTGCAGAACGTGGGCGACTTCGTGCGCCACGATGGCGAGCCAATCCCCTGTCGGGTACCCAGACGCGATCACTGCAAAAGGAGACACGGCGCACGGTCCAGGTGCAGGAGCGCCCGTAGGCGCCTTCGGATTGACCCCGCACGCCCGGGCCATGCCTGAGATATCGAACCGGCCGAACTCCCGCGCCATCAACTCCCAATCCGAGTAGAGCGACACAGAGCAGAGAGGGGATGCGGAGCCGCGCGCGTTTCTCACAACGTTCGCATCGATGCCCCAGTAGGCGACGATCTCGGACAGCGACTGCTCGATGAGAGCGAGGGGGACCGACGCGTCGACGTCTCCCTGTACGAAGAGCACGATGTCGGATGACGTCTGAACCGTCCACTCCGCTGCGCCCGCCGCAAGGGAGGGGGATGCGGATGCGACGATCGCGGCCCCTATGATCATGCAGACGAGTCCGCGCAAGGTTCCGCCGTCCATCTCAGTCCCCCTCAACAGCGCCGGCCTCAACTTGACGGCGGCTCGTACTCTGACAGGGGAAGCCGCACGGCCGCCGGCACGTAGGCGTTGACAACGTGGGCGAAGCGCCGGGCATACTCCGCCGGGTCTCGATCGAGTTTCCGAACCAACTCGCTGGCCGAGCGGACCCTGGCCATGTCGTTCCTGGCCTCGTCGACGCGGACGGCGTACCACGCGAGCGTATCCTCTCGAGCGGTCAGTGCCTCCACGTCGATGTCGATTCCATCCTCCGGCGCACGTTGCAGCAGGCTCTCCGCTCGATCGAGATCCTCGGTCATTGCGAGGCCGGCAGCCACGCGCTGCGCAATCGAATCGAACTCCGCGAGCGTCTCTTGCCGCAGGATCGGCCGGAGAAGCACCTTCCGAAGCTCGAAAGCGTCCTTCTTCCAGCGATCCAGGACCTCTGAGAAGGCAGACCCCGAGGCCGACTGCGCCTCGGCCGCCCAGTCGGCGACAAACTGAGTCCACGTCACACCGGCTGACACCAGGAACCTCGGGGGGAAGTCGACGGGGCAACACATCGTGGGGAGTCCTTGGCACGGATACGTCGACTTCTCCTGCGGTGAGAACGTCGCCCAGACGGAGCCCGGCCCAGCCAGTCGGATCCATCGCTCCACCAGGCTGACGCCGATCTCGCGGTGCAGGTAGAAGGGAGCGCGTTCCAGTGTTCCGCCCTCTCGAAGCCATCGCAGGATCACGGCCCGATCCTCCGTACTCGTTTCGGCGGCCTTCCTGATGTAGAGCGCGCTCCACTCCGCCACACCCTCGCGAAGCATCGAGCTCTCCGCCCACGTCAGGCCGTTGGCGGCTCGCCAGCTACGGAGCTGCAGGACGTGCATGAGCTCCCGGCGCACCGCCGACCACCATGCATCACTCGACGGATCGCTGGTCAGAACGAACAACGGGAGCCGCGCTTCGAACAGCGGCGGCAGCTCGAACGGCGCGTAGAAGCGGGTCCACAAGAAGAGGCTGGCCCCCGAGACATCGAAGCGATCAACGTCGCGAGCCATGTCCGCCCAGTCGGCATAGACAACCAGGGCGAACAAGAAGGACGAGGGAAGGCCGAGTTTCTCACAGGCTGCCAGGAGACCGCCGAGGTCGAGACCCCAGTAGGCTGTGAGAGCGCCGAGCGCTCGCTCAACGCCCGCCAGCAAGGCCTCGTCCGCAGGGGCTTCTTCGAAGAGGGCGAGGATGTGAGAGGAGCTTTGGACGTTCTCGGTGCCGAAGGCCGACAGGGGAGGACTCTGGATGTCCGAGCTCGTCGCCCCCGCCGCCAGGGAGAACAGGCTCGCCGCAAACAGCGGGATCACCGCTCGGAGCATGAGGAGTCTGCCGTGCGGCCATACAGCGCGCCGCCATTCATACCTATGCACCATTAGTCTCCTATGTGTGCCTACTCTACACTCAGAGACCGGCAGCATCAAGGCTGCGGCACATAGAACGCTCGCACCCGGCGCGGCTACTGCGGTGCCTCGGTGGACACCGGCGCGTTCACGTCCGAGAGATCCATGATCCAGAGCAGCGATCCGTGGTTCCCGTCTTCATCGATTCCGCTGGCCGCGAACCGGTACCGGATCGGATATCCCGCCTCGGCGATCCACACGTCGGCCGCGGCGTCGGTGACCTCACCTTCCCAGAACTCCGACCAGCCGAGATAGGTCGACGTGTAGTGGCGCGCAGAGATGCCGTTCACGACTTCGGATCCCACATAGGTAGACGTCGCCTTCATCCCCTCGGCGAAGTGGCCCCAGCTCATCGCCGGGATGTAGACGAGAACCGCTTGGCTCGCCGCATCGGCCGCCAGGGTTGGCACGGGCGTCCACTCCGTGCCGTCAAGGATCCACGCACGCTCTCCGACACGAAGGAGGCCGAACTCCTCGCCCGTCTCGAGATCTCTCCACGTCATGCGCTGCCGATCGGGCGCCGCGACGGCCCCGCGGACCTCGACCGACCCGGATTCAGGTTTGCCCTCGTCCTCGCCCACGAACGAGAACGTCGTCGTGTACCGATAGCTTTGCAGCGCCGCGAGGGCCGCCGTGGACTGGGCGAAGACACCCTCCAGGGCGGGAACAGTGACGTCTACGGAAACCTTCGCACCGCCGGGCCCCACAGACGCTGCGACGTCCACCCCGGGGGTCGTCGACGCGGGTGCCGTGGGTTGCACGGCGGGCTCTGCGATCGGCGTCGATGTCGTCGAAGCTTCCCGATTCGACGTGCAGGCAACAACGAGAACGGGCAGCAACACCATCGACATCAAGATGCAAACCTTCATTTTCACGTCGGTACCCCCATCCTCTCACTCTCCTGCCGGCGAGAGAGGACACGCCAGTCTACGGGACACGTCGCGTCTCGGGCAACGCCCGTCGACCGATCCGCGTGAATTCGCGTATACTGCCGTGCCACTCGCCCTGCGGGTGAGCTTATCGAAAAGGGGGTGATCGCATGACTGGAACTCGAAGCACGTCGGCGACGCCCCCGGTCTCGTCTCGGTAGACAGCGAGTCGCATTCGCGCTCCTTTCGATCGAGCGGGCCGGGGCGTCCCGGCGCAAGAAAAGGAGCGCATCCCATTGAGTAGCGAAGCAAACCGTTTTGCATTGCGGCCGGCACAGCTTTGCGATGCTGCTGCAATCGCTGATCTATGGAATCGTCGCGCTGCCCTACGCGGGCAGCCGAACATCTACACCGCCACCGACGTCGAACACCGCTGGTCGACGCCGGGGTTCGCCGTCGAGACCGACACGCAGGTCGCGTGGAACGGAACGACGCTCGTAGGGTACGGCTCTCTGAGTGATGTCAAGGAGCCCCACGTCGATCTCTTTCTCGGCCTTGCCCTCGACCCCACCGTCGAAGGCAATGACGGGCTCACCGACACGTTCTTCGCATGGTTCGAAGCACGCGCACAGAAGAGCCTCCCTCGGGCTCCAGAAGGCGCTCGCGTGGTGTTCGTGGCGGGAACCGACGCGGACGACCGCCGCCGGGAAGAGGTTCTCGTGCGGCATGGCTTTCAACTCGATCGCGTCTGGTCGAACTTTCGCCTCGAGTTTGAGCGCCGTCCGACCGCGCCGGAGTGGCCGAGCGGGATCGCCGTCCGCACGTTCCGGCCGGGAAAGGACGACGTGAACCTCGTCCTGGCCTACCGAGATGCATTCCGCAACCACTACGGGTACCTCGAGCAGCCGCTCGAGGCCGAGGTCGAGCGCTGGAGACACTGGATAACGCAGCCTGACTTCGAGCCCGAGCTATGGTTCCTCGCCACGGCCGGTGAGGAAATCTGCGGCTACTGCTGTACGTTTGCGGAGTCGCACGGAGACAGGGAGTGCGGCCTCGTCGATGAGTTCGGGGTTCGCCATGCGTGGCGGCGGCGCGGCATCGGCCGCGCTCTGCTCCTGGAGGCTTTCTGGGCGATGTACGTCCGCGGTCTCAAGGCGGTCGAACTCACCGCCGTCTCTGGGAACGCGTCGGGTGCCCTGGATCTCTACGTAAGCGTCGGGATGACGGTGGTGCGCCGGGGCAGCGGATTCATCAAGGAACTGCGTCCGGGGAAGAACCTGGTCGCATCCTAGAGAAGACAACGGCGAGGGGAGGGAAAGTCCCCTCGCCCTGTCTTCGCAATGGAGTCGGTCACTCTACTCTCGGAAGATCAGCCCGCGGTAGAGACGAAGCTCGTCGATCGAATCGCGGATGTCGGCGGCGGCGCGGTGGCGGACCCCGCGATCGAGCTTCGCGGCTGCATCGGGGTACCACCGCGCGGCAAGTTCGGCCACCGTGCTGACATCGAGGTTCCGATGCGAGAGATGGGCGTTCAGCTCAGGCATGTAGCGCATCAGGAAGCGGCGATCGAGCGAGATGGAGCTCCCGCACAGCGGCGAGGCCCCGCACGGAACGTGCTTGCGAACGAACCGCAGCGTCTGCTGTTCCGCCTCGGAGAGCGAGATGTTCGAACTCCGCGAAGCATCCAGCAGTCCGGAAAGGTCGTGCTGTCGATGGCTCCATGAATCGATCCGGGATAGGACGTCATCCGGATGATGGACAACGAGCACAGGCCCCTCGCCGAGGAGGTACAGATCCTTGTCGGTGACGAGGCTCGCAATCTCGAGGATGACGCGGCTGCCCACGCTGAGACCCGTCGTCTCGAGATCGATCCAGATGAGGTTGCTTGAGTCTCGAGACACCGCTTTCAACGCCTTCCTTCCCCCCCCGGTCGCGCGGAACAGCAGCAGGCCCCGCTGCAAGCCCATGGAGCTCACAAAGTATGTGCGACCCGATCGCGGAACGCGAGGGCGAAGGACCGTGCTCGCCCGCCGCACGACACAAGTGTGCTAGACTGTCCGCAAGATGCGGGCTACGACAAGATCGTGGATCGCAGCGCTCTTGGCCGGCACCGTCGCGTGCGGGGCCGCCGTCTTTTTCCTCGCCTCGTGCGCTCCGAACGTACCCGACGAGGAGCCGGCTCTGCGCTTCGGAGCTCTTCTCTGGGACGGCCTCAGTCGCACCTACGCCGTGTACGCGCCGGCGTCTCCCGAGACGCCCGCCCCGGTGGTCTTCCTTCTGCACGGCGGACTCGGCAGCGCAGAAAGCGTCTGGGAGAGCGAGAACGGGCGGTCGTGGAAGACGCTGGCCGACGAGCATGGGGTCCTCCTCGTTCTTCCAGAGGGCCGACCGGATCCAACCCATACCGACCGACACCACTGGAACGACTGCCGCTCGGACATCGACAATGAGGATGCCATCTCCGCGGAAGACGACGTCGGATACATCAATGCCCTCATCAACCGCCTGGCCACGGAGACCGCCGTCGACCCCGCGAGGATCTACGTGACCGGCGCATCGAACGGGGGGATGATGACGTTCCGCCTCGCGATGCAGCTTGGGGACCGCTTCGCGGCGGCGGGGGCCGTCATCGCCAATCTACCGGACCCCTCGGAGTGCCCGTTCCAGGCTGCGCCTCTGCCGATTCTGATCATGAACGGAACCGCGGATCCCGTGATCCCGTACGACGGCGGCTGCGTCGCCGGGGCGGCGTGCCGCCGCGGCCGCGTGCGCTCCACCGATGATACCGTGGCCTTCTGGGTGGGTGTGAACGATGCCCAGGTTTCCGCAGAGGAGACCACCCTCCCCGATCGAGTTGCCGCCGACGGTTCGACCGTCACCGTGTTCACGCACCGCGGGGGCTCGACAGGCAAGAACGTCATCCTTTATCGGATCGACAGCGGCGGCCACGCGATCCCAGGCCCGGAATCGGCGACCGCGTCCCTTCGAGCCGCCTCGCGGAAGAACCGCGACATCGACGCAGCGGAGGAGATCTGGCGGTTCTTCGAGCAGCACGCGCGCCCCTCGGAGTAGCGGTCCGCTCTCCACTGAACCTCGTACAATGACTTCCACCGCGGGAGGTGGTGTTGTGAGCAGAGTGTTTGGAGCCCTGATCCTGATCGTCGCTCTGGGGACGGCTGCCGTTGAGGCATGCAGCGGCGTCGTCCTTGTCGGCGACGGGGCGGTCGTCGTCGGGGGCAACGAGGACAACGACAAGATCGAGGCCTCGATGTGGGCTACCGCGGCAACCGAATCAGCGCACGGCGCCGTGTACTTCGGCTTCTACTTCGTCGGCCTCGGAGGCCGCTTCCCCGGCTGGTACGAGATGCAGGGCGTGAATGACCAGGGACTCTACTTCGACCTGTTCAGCATCCCCTGCGCCCCCGGAGCCGAGTCCGCTCCATCGCCCGGGCTGCCCACCCCCGGACGCCCGGCGCCGGAGGCGCTCGAGCGCACGATGATGACGACGTGCGCCACCGTCGCCGAGGCCCTCGCGTTCCTTCACGCAAGGAACTACACGAGGATCGTCCCGTGCGTCCAAGTCCTTCTCGCCGACCGTGCCGGGAACGCCGCGGTCTACACTGGAACAGGCGATGTCTTTCGGACAACGCCGGGCTTCGTCGTGACGAACTTCAGCTTGACGAATCCCTCTCTTGGTGAATGGCCGTGCGAGCGGTATACGCTCGCCACGCGGATGATCACGTGGGACGCCAGCCCAACGCTTGAACGCGTAGCGCAGATCATGAGGGCAACGCGCTACATCCCCGAGCGCGGAAGGACGACAGCGGAAGGGGGGACCCGCTACACCGTGGCCTGCGATCTTGTCGGGGGCGTTGCGGATGTGTACCTCAACGCGGACTTCACCCTTCGCTCTCGTTTGGACCTCGCGCCTCTGTGGGCCACGGGGCGCGACCGCATACTTCTGACGGAGTTGTCGTTTGTGCCGAGCGAGCTTCGCTAGGGGGCGTTCGCTCGACAAACATCTTCGGCCACAAGCAGGTAGACCGCTCGCCAGCCCGGCGGGCGGCCCGAGGAAAGCCTCGGCCTCTCTGGCGGGAGCTAGTCGCCTCCTCCGAGCCCCTTGAGGAGTCCCTTGGCCTTGTCCGCAAGGCCACCGCTGCCGCTCAGCACGGAGTCGATCTGCGATGCGAGCGGAGCCGGCAGCTTCTTCTTGAGAAACCCCGCCACAAGCTCCACAGCGATCTTCGCCTTGTCCTCAGTCACGCCAAGCTTCGACGCCACAAGCTTCACCAACTCGTCCATTGACACCCGCCTCCCAACCGCCATCCTCGTTCGATCCTGGATGCCCAACAGCATACCACACGGCCACGTGCGACCTACCTCGGCGGGGCGAAGTACGGAGTGATCGGGAAGTAGAGGTGGACGCCGGGCGACCCGAACCCGAGGTCAATGTAGTCCGTGCCGGGCTCTTTGTCCGACACGCTCGTCCAAACGTTGTAGATCATGTCGCGGAACGCGGCGACGGCCCGCTCGGTCGGGGGCGGAACAAAGACCGCGAGAGGCACACCCGTGCTTCGATCCGTGAGGTCGTGGAACGTGACCACGTACCGCTTTTCGGCCGTCGCCTCTTGAGCCACGGCCACCTGAAGCGCGGCGTCCGGGACAAGCAGGATCCGACCCACGGTGGAGTCAAGGAACCGCGTGACGGATTCGCCGATCCAGTCCCGGAAGTACGAGAGCGATGCGGTGACCTTCAATGTTCCCCGGTACACGACCGTCCCAGGGTTTCCAATCGTCACCTTCGCGCCGCCGGCCGCGTCGTACTCGGCCTTCACCTCCAAGGGAAGCGCCATGCGAACGGGAGCGAAGAAGAACGCCACGTTGGAGGAAGATTCCGAGGCGAGCTCCGAGGGCGCCGATCCTCCCGTCTCGACGTTGAACGTCGCCACGGCCTTCTCTTCGTCGACCCACATCACGTAGACGAAGATCTTGTCTCCTTCCGCCACAAGTCGCGCCGGGAGGGTCAGCTTGAGCTCTTCGTATGCCTCGAACGCAACCTGAACGTCGGCGTCCTCGAGCGTCGAGTGAGCTCCGGAGGGGAATACGATCGCGTCGTTCACAGTGTCCCGCACGATCTCCCACTTCCCTTCGTTCACGACGTAGAAGGTCGACAACAGGTAGCCGGTCGCCGCAACGTCGTCGATGTCGTAGACACGAATGACGTAGGCGTCGCCGCTCCAGCGATGATCGACCGTCGCAGCACCGGCCACGACGCACACCGCTAGGAGAACCCCGGCTACGCCCATCCAGGCTCTGTTCATGGTCACCTCCGTCCGCACGGCAGCCATCGTAGCGGCAAGGGACGTCGGGAAGAAGCCGCTGCTTGACCTGGTCGAACGGCTACGACGGCACGGCGGCCTCGGATTGTCCTACGCGTCCGCTGTGGCTACCCTCGTAGATAGCGGTGTTCTGGGAGGCGAAACCATGCCAAGATTGGAGCTGCGAAACGTAGGAAGAACTGCGCTCGTCCTGTTCGGGACAGCGATCGCGTTCGCCGGCGCCGCCCTGGGGAGCGGCGAGCCCGCGACACTGACGTCGTGGACGGTGCCCACGCCGGGCAGCACCCCCGGCGGAATCGTCGTGGCGGACGGGAGCGTGTACTTCGCGGAGGCCCACGGAAACAAGCTTGCTCGCCTCGATCCCGCGACGAACCTCTTCACAGAGTGGGATGTGGGGCTCGGACCCGAGCGCCTCGTCATCGGACCCGAAGGCGGCATCTACTTCACCGAGCGATGGGCAGACCAGATTGGTCGCATTCTGCCCGGAGGCGATTTCTACACGTCGGAGAGCGTCGGAACCGCGGGATCAGAACCGCTCGGCTTGGTGATCGATCCGTCAGGATCGCCTTCGCTGTGGTACACGGAACGTGGAGCGTCGAAGGTCGGACGAGTGACCCTCGGAGGTCTCCTGTTCGACGTTCTTCAGGGTAGGATTCCGGCGGTGCAGCCTGTGATCCCAGCGACGGCGGCCCTCCCACCTACAACAACAACCCTCACGCCCTACGTCACCCCGGGCAACCCGTTCTTGCCGCCTGGGATCGCCGTCGCACCGCGCACGACCACGGGGCCGTTCGCGGAGTGGAGCTTCCCGAGCGACTCGATGCATCCCCGCGACCTCACGTTCGCGCCGAGCGGCTCCATCTTCGTGTCCACGGAGACGAGGAGCATCCTGGAGCTCAGCCCTTCGTCCAACACGGTCCTATTCCACGACCTGCCGATCACCTCGTCGTCGTCGCGCCTGGCGATAGACTCGAGCGGCCGCGTCTGGTTCACGGAGAGCTGGAACGGAAAGGTTGGACGGCTGAATCCGACTACGGGAGAGGTTGCGGAGTGGGCGATGCCGGGCTCGCAGCCACTGGCCATCGCCGTCGCCGCAGACGATACGGTGTGGTACACCGACCGCGTCCGCAGCCGAATCGCCCATCTCGATCCCGCGGCCGGGGTGTTGACGGAGTACCCGCTCTCCCCCGGCTCGAACCCGGTCGACATCGTTCTTGGCTCGCTCGATCAGATCTGGTTCACGACGGAGGCGAACTGGGTCGGCCGGCTCAGGATTGAGCCTACGCTCGCGCTGCCGCACTTCGCCGACGCCATCTTCGGCATTCATGTCACCGCCGTGTCAACCACCGGAGCCCGCGTCACCGTCAACTACCTCTATTCGGGGAGCCACGGTCTTCCTGTCTTCGCCGGCGGACTTCCCGTCGTAGGAGGCATCCAGTCGACAGCCTTCGGCTACGTCCCGACAGTCATCGCAACAGCGGGATCCGGGAACATCTCGTTCGACATCTCCTACCTTGGCACGGGGTGTACAACGACCGACGGCATAGAGGTCTACCT
>JBDKUT010000132.1:0-9893 GCA_039679545.1 Thermotogota bacterium
GCACGATGCCGGTCAGCGCGCCGCCCCGCAGCGCCTCGAGGTCGCGGGCCGGGAGGGAAGCCAGTCCCTTCTGCGTTGCCATCGCCCCACCGGGCACAGGTGTGAAGACATCGGGATGCCGGGCGACGACGGCGGCCACCGCGCGGTCGTCCTCCGACTCGAAGGCGTATCGTTCGCTTGCGAGAGCTCCCGCTCGCTCCCACTCCGCACGGACATCGGCCGGCACCTTCGCCGGCGTGACGAGGTAGCGTCCCGCGCCGAGTGCGACCGGGTCGCCCGTCGCGGGCGGCGCATCGAGAGTCACGATGGCGTAGGGAAGCGTCATGTCCCGATCGATCGCCGTCTTTGAGAAGTACGGGATCGCGAGCTCGATTCCGGCGAGGACGACGGTGAGGGCGATGCAGACGGTGAAGAGCGCCCAATAGGGCCTCAGGAAGCGGAGCATCCGGCGCATCAACCGGGCGTCGAACGCCTTTCCTACGATCTCGTCGTCGGAGAGTGGCGTCGTCATCCTGTCACCGTCCTTCGCTCCGCCTGCTGCAGCGTCCAGATCCGACGGTAGATCCCCTCTCGAGCCGCCAGCTCCTCGTGGCGGCCGGAGTCCACGATTCGCCCCTCGTCGAGAACGATGATCCAGTCAGCGTTGCGGACCGCTGAGATGCGGTGTGCGATCAGGATGCTCGTCCGCCCGCGGAAGAACTCCCGCAGGTTGGCCAGGATGAACTCCTCTCGCTCGGCGTCGACGGCGGAAAGGGGGTCGTCGAAGATGACGATCTGCGGCTCGAGAAGGAGGGCGCGGGCGATCGCGACGCGCTGCTTCTGGCCGCCGGAGAGGGAGATGCCGCGCTCGCCGACGCGCGTCTCGTACCCGTCGGGGAACGCGAGGATCTCGTCGTGGATGCCGGCGAGCTGCGCGGCGCCCTCGATCTCGTTCCTCGGTGCCTCGGGGCGGCCGAAGGCGATGTTCTCCGCAATCGTCGCGGAGAAGAGGAATGCGTCCTGCGGCACGAACCCGATCGTCTTTCGGAGGTCGGCGAGCGAAACGCCACGAACGTCGACGCCGCCGATCCGAACAGCTCCGGGTGGCGGATCGAAGACGCGAGGGATGAGATGAGCGAGGGTGCTCTTTCCCGACCCCGTCATCCCGACGATGCCGAGCGTCGTTCCTTCTTCGAGCGTGAGGTCGATGTCGCGGAGCGCCGGCGCCGCGGCGGTCGCCGCGGGGTACGTGAAGGTCAGGTCGTGGATCTCGATGCGCGTTCCCTTCATCGCCCGGGGCGACTCGGGCTCCGCGATCGCTGGCCGCACGGCAAGGAGGGTGCCGATCCGTCCCAGCGAGGCGCGACCGCGCTGGAAGATGTTCACGGCGTCGCCGAGGGCGATCATCGGCCAGATCAACATCGACAGGTACTGGGAGAAGGCAACGAAGTTCCCGAGGGACACCGTGCCTCGGATCACGCTCCCGCCTCCGATCCACAGCGTCAGCGCGAGCGTCGCGCCGGCGAGAAGTTCGATCAGTGCGTGGAACAGGCCGTGGACGCGCACGAGGGCCATGTTCCGATCGGCGAGCGTCTGGTTCGTGCGGGCGAAGTCGCGTTCCGATCCCTCCTCTTGAACGAACGCCTTGAGCACGGGGATGCCGGACACGTTCTCGCGAACCTTCTCCATGGTGGCGGAGAAGGCCGCCTGCACGGACTCGAACCGCGCGTGGATCACACGGCCGAAGGCGAGCATGACGACGGTCAGGATCGGGAGGGGCAAGACGGCGTACGCGGTCATCCGCACGTTGATCGAAAGCATGACGCCGACCGAGAACGGGATCATGACGAGCGGGTCCAGAATGGTGATCATGCCGAACCCGCAGGCGAAGGTGACGGCCTCGATGTCGTTGGTGGCGTGCGCCATCAGATCCCCGGTCTTCGTCTCGTTGTAGAACGACGCGGGGAGCGTGAGGAGGTGGTCATACAGCTTGGCGCGCAAATCTCGCTCGATGCGCCGCGACGTGCCGATCAGGAAAAGCCGCCAGAAGAAGCGGAACACGAGCGCGACGACGGCAAGGGCAACGATGAGAAGGCCGCTCACGAGCAGGTTCCCATTGCCGGCGGTGAGGCGGTCGATGGCGTCGGAGAGGATCAGGGGGACGAACAGCGTTGCGACGTCGACGATGGCTAGGCAGACGAAGCCTGCCGCGACGCGCCCCCTGTATCTCCAAAGCCACTGCCGGATCCGGTTCATGAGCAGGTGATGGTATCCGATCGTCCGGGGCCGCGAAACGCCAGGACGTCGATGGGGCCGCGTGATTGGTCGAACTCGGGCGGACCGCTATAATCGCCGGTAGATTCCGAAGAAAACGAGGGGGAGCTCGATGGTCCCGATGCGGCGAATCGTCTTGTCTGTGGTTCTCTGTGTGATCGTGGGAGGAGGGACGGCGTCGGCCGTCACCCTTCGCATGAGCCTCCCTCCGGTGTTCGAAGCCCTTCCCGTCGCGTTTGCGGAGGCGTGGGGGCTGTTCGATGCGGAAGGGATCTCGGTGGAACTCATCGGCATCACCGACAACCAGGAGCGAAGCACAGCCCTCCTGACCGGGAACTTGGACGCCGTCATGGGCGATGTGTCCCGATCCCTCCTTGACTACTCGTCCGGACGCGACCTCGTCATTACCGGATGCGCAACCTCCACCCCACAGACCGGCAGCGTTCCCCTCGGACTGTTGTCGCACATCGGGTTTGGCGCCGAGACTCTGGCCGCGCTCCTCTCGACGAACGAGAAGATCGGTATCTCGTACCGCACGGACGACGAGTACATGCTCGACCAACTCCTCATGACGAATGGGATCACCAAGGGGTGGTCGATGCGGTACATGTACTTCAACGACGCGCTGCAGCTCGCGATTTGGTTTGCGGCGCAGACGGTCCCGGTGGCTGTGATGCGCGAGCCGTACATCAGCTACATCGCCACCTATCACCCGCCGAACGGATCGCCGCCGAATTTGGCGTGGCTGTCGACCTTCTCGGGGATCGACCCGCTTCCGAGTGCCGTCGTGTTTCGCAAGACATTCGTCCAGAGCAACCCCACCGCCGTGGCGGCCTTCTACCGAGCCTATGCAGCCGCCGTCGAGCGGATCAATGCAACGCCCCGCGACGAACTGATCCAAGTCGGCCTCGACGTCGTCCTGGGGCTCTTCTTCCAGGGTGCGAACGTGACGGGGGTGCCGCAGGAGGCCCTCGACGCCATCTCGATTCCGCACTTCGAGGCGCCGGTGCCCCTGTCGGAAGAGACGTTTGCCAAGGTCCTCTCCTGGATGCAGAAGAAAGGGTACTTGTACGACCGGCTGGAGTACGCCGTGGTCGTCGACAACGGCTTTCTTCCATGATTGCGCTGCGTGACGTCGTGGTGGACTACGGTCGCGGTACCCGGACGGTTCGGGCCGTGGATCGAGTCACACTCGATGTCCCGCGCGGACAGAGCGTCGCGCTCATCGGCCCGTCCGGGTGCGGCAAGTCGACGCTCCTGTTCGCGGTGGCGGGTCTGATCCGTCCGGTGGCGGGCGAAATCCGCATCGCCGACGAACCGGTCGAGGGCCCACGGCGAGACACGGCCCTGATCCTGCAGAACGCCGGCCTCCTACCGTGGAAGACGGTATGGCAGAACGCGAACCTGAGCCTCTTCCTCGGCAAGGAGTATCCGAGGACCACCGCAGGCGCCGTACTGGAGGAGCTTGGCCTGTCCGACGTGAAGAACCGCTACCCGTCGGAGCTGTCGGAGGGAATGAAACGGCGCGTCGGGATCGCCCGCGCGCTGTCCACGTCGCCCCAGGTCATGCTTATGGATGAGCCGCTCGCGTCGCTCGACACCCTAACGAAGGAGCGGATCCAGGACCTGTTCCTGAAGCTGTGGGCCCGACACGCGTTCTCGTTCGTCCTCGTCACGCACGACATCGAAGAGGCGGCGTTCCTCGGGCAGCGGATCGTCGTCCTCTCGGCGCGCCCGGCGTCGGTAAAGGCCGTCGTGGACAACCCGAAGATGGGTGGGCTCGACTACCGCGAGGCCTCGGCGTTCCGCGACGTCGTCCTTCGCCTGCGGACGGAACTGGAGCGTGAGCCGTGAACCGAGCGAAGCGGGCAGGGCGATGGCTCGTCGAGCGGGTCGAAGACCGGGGTGTGTGGCGCCACGTCGCGATCTACGCGGCCAGCGTCTTGCTCCTGCTGCTCTTCTGGGAGGTTGCGAGCGTCGTCATTCGGTCGCTCAAAGGGGGACGCGAGTACCTGCCGAACCCGATTGTCGCAATCCGCGAGATGGTCCGGCTGGGGCCGCTTCTCTTCAGCAACTTCTGGATCAGTGCGTGGCGCCTTGTGTTGGCGATCCTGATCGCCTTTGTCACCGGGTACCCGCTGGGTCTGCTCGTCGGTCACGAGCGGCGGCTCGACGAGCTCATCTCCCCGATCATCTACATCGTCTACCCGATTCCGCAGGTTGCCTTCATCTTGATTCTGTTCCTCATCTTCGGAATCGGTCACCCCGTCAAGGTGGCCATCGTCGCGATCGCCCTCTTCTTCCAGCTCCTCGTCAGCGCACGCGGGGCGGCCAAGCAAATCTCGCTCGAACACATCACGAGCGTCCTCTCCGCCGGGGCCTCGCGATGGCAGGTCTACCGACACGTTATCCTTCCGGCGACGCTTCCGTCGATCCTTACGAGCCTCCGCGTGAGCGTCGGCCTGGGCATGGCGTTCCTTTACATCGCCGAAACGACCGGGTCATTCGACCCGGTGCGCGGCGGGCTGGGGTCGTTCATCAAGAACAACATGTACAGCACGGGCCAGGCGTTCGCGGGGATCATCGCGATGGCCCTCCTCGGCTTCTGTCTGTACATCATCATCGACGTCGTCGAGCGAATCGTGTGCCGCTGGACCTACGCTGCGCGCCGAAGCTCATAGCGACTTCAACGACGCGCTGCGCCGCCGGCCTCCTCGTCAGCCCGCGTACCTTCTTTGGGCTGGCCGTCGCTTTGATGCAGCCGGGGGCCAGCTTTCTCGCCCCCGGGGCTCCGCTTGATGCAGGCGGGGGCCAGCTTTCTCGCCCCCGGGACTCCGCTTGATGCAGGCGGGGGCCAGTTTCCTCGCCCCCGGGACTCCGCTTGATGCAGGCGGGGGCCAGTTTCCCAGCCCCCGGGACTCCGCTTGATGCAGGCGGGGGCCAGTTTCCTCGCCCCTGGGACTCCGCTTGATGCAGGCGGGGGCCATCGATAGGATCGACTCATGAAGCTCGAGCGGATCTACCTCGTCGTCAACCCGGCCAAACCGGCGGCGCAGGCTGCGGTCGAGCGACTTGAGACGTGGTGCCGCAAGCGCGGCGTCCAGGCGGTTCCGATTGCGGCACCGTCGGACGTCTCAAGATCCGAGGGCGCGATTGCCGTGGCCCTTGGGGGTGATGGCACGATCCTCCGCGCTGCGGCGCGGGTCGCCGATGCCGGGATTCCGATCCTCGGCGTGAACGTCGGGAGCCTTGGGTTCCTCTCGCAGGCGCCGCTCGATCGGCTCGTCGAGGCCGTGGAGCGCGTCGCCGGCGGCGACTTCACGGTTGAGGAGCGCATGCGCCTTCGCTACGAAGTCGGAGCGACATCCGGCACGGCGCTGAACGAGATTGTCGTGACCGGCGCGAGCCCGTCGCGGTTCTGTGAGATCGAGCTCGAGTGGGAAGGAAGTGCGGTCGCGAGCTACCCGGGAGACGGACTCATCGTTGCGACTGCGACGGGGTCGACGGCCTACAGCCTCTCGGCCGGCGGGCCGATCATCGTGCCGCCCGCGGCGTGCCTGCTGGTCACCCCGCTTGCGACGCACCGGCTCGGGCTGCGACCGGTCCTCTTCCCGTCCGGCGACACGCTGCGTATCCGAGCTCTGGAGCGCGTGCAGCTCGTCGCTGATGGGGACCTCGTCGGACACGTCGGGGTCGGGGCGGAAGTCGTCGTCCGGAAGGCCGCGCAGCCGACGCTTCTCGTTCGTCTCTCCGGGGCACCGTCGTTCTTCTGCGTCCTCGACGAGAAGCTCAACTGGCCTGACTCGCTCGGTCGATGCCGGGAATCCTGAACCGCCGCTTTCTCGCCCGCTTTCGCCGTCGTCCGGACCAACGTATAATCCTGTCGCACGTTGTTTTCTCGAGGTGAGAGCAATGGTCGAGAAGGGGACTTACCGAGTGAAGAGTGGTCTTGCCGAGATGTTGAAGGGCGGCGTGATCATGGATGTGACGACGGCCGAACAGGCGCGCATCGCCGAGACGGCCGGCGCCGTGGCGGTCATGGCTCTCGAACGTGTCCCGGCCGACATCCGCGCTCAGGGGGGAGTCGCGCGGATGGCTGATCCGACGAAGGTCCGCGAGATCATGGATGCGGTGTCCATCCCGGTCATGGCGAAGGCGCGAATCGGCCACTTCGTCGAGGCCCAGGTCCTCGAAGCGCTCGAGGTCGACTACATCGACGAGTCGGAGGTCCTGACCCCCGCCGACCCTCACTTCCACATCAACAAGTGGGCGTTCACCGTCCCGTTCGTCTGCGGCGCCCGCGATCTCGGCGAGGCGTGCCGTCGGATCGCCGAAGGTGCGGCGATGATCCGCACCAAGGGCGAGCCGGGGACCGGGAACGTGATCGAGGCCGTGCGCCACATGCGGCTCATGAACGAGCAGATCCGCGCTGTTCTCGATGCTCCCGAGGAAGAGCTGATGACGATCGGCAAGAACCTTGGCGCGCCGTACCAGATCCTCCTGGCGATCCGCGACGTGGGCCGGCTTCCCGTCGTGAACTTCGCCGCCGGAGGGATCGCCACTCCGGCCGACGCCGCGATGATGATGCAGCTCGGATGCGACGGAATCTTCGTCGGCAGCGGGATCTTCAAGTCCGGCGATCCATCGCGGCGCGCGCGTGCCATCGTCGAGGCGACCACGCACTACGACGATCCGAAGCTCATCGCGGACGTCTCGAAGGGGCTTGGTGAGGCGATGCACGGAATCGAGATCGGGACAATTCCCGAGCACGAGATGATGCAGACGCGCGGAAAATGACGATTGGCGTCCTCGGTCTGCAAGGGGCCGTCCGCGAGCATGTCAAGAGCCTCGGCACGCTCGGAGTACCGACCCGCGTTGTGAAGTCGACGGCCGACCTCGACAACCTCTCGGGTCTCATCCTCCCCGGCGGGGAGTCCACGGCGATCGCCCTTCTTGGAGAGAACGGGGTCTTCGACCGGCTCCGCCGGCTCGCCGCGGAAGGGCTCCCGATGTTCGGCACGTGTGCGGGGATGATCCTCCTTGCCCGCGACGTCGAGGGGCGTACGGCACCGCCCGTTGGGGCGATCGACATCACCGTGGCGCGGAACGCGTCCGGACGTCAGGTCCACAGCTTCGAAACGACCCTCCGAATCGACCGAATCGGCGACGACGTCCCCGCGGTGTTCATTCGGGCCCCCTACATCACTCGGGTCGGCGCCGGTGTCCGCGTCCTCGCGCGGCACGCCGGTGTGCCCGTTATGGCGGAGGAGGGTAGAATCCTTGTCGCGAGCTTCCATCCGGAACTGACGGAAGATCTCCGCGTGCACCGCTACTTCATCGAAACGGTGTGCGGGCTGCGCAGGGAAGGAGAACGAGGATGAAGAAGAGAGTAGCCATCAATGGGTTTGGGCGCATCGGACGGGCGTTCTTTCGCATCGCGTTCGGCCATCCGGAGATTGAGATCGTGGCGATCAACGATCCGTTCATCCAGCCGGACATGGCCCGCTACCTCCTCGTGCACGACTCCGTGTACGGGCGCTACGCCAAGCGCGTGACGGCGAAGGAAGACGCGCTCGACGTCGAAGGCCACGCGATTCCAATCCTCACCGAGAAGGAGCCCGACAAGCTCCCGTGGGGCGCGATGAAGGTTGACACGGTCGTCGAGGCAACCGGCGTCTTCCGCGCCTACGACGGCCCGAAGGGTGCGAAGCGCCACGTCGCCGCAGGGGCGAAGCGGGTCCTGCAGACGGTGCCGAGCAAAGGCGACGGTGCGGACAAGATCCCGCAGATCGTGTACGGAATCAACCACAAGTCGGTCGGAGCGGCGCACGATGTCGTTTCGGCTGCGTCATGTACCACCAACTCGCTCATTCCCGTGCTCTACGTGCTCGAGAAGGAGTTCGGCATCGTCCACGCGTCGATCACGACGGTCCACGCGTACACCGCCGACCAGCGCCTCGTCGACTCGGCCCATACGTCCGTGACGCGGAGCCGCGCCGCCGCCGTCAACGTTGTTCCCACCTCGACCGGCGCCGCGTCGGCGACCGCCAAGGTTCTCCCGGCGCTTGCCGGCAGGATTGACGGCATCGCGATCCGGGTCCCCGTCGCGACGGGCTCGTGCAGCGACGTCACCCTCGAGATGAAGAAGCCGGTGTCCGTCGAGGAGGTGAACGCCGCGTTCCGCAAGTACGCTGAGCGCGAGCTGTCCGGGATCCTCGGCGTGAGCGAGGACCCGATGGTGTCGTCGGACATCATCGCCGACCCGCGCGCGAGCGTGGTCGATCCAACGCTGACAGCCGTCGTCGACGGTCGCCTGCTCAAGGTCGTCGCCTTCTATGACAACGAGTGGGGCTACACGAACCAGCTCCTTCGTCTCGCGCTGGTTCTCTAGGATTCGCACGGGCGTTCGGGAGGGCGGCGTGGGGATCGCTGCCCTTTTCTACCCACCGCAGTGCGCGGTGTGTGGCGCGTCTGCCGCGTGGGGCGAGGTCCTCTGCGCGGCGTGCGAAGAGCATTTACCGCGGCGCGAAGGGGCGCGTTGCGAACGCTGCAGCGACCTCCTCGACGACGAGCGGGTCGATCTCTGTCTCCGGTGCGGCACGCACCTTCGGGGCTTCGACCGCGCTGTATCTCTTGGCCCGTACGACGGCGGCTGGAGGACCCTCATCGCCCTCTTCAAGTTCGATCGCGAAAAGGCCGTGGGGCGGTGGCTTGGCCGCCGGTTGGCGGATGCCGCGAAGGACTCGCTGGGCGAGATGGCGTGCGTGACGCACGTCCCGATGACGCGTGCCGAGCGCAAGGCGAGAGGGGGAAACCCGTCGCAGGAGCTGGCCCGAGCCGTCGCCCGGCGCCTTCGCGTCCCCGAGCGCTTGTTGCTTGCGAAGACCCGCACGACTCGACCGCAGCGGACGCTGCCCGCCCGCGAGCGAGCCGTGAACTTGAGGGACGCGTTCCGTGGGGTACGATCGGGAGGCGGAACGGTGCTCCTTGTTGACGACCTCTTGACCACGGGGGCGACGGCCGACGAGTGCGGGCGCGCTCTCAAGAACGAGGGGTACAGCGAAGTTTACGTCCTGACGGTCGTCCGTGCGTAGGGAGGTCTGGGATGCGAGTCACATCGGCGGTTCTCGGCTTCCTCGGCACGAATGCCTACTTGATCGAGATCGGGAAGCACGTTGTGCTCGTCGACCCGGCGGAGGACTCCGCCGCCCTGCACGCTCTCGTCGGACACCGGACGATCGATTGGATCGTGAACACCCACGGCCACCACGACCATGTAGGTGGGAATTGGGCGATCGAGTCCGGCGGCGTGTGTATCCACGAGAAGGACGTCCCGTATGTCACCCCCCTCTTTCCGAAGCACCCCGCGTTCGACCGCTACCTGCAAGACGGCGACGAAGTCGTTCCTGGTCTCCGCGTGATGCACACCCCCGGGCACTCCCCCGGGAGCGTGGTTCTCGTCGCGGACGGCGCGTTGTTCGCCGGCGACCTTTTGTTCGCCGGGTCCATCGGCCGCACGGATTTCCCGGGCGGATCGGACGAGGACATGGAAGCCTCGCTGCGCAGGGTTGTGGCCCTGGCGGGGGAGTACACCGTCTACCCCGGGCACGGTCCGAAGACGACGCTTGCCCGGGAGCGCA
>JBDKUT010000133.1:0-24598 GCA_039679545.1 Thermotogota bacterium
GGCGCCGTCGGCGCGGCGGAAGAGGTTCCAGCGGCCGGCGACGGCGGGGAGCGATGGCAGACGCTCGATGACGACCGACCACGGAACGCCGAGCGCGAGCGCCGCGCCGAGCGCCGCCAGGGCGTTCGACGCGCCGTAGAGCCCATGCACCGGCGTCGTCACCCGAGCCGTCTCCCGGCTCCACGCGACCGAGAGCGTGATTCCACACGCATCCTCCGCTACCGCCTCTGCCTTCAGGTCCGCGGGGTGCTGGATGCCGTAGGTAATGGTTCGGCAGCGGCACGTCCGCCGAAGGGTCTCTGAGTACGCGTCATCGGCGTTGAGCACAGCGACCGCCGACGGGGCCAACCCGCGGAACAAGATGGCTTTGGCCGCGCCGTACGCGTCGATCGTTCCGTGGAGATCGAGGTGGTCGCGCGTCAGGTTCGTGAACACACCGACGTCGAACGCGATCTCGTCAAGGCGGTGTTGCTCCAGGCCGATCGACGAAGCTTCGAGGATGAGGATCGTCTTCCCTTGATCCACGGTTTCCCGGGCGATCCGCTGGATGGCCGGGCTGGAGGGGGTCGTCAGCGCTCGGAGGCCGCGCGACAGATTCTCCACCGTGCCCACGACCGTCGTTGACTCCGGGCCCACGAGGTGGGCGACGAAGTGGCACACGCTCGTCTTTCCGTTGGTGCCCGTGACGCCGACCGTACGGAGCCGCCGGGTTGGGTGGCCGTAGAATGCCGCCGCCCACCGTGCGAGCTCCATGCGTCCGTCCGCCACGACGAAGTGAGGGCGGTCGCCCACGTCGATGTCCCGCTCGCAAATGACGGCCGCGGTTCCCCGTGCGACGGCGTCTGCCACGTGGGCGTGCCCGTCGTCGTGCGTTCCCCGATGGGCGACGAACAGCACGCCGGGCGAGACGGCGCGCGAATCGTCGGTGATCCCCTCGATCTCCACCGCCGCCCAATCGGGGGGGCAAGGGATCCCGAGATCGGAGGTGAGGTCACCCAGCTGCTTGGTCATTGGCCGTCCTCATCCGGTAGACGTAGATCGGATAGCCGCCCTGGGCCTCTCCGATGACGTCCGGTTCCCATCCCCACATCGGATGGTAGTAGGAGACGACGCGTGCCCCCGAGCGCAGTGTCTTCTTCAGCTTCTCTTGAAGCTTGAAGTTGGAGGTGGCGGAAAGGAACAGGATCACGACGTCGCTGTCGCGTACGTCGTAGGTGTACATGTTCCCGCGGACGATCCTGGCCCTTCGAGGGACCCCCGCGAACAGGGCATAGAGGCGTGCCCAGATCACGCGGAAGGGGTCGATCTCGACACCGACGGCCCGGGCGCCGAACTCGCGTGCGGCGGCCACCACGATTCGACCGTCCCCGCATCCAAGGTCGACGACCCGCTCGCCGGGCCGAACGGAGCCGAGGAGCAGGATCCGCCGAACCGTCACCCGGTCGGTGGGCTGCCACAACGCGTCAAGCGTGAGGTTCCAGCCAAGCCAGAAGAGGGATAGGGCACCGAGAGCGACGCCCACCACCCAGGCCATCTAGAACACGACGAAGAGGCCGGCCTCATAAACCGGTCCCGTCGTCCATCCAGACGTCGACCAACGAACGAGGTATCGCGCCTGCGCGAAAAGGCCCACGGGCTCAAAGAGAGGGATGCGGACTCCTCCTACGGCTTCGAAGACGACTGCGCTCGTATACTGAGGCGGAGTCAGCGCGGCGCCGACGCCAAGGCCTGCGTACGGATCGACCGGCGGTGTCGGAACATGGAACAGGACCGACGTAGTGGCAAGCATCAGTCCCGAAATGCTCTCCGAAACCGCGAAACCAACCTCGGCGCGGAGGTCGAACGACGGAGAGAGGGCCGTCTCCGCCATGGCGCTCACAACCCAGAGCCCGGTTGGTTCGACGCCGACCCCCAGTCCCGCCGCCGCGGCGCCGACGCTGCACGTCACAGCGGCCAGGATCCCTACCATCACCAGAACCGCCGCTACCTGTCTCATCCCCCCTCCTTACGCTGCACCTAGATGTCGAGCGACGTCACCTTGTCGCTGTTCTCCATGATGAAGGCGCGTCGCTTCCCGACATCGTCCCCCATCAGGGTCGAGAAGATGTCGTCCGCTTCCAGCTCGTCGCGGATCTCGATCTTCTTCAGGATTCGTTTCTCGGGATCCATCGTCGTTTCCCAGAGCTCCTGGGGGTTCATCTCTCCCAGTCCCTTGAACCGCTTCACCGAGTAGTTGCCCACGTTTGCGCGCCGGTACGCCTCAAGCTGTTCATCTGAGTGCATGTAGATCGTCTGCTTGCCATTCTTGACTTGGTAGAGAGGGGGCTTGGCGATGTAGATATTGCCCTGCTCGATCAGCCGGGGGAGGTAGCGGTAGAAGAAGGTCAGGATGAGGCCGGAGATGTGCCCGCCGTCCACGTCCGCATCCGCCATGATGATCAGTCGGTTGTAGCGGAGCCTGTCCAGGCTGAACTCATCGCGGATGCCGGTGCCGATCGCGGTGATCATCGCTTTGATCTCGGCATTGTCCAAGAGCTTGGCGACTCCAGCCTTCTCGACGTTCAGAACCTTCCCGCGCAGGGGAAGGATTGCCTGGAACTCGCGGTTCCGACCTTGCTTGGCGCTGCCCCCGGCCGAGTCTCCCTCCACGATGAACATCTCGCAGTTCTCCGGCTCGCGGCTGGAGCAGTCGGCGAGCTTCCCCGGGAGCGAGGTCGAGGCGAGCGGCCCCTTTCTCCGTGCGAGCGTACGCGCCTTGGAGGCGGCCATGCGGGCCCGCCCGGACTGGACCGACTTCTCAATGATCAGGCGGGCGAGCTTGGGGTCCTTCTGGAAGATAAGGTTGAGCTGCTCGACGAGGATGTCGCTCGTAATGCTCTGCACTTCGGGGTTCCCGAGCTTCGTCTTCGTCTGCCCTTCGAATTCCGGGTTGGGGATCTTGACGCTGATGATCGCGACAAGCCCCTCGCGGATGTCCTCGCCCCGCAGGTTGGGGTCTGCTTTCGTGAGGATCTTCTTTTCGCGGCCGTAGTCGTTCAGGAACTTTGTCAGGGCCGCCTTGAACCCGAGGAGGTGCGTTCCGCCGTCCACGGTGTTGATGTTGTTGGCAAACGCGTAGATTGCCTCGTCGTACCCCTTCGTGAACTGCATGGCGATCTCGACTTCGATGTCCTGTTCGGCGCCCTTCAAGTAGATCGGGTTCGGGTGAAGCGGCTCGCGCTTCGTCGCCAGCTCGGCGACGAACGACTTGATCCCCCCAACGTTCTGGAACTCCCGAGTGACCCCCGCCGCCTCGTTCTCCAGGATGATCTTCAGCCCGCCGTTGAGGTAGGACAGCTCGCGCAGCCGGTGGGACAGCTGGGGAAAGTTGTAGTGGATCTCGCCGAAGATCTGGGAGTCGGGGAGAAACGTCGTCGTTGTTCCGGTCCGGTCGCTCTCTCCGACGATCTCGAGTTCGGTGATCTTCGGTCCGCGGGAGAACTCCTGATGGTAGACCTTGCCGTTGCGGTGGACCTCCACCGTGAGGTGTTCCGAGAGGGCATTCACGACGGACACGCCGACGCCGTGGAGTCCCCCGGCGACGTGGTAGCTCTTGTTGTCAAACTTCCCGCCTGCATGGAGCGTCATCATGACGAGCTCCAAAGCGGGGGTCCCGGTCTCACGGTGGATGCCGACGGGCATTCCGCGGCCGTTGTCGGTGACGGTCACGCGGTTGTCGCCATGGACCGTCACGCGGATCTCATCGCAGAACCCGGACAAAGCCTCATCGATGCTATTGTCGAGGATTTCCTCAATCAGGTGCATCAATCCAGACTGACCGGTACTCCCGATGTACATGCCGGGGCGAAGGCGTACCGGTTCGAGATCCTCCAAAACCTTGATTTGGTCGGCCTCGTAGGCCTGTGACTCCTGGTGCTTGGCAACCATGACACCACCCAGCGAAATTCTACTGAAACGCCGAGTGGATTTCAATCTCCGGCGTTTCCGCCCGCCCGACGGGAGACCATCAAACCCGGAGGCGGCAGGCGCCCTCGGGGGCTCTCCTACTGGTGCTGCTTCACCACGGCGACGACGTCGGGGAAGTCGATCCCGAGATCCTTCAGCTTGGCGAGCGTCGGGACTCCGTCTTGTGTCCAGCCGCGACGTACGTACACGGCGTCGATGAGTTTCTCGTACTGAGCCTCGCGATAGGAGCGCAGCGCCTTGACCTTCTCTTCCGTCGTCATTCCCGCCGGATCGGCGCCCACGGCGTCTCGGAGTACGGCGTCGTACCGGTCGGCGCGCGACTCGTACTCGGCGACCGTCACCGGCCCCGCCGAGCGGTACGGAATGGCGTCATGCTTCCGAGTCCCAAACCCCATGCGCACGTTGAACACGCGCTGGAAGTTGTAGACGCGCTCCGACTGCCGAATGATGTCGGGTGGGGTCACCTCGATTCCGGTGACGCCGGCGAACAGGTTCGAGTAGTTCTCGACGTGCTCGGGGACCTTCGCTGCCTCGATCCCTTTGTACTTCGTCCGGTTGTCGGCGGGCTCGATGTCGTTCCACGGCAGCTTGCAGAGGCCCATCAGCCCGAACCACGTGCGCCACATCGGGAAGTAGTGCAATGCCTCCGCTTTGTCGGCGAAGGTCGGCAGCTGCTTGTTCACCATGTCCATGAAGATGAGCCATGCCTCGTCGTGTTGCGGCCCTTTGTTGGCGAGTCCGTACCCGCCCTGCATGGCGAGAGACTCCTTCGTGACGTACTCGGAGTACTCGAGCCCCTTGCACTCCATCCCGATGTCGTCAAGGAACGCGCGATTCGCGCCGTACGCCTTGACGAAATGGTCCTTCATGCGGCGGATCCCCTGGCCGGCGATCGCGCCGAACCCCTCGCCGCGAGCCATCTGGTGCAGGAGCTCGAGTGCCGCCTGGGCGTTGCCGAATCGAAGGTCGAGGTCGCCCGTCTTCTCCTTGTCGAGGACGCCGGCCTCGTAGCACTCCATGATGAACGCAGTTCCGGTGGCGAAGGAGATCGTGTCAATTCCGTACGTATCGCAGTAGAAGTTGTACTCGAGCACGAAGTCGGCTTCGAAGATGCCCATGTTGGCGCTTCCCGCTGCGGTCTCGTACTCTGGACCGTCCACGATCACCTTGGTGCCTTTGTACGGGCCGGTCTTGAGAGTGAATCCATCCACCGCGTGGGCGCACGCCATGGTGCAGCCGAACCAGCATCCATCCGGGAGCCCCTGCGTGAACCGCGTTCGCCACACCGGGGACGAGATCGCATCCGCTTCGGGATGCGATCCGAAGCGGTAGTTCTCCACCGGCAGAAGGTCGAACTCGTTCATCACCTCGACGATGTTCGACGTACCGACGCTGCGCATGTCGTTCTGCTTGGCGTCGAGGTCGAGGATCTCCTTCGTGATTCGCGCTCCCGCCTTGCGCAGGCGTTCGATGTCGGCGGGGCCGTTCAGCTCTGTGCTGACGCCGCCGGGGTGCTTGACGACGAGGGCGGCAATTCGCTTGTTCCGAAGCACTGTCCCAATTCCGCCGCGCCCCGCCTGCTTCAAACGAAGTGCCTTCCGCCGCATGTCGTAAAGGCTGAAGTTGAGGCATCCAAGTCGCGTGTGCTCGGCACCGGCTCCCGCAGAAACTGTTGCCACCGCAATGAGGTCCTTGGGCGCGCCGGAGTCGGCGAAGTCTCGCGTCAGCGTGTCGGCGAGGACGTGGGTGTTGACGTCCTTGTGGGGGCACTCGAGGAGACGTACGACGCCGTCGGCTTCGTCAACGACGACGACCACGTCTTTCTTTGCCTTCCCCTGGACTTCGATGGCGTCCCAGCCGGCGAACTTCAGGTACGGCCCGAAATACCCCCCGACGTTGCAGTCGATGGCACACCCGGTCGTCGGTGAGAGGCTGACAACGAGCGACTTCCCTGTTCCCGCGTACTGGGTGATCCCGCCGATCGGTCCCGAGGAGATGACGATCTCGTTCTTGGGATCGTCCCAGGTGGTGGACGAGTCGACGGCGTTCCACAACCGCCACAGGCCGAAGCCGCGCCCGCCGATGAACACGTCCTTCATCTGCTGTGTGACGGGTCGTTCCTCGATGGCGCCGGTGCCCACGTTGACGTAGAGAGTCTTCCCCGTGTAGCCGCGGTATGCGCGTGCTCGTTCGTAGGGCTTCTCTGCGATGACTCGATACCCCTGCGGTGCCGCCATGCGTTCCTCCCGGAAGCTCGCTCAAGCAAGCCTGCTGTCGCCTTATGTCCGCCATAGTGTAGGAGAGGTGGAGAGGGTTCTCAAACCCCCTTGAGGTGAAAGTTGGTTGTCGTCTCGGTCTATGGTCCGGGCACTCCAGGAAGAATCTCCTCAACGCTGGCCTGTTGGAACGGGAACTGTCCAAGGCAAGAGAGTGAATGGTTGAGGGGGACTGCCGGGCGGCTTCGCCCTGCAGTCCCTCTGTCATCGCAGAAGGAGGCCGGAATGACGGGTAGGCGTGTAGGGATCGTTCTTCTCACCGCGGCTCTCGTGTCGCTCTCCATCGGTGTGTACGGAGGCAACTCCGACACGATCACGGTGAACTACGAGGTTCAGGCCATTAACGAGATCACCATCAGCGCGGCATCCGTGACGCTAACGGTCTCCACAGCGACCGCCGGCTCGCAGCCGGACAGTGTAACGGACAACTCGACGGCCACGTACGCACTGACGACGAACTCCACGACCGCGGACTCCAAGAAGATCACCGCCGCGATCGACACTGCCATGCCGTCGGGGGTTACGCTCTACCTAACGTTGGCCGCCCCGACGGGCGCGACGAGCACGGGCGAGACGGAGATCACCAACGTCGCTGCTAGCGTTGTGACCGCCATCGAGGCCGTCGCGGAATCGGGGCTCGTCATGACGTTCAAGCTGTCAGCGACGGTGTCTTCGGGGGTCGTGGCTTCTGCGGCGAAGACGCTGACGCTGACCCTTACTGACGTTTCGTAGATCGACGGTCGAGCGGCCGGCGACCGGGAACCCTGAGCCCGGTTCCGGTTGCTTGACTTCTCCGCCGGCGGAGCACGGTCGCATGCGTTCACCGAGACCACAAGCAAGCAGGCGCAGTCTGAGGTCTTTCGCTGTCCTGGGAACGGTCGTCGTCGTCTTGACGCAGGCCGTTGAGGCCCTGCCTGCGATTGTCCTCGTATGCACAGGCTCGTGGAGTCCGGTGATCGGGGCTGCCGATCTTGTCGCCGGGGCGGGGAGCGCTCTTCGGAGCACCTACGAAAGCGCTACGGACCAAATCAGCGTGACGATCTCGGACACGGCGGGTTCGGGCGACGCCTGGAGGGTCGACGTCCGGCGCGTCGACGGAACGTGGAACGACGACGTCAACCTCTGGATCGTTCGGACGAGTGACGGTACCGGGGGAGCGGTGACGGGGGGGACGTCGTACGTTCAGGTCACGACGAGCGATCAGACGTTCTTCAGCGGAAGCGACGACGTGAGCGACATTACGTGTCGGCTCAGGTTGACGGGGGTTTCCATCGCTGTCCCTCCGGGGTCCTACGGGACCACAGTCTGGCTCACGGTGGTTGACACCTGATGGAGGAGAGCATGAACGAGGTCGTGAGCAGGGACGGTGCGCGGATGCGACGAATCCTACGGGCTGCCGTCCTGGGTCTTGCGGGGGTCGCTGGTGTGGCGGGGGCAGCGGTGGGGCAGCTTGCGATTCCTGGGGAACTCACGCACGAGTACGTCGTCGCAGCGGGCGAGGAGATCGCAGCAGAGCTGCTCATCGAGAACACGTCCGACGAGCCGGTCGTCGTCGTCGTCCGCCAGGCGGACTACTCGTTCTCCGCCGACGGGACGAATCACTACGACGAGCCCGGAACCGCGGAGCGATCGAACGCTGCGTGGATCCAGCTTGCGCTGCCCGCGAAGTTGATTATCCCCCCCCGCGGGGAAGTGCGGGTCGCGTACTGGATTCGTGTTCCCGATGCCCCGTTCCTCGTGGGCACGTACTGGAGCATGCTGCTTGTCGCTCCGGAGATCTCCCCGACGCCCGCGGAACCGGGGGCGTTCGGAGTTCGGACGGTCCTTCAGTACGGGGTTCAGATCGTCACCCACGTCGGCGACACCGGACTTCGTGCGATCCATATCGAGAACGTCCAGCTCGTGCGAGAATCCGAGGGCGTCGTACTCGAAGTGGACGTCGCCAACGTCGGCGAGCGCTGGGTGCGGCCCACCGCGTGGGTCGAAGTCTACGACTCGAGTGGCGCGCTCGTCGGACGCTTCGACAGCGGTCGACAGCGGATCTATCCGGGCACGTCGGTCCGCCACCGCTTCGTCCTCGACATTCCGGCCGGCGAGTACAAGGCCCTCGTCGTCTTCGACAACGGCGACGAGTACGTCTGGGGAGCCCAGTACACGCTTGCGTGGTGATCCGGGAATCCCCCGTTGCTGCACAAACGTCCTCTACGAGGGCGAACAACGCCGGGGTCTGTGCAACACGCCGACGGCATGCTTGAGTCCGAGAAATGATGCTGCGTGGACGTAGCGTACGAAAGCATGCGCTGGGAACGGTCGGGATCCTGGTTGTTCTCGGTTGCGGAGCCTTCGCCCAAGGCATCGTGCTCGAGCCGACACCGGGGAGCGTGTCGGTAGAGCCTCCCTCCCTCGTCACGTTGGGGTTTCGCATCACGAACGAGACCGCGGTCGACGAAGGCCTGCGCGCTGAAGTGACGGTCCCCACGGATTGGCGCGTCGTGGCCTCGCTTCCCTCGGTCGATCTCCCTGCGGGAGGAGCAGACGTTCTCCTCGTTCTGATCCGTGTGCCTCAGGGGACTCCGGCCGGCGAGTATCCGGTCGAGTTCCGGGTTCGCCGGACCTCGAACGGGGAGCTTCTGGCCGAGGCATCCGCCTCGGTGCACGTGGTGGAGGCGTTCGGCCTGACCGTTCGGGCGATCGATGACACAGCCAACGTTCTCGCGGGGCAGCTGGCTACGTACGAGGTCACCGTGACGAACGTGGGGAACACGACGTGCTGGTTCAGCGTGGAGGTTGCGGCGGAGTGGCCCGCGTATGCGGCGCCAAGTTCAGGGACTCTCCCCCCCAACGGTGCCGCGGCTGTGGCCGTCTTCCATGAGGTTCCCGCCGGCCTTGACGCTGGCTCGGCCGATTGGCTTCACATCACGGTGCGCGGCAGCGACGGGGCCGAGGAATCCGTCACCCTGAAGACAAGGGTGGCGCCTCCTGCGGGTCTCTCCGCTTCCTCGAACCTGTTTGAGGACGTTCCGACCACGGTCGTCTACGCGATGGAACACGATGTGCTCGACCGAACCTTGTGGACGAGCGTTTCACTATCCTCGTTTGCGCGGGTCGGCGACGGCCGGTTTCTGGCGGCGGGGACGGTCCGCTCCCTGATCCCTTCCGAGTCTCCTACCCTCACATCGGGCCTCCTCTCCTACCGAACGCCGAGTGTCTCGTTTGCGCTGGGTGACACGACGGCCTCGTGGGGAAATCTGCTTCGCCTCTCGCTGCGAGGCGCGGCCGGGAGCTACGACGGCGGATGGGTTCGAGTGTCGGGGTCGGCGGGCCTCGAGGGGGAGCAAGCCTGCGCGGGTGGGGAGCTCGCGTTCGGCCCGTCGTGGCTGTATGTCGCTTCGGCCTACATGGAGCGCCGCAGTGCCACCGAGCATGGTCAAGGATGGACTGTTCGGGCCCACGCCGCTCCGCTTCCGGGCCTGCGACTCGATCTTGACGGGGGGCTGGGCGTGGAGAACGGCTACCGAGGTCATGCGGTCTCCTTCGCCGCGGTGTATGAGGGGGCGAACACGCGAAGCAACCTTGAGGTCTTCTCGGTGGGTCCCTGGTTCCCCGGCGTGCGGCAGGACATTGCAGGTGTCCTGGTTCGCGAGCGCGTGTGGATGCGGGAGTTCGACGGCTCGGCGTCGTTCAAGCATACCCGGGATAATGTCCTCGACCTCCCGGCGGTGACGCCGTCGTTCTGCGACCGACTGGATGTCGCGCTGGCGCTCCGCCCGACCCCTCCCGCTCCCGCCATGACACTTGGTGGGTCGTGGGAGTGGGAGCGCGACCGGAATCTTGTTGCGGAGGACGAGTCACTCATCGAGGTCTTCGGTGGTCTATCTGGCGCTTTGGGAACAATCTCGTATGCGCTGCGCGGCGGGGTTTCGGATGAGTCGAGCAACATCACCGGAAGCGACGTGCGCGACACCTCGTTCTCCGAGCGGTTTGCCATCCTCATCGAAGGAATTCGGGTCAACCTTGACCTTGCCCAGACTTCGTCGACGGACAGGGACACCGGAACATCGCTGGGTGGAAGCGCGGTGGCGTGCGTGGGGCTTGCCGTCGATGGGGTGCCTTGCACGCTCGACCTCTCTACGAGCACGGAAGACGAGTCTTGGACGTGTGATGCGACGGTCGGAGTTCGGCTGAGCGAGGTGCTCGGCGGCTCGATGGGGGTGTCGTGGGATTGGGTTCGTGGGGATCCCGACTCGTTCGGCTTCTGCTGGACGGCGGCGTGGCGTTGGTCGTTCGACGTCCCCGTTCCGTTTCTTGTGACGCGAAGTCAGGTCGAGGGTGTTGCTTTCCTCGACACCGACGGCGACGGAGTCCAAGACGTTGCCGAAGGGGGGCTTGCGGGAGTCTTGCTGGTGCTGGGGTCAACCGAAGCGTTGTCCGACGCCTCAGGCCGGTTCCGGTTTCCATCCGGCCGTCCCGGGGATGAGAGTGTGGCGCTCGTCTCATTCCCTCCCGAGACGGTGCCGCTCGGGGCGTTCCCACTTGCGGTGCGACTCGTCGCGGGTCAAGTGACCCACGTCTCTCTAGCCTTTGGCATGGCCGCTGCGGTGGAGGGGAGCGTTACGCTCCGCGCGAGCGAGGAGGCGCACGAACGACCGGCGGTGGTTGGCGACGGAGCGGAGAAGGACGGACCGATCGCCGGGGCGAGTGTGATTCTTGCTGGACCCGGGGGGGAGTTCTCCCGCAAGACCGACGCTCTCGGGCGGTTCCGGTTTGACCGGCTTCCTCCGCGGGAATGGGTCCTCCGCGTCGACCCGGCTACCGTGGGGAGGTACCGGGAACTCATGAACGAGTCCGTGACGCTTTTCCTCCAGCCGGGAGAAGTCCGCTCGGTCGAGATTGACGTTGTCTCCGCCGAGCGTCCGCTGCAGCTCATCGATGGGGGCACGGTCGAGTTGGCTCCGTAGATGAGTCACCACGTGGCGTTGTTCGGCGTACACGACTCCTCTATCCTTGCGGCAGGAGGTCGGGATGGATCAGAAGCGGATTGAGAAGGGCGTCCGGGAGGTGCTCGCCGGCATCGGAGAGGATCTGCTGAACTCCGACGTGCTCACGAATACCCCGCGGCGCGTGGCGGAGATGTACGCGGAGTTCTTCTCGCAGATGCGCGTCGCCCCCGCGGAGGCCCTCGGCGTGGTCTACGACGAGCCGTACGAGGAGATGATTGTGATGAAGGACATCCCGTTCTTCTCGATCTGCGAGCACCATCTGCTTCCGTTCATGGGGACGGCCGACGTTGTCTACATCCCGCAGGGCCGGCGCATCGTCGGTGCGAGCAAGCTCGCGCGCGTCGTCGACATCGCGGCGGCCCGGCCACAGTTGCAGGAGCGACTGACGTCGCAGATTGCCGATGCCCTTGTCGAGCGCCTCGATCCGCTCGGAGTCCTCGTGCGCCTCGAAGCAACCCATCTGTGCATGACGCTACGCGGCGTCAAGAAGACCGGCTCGACGATGGTGACCTCGGCGCTCCGCGGGAGCTTCCACAAGAACCCGGCGTCCCGGCAGGAAGCGCTCTCGCTCATTATGTAGGGCGAGACAGACCTACCCGCCGAGTCGCCATGCCGCGATGCGCGGGTCGGCCGGATCGAGGGGAACGACGTCGATGACCTTCTCGGTTCCGGATTGGAGGACCCTCAGCCGGATGGGATCGCATCCGGCGTGGTCGCTGTAGCGGGATCCCAGCGCCCCTGCGAGGACGAGATCGTCGTCGCTCGGCGCGCCCTCCACGAGGACCGTCGGTCCCATGATGTCCATCGGCTCGATGCGGACCCGATCTCCGGCGAGCCGCGCTAGGGCCATGTTCTCTCCCTCGTCGCGACCGACGATAACCTTGACGCCTTCGGAGAGGCGAAAGTGCCGGCCGACACCGAGAAGCTCGAAGTCTTCGACACCAATGGCGTCCTTTCTCGTGTGGCCAAACGCGTCGCGCACTCTCGCCGCGTAGACCTTCTCCGTGAGCAAGCAGCCGCCGGCAGGCTGCGGAAAGCCGACGACTCCAAGCCTTGCTGCGAGCGCGAGTTGGGCGTCCCGCCCGCGCCCTTGGATGGACAGGAGGTTCTCGCGGCGCAGCCAGCCCCGCTCGACCGGAAGGGTGTCGGGGAGGAGGTTCGCCGACAGCGGCCGCACAAGACGGTCTCCAAGCCCGCTCTCCTCTGCGATCTCAAGCAGCGCCTTGTAGTGCTGTGATTTCGGTCGTTGGCCGAGGACCTCGCCGGTGATGATGAACTGTCCCCCCATCTCCTCCATGACACGCTTGGCCACCTTGAGGAGGAAGATGTGGCAGTCAACGCACGGATTCACTCCGGCGCCGTAGCCGTGCTTCGGGTAGCGCACGATGTCCAAGTGCTCGACAGTCGCGTCCGCGATCTTGAGCGGCAGACCAACGCGATCCGCAGCGGCCTGCATTCTCCCTTCTGCCTCCGCGCCGCCGCTCCAGAGGTGCCGCACGTGGAGAAGAGTGACGCCGATCCCTTCTCGGTGAACAAGGGTTGCAGCCAGAATGCTGTCGAGGCCGCCGGAGAACGCGGCAATGGCCTTGATCGCTCGATCAGCTTCGAGCCCATTTCCGTGACGGGAGTCCTTCATAATGCGTTCACATTCCTTCCTACAGTGAGTATGCGGTAGCCATTTTCGAACGACCAGTCATGGAGGAGGAACCCCATGCGCAAAAGACTTCTTGCAGGATTGCTCGCCCTCGTCGTCGTGGGCGGTGGACTCACAGTCGCCTGGATGACGACATCCGACGTCGCCGTCGCTATCCAACCGATCGCTGCCGTCGCCGCGAACAGCGCGGCGACGACAACCGCATTCTTGAACCAGTCGATCACCGACTCCGGGCAGGCCGCTGTGAAGGCTGCCATTGCCGCGGCAGGGCCCGCCGTCGTCCGTATCGACGTGACCGCAACGGTTACGGTCAACAACCCGTACGCGGACATGTTCGGGGACCGCTTCTTCCAGTACTTCTTCAATGCACCGCAGGACTCAACTCCCCAGGAGCGCGAAACCAAGGCCATGGGGTCGGGCGTCGTCATTGCGTACGGTGGCGAGAAGTTGATCCTGACGAACGCGCACGTCGTCGCTCAGGCGAACACGATCACCGTCACCGATGTCTTGGGAAACGAGTGGGAGGCCGACGTCGTCGGCTCCGACCAGATGCTCGACGTTGCCGTGCTTCGGCTTCGCGGAGACACCGCCGGACTGGCCGTGGCGACACTCGGCGATTCCGATGCCATTGAGATCGGTGACTGGGCCATCGCAATCGGAAATCCGCTTGGGCTTTCCTACACTGTCACGATGGGAAACATCAGCGCCGTTGGCCGGGACATTGCGAAGCCTGAGGGGAGTGGACGCTACTACAACCTGATTCAAACCGACGCAGCCATCAACCCGGGGAACAGCGGTGGCCCGCTCGTGAACGCGCGGGGAGAAGTCATCGGACTCAACACGATCATTGCCCGGACATCCGGTGCGGGGGTCTCGATCGAAGGGATCAACTTCGCCGTCGCGATCAACGGCGTCAAAGACGTCCTCGGGCAACTGGTGGCGTCCGGCGCCGTCACCCGCGGGTGGCTCGGCGTTGCCATTGCTGACGTGGATCCGCAGTCGACTAAGGAGTTTGGTGTTGATCCGAGCGTTCCCGGTGCCGTTGTGGCCCAAGCCTTCCCGGGCGATCCGGCGGACAGGGCCGGGATCAAGACCGGCGACGTGATCGTGCGCGTCGGGGATGCGCCGATCGCTTCGGCTGACGACCTGTCCAGGACCGTGGCGCTGTTGCGCGTCGGCTCGACCGTGGAGGTCGAAGTCGTACGGTTGGGAGATCACCTCGTACTCCAGGCCACGCTGGCCGAGCGCCCGGACGAGGAAACCCTCGCGGACTACCAGGGGAACGTTCCGCAGACTGAGGCGACGACGGCCCTCGGCCTGACAGTCGGCCCGATTACGCCGATCGTCGCTCAGCATCTGGGATTGAATTCGACAGACGGCGTGGTCATAATGGGCGTTGCCGCCGACAGCCGCGCCGGCAAGGCCGGCCTGGCCGAAGGGGACGTCGTCCTCGAGGTCAATCGTCAGCCGATTACGTCGGTCGAGGACTGGAACAAGGCCGTTGCGGAGCTGAAGCAGGGCACGAAGGTGATCCTGACCGTGCTCCGCGAAGGGCGCATCGGGTTCATCGCGCTCTAGGCTCGGTGAGCAGCGCAGCAGGCCACGGACGGTGGCCGCACGGAGAGTGGCGCAGTCTGGTTAGCGCGCAGCGTTCGGGACGCTGAGGCCGCCGGTTCGAATCCGGCCTCTCCGACTTGCCGCGGGAGTAGCTCAATGGTAGAGCGCTGGCCTTCCAAGCCGGTGATGCGGGTTCGATCCCCGTCTCTCGCTCTGCCGGGTCCGGCGGGATTCGTCCCAGGGCCACGGGCGCGCTAGAATCCGGTTCGCTAGTGACGACGGCAGGTTTCCGCCTGTCGATAGCATCGGAATGGAGGAGTTCGAGTAGCGAACTCCCCAGGGAACGGATGATGAGACTGCAACTCCGCGTTCAAGCGCGGAACTGCCGAGCGGCACGAAGTGCCGCCAAGCGCCCGTAGCTCAGGGGATAGAGCAACGGCCTTCTAAGCCGTGGGCCGGAGGTTCGATTCCTCCCGGGCGCGCATCCATGGGGAGCGTGGCGCAATGGCTAGCGCACTGGGTTGTGGTCCCAGGGGTTGCGGGTTCGAGCCCCGTCGCTCCTCCCAGAGGGTGGGCATGTAGCATGATGCCCGTCTTGCCTTGGTCCGTGAACCGGGAGTTCGCGGAGCGAACTCCCTAGCTGCGTCGCAGCGCAGCCCTGCGCCCGTAGCTCAACTGGATAGAGCATCGGTCTTCGGAACCGGGGGTTGGGGGTTCAAGTCCCTCCGGGCGTAAAGCGAGCGAGGGGGCACTCTTGCCCCCTCGCTCGCTTTCTGTCTGGAGCCACCTTGGCCCTCTGGAGTTCGCGACGTCTGAGCCAGCGAACTCCCTAGCCGTCCGAAGAGTGACCGTGCGCCTCGGACGGCCGGGGTTACAAGTCCCTCCGGGCGTAAAGCGAGCGAGGGTGCACCCTTGCCCCCTCGCTCGAATCACGTCTGAAGCCACCTTTGATCTCCTGGAGTTCGCGACGTCTGAGCCAGCGAACTCCCTAGCCGTCCGAAGAGTGACCGTGCGCCTCGGACGGCCAGGGGTCTCAAGTCCCTCCGGGCGTAAAGCGAGCGAGGATGCACCCTTGCCCCCTCGCTTTACGCCTGAAGCCACCTTGACCGCCTGAGTTCGCGCCTAGCAAGCCACGCGAACTCCTTAGCCGTCCGCAGGACGGCCGGGGTCTCAAGTCCCTCCGGGCGTAAAAGAGAAGAAATTCTCCCATCCATGCGTTGTTCCCGCGACTGCTTCGAGCGCCTGGGGGTGCCTACATCCTGTCAGGAGCACGGAGCAGGGTGCTATCTGGATGACAGGAGGGTAGCCGGGCGGCGAAGCAGTGAGGTCGGGCGCAACACCGCTCGTCAGGGTTGAGACACCGACTGCAGCGTCGCGAGAGGATCCCGTCTTCGTGCCAGAATCACGCGCTCGGCTTTCGCAAGTAGTAGTACGTGTGAACGCTTGGGAAGCGGTTGACTCGATCGGGATACTGAGCCATCCACTCCTTTTCCGAGCAAGCCGGCCGAGCCTCTGGGCAGAGAGTCCGCCACTCAGTTTCGGTTGTTCGCTCTCCATGTCCTCGCTGGACCTGCTCTATCCTCTCCTTGTGGAGGACCTCCCAATCGCACCGCGTCGGCCTGTTGGTCAGTGAGGATTGCGTGGCACTCCACTTCGCCGTCTCCCGCACACATGCAGTACACACTGGGAGATCGCTCCGCTCCGTATTCAGACAGCGGTCATGGCTCGGTCGACATCACGCCGAAGAAGGCCAGACCGCTCGGTTTGAGAACTCGGCGCATCTCCGAAAGCGCCTGGGCTGTACCAGCTGGATCGAGGTGGCATAGCGAGAAGTGCTCGTAGACGTAGTCAAACGTTGCGTTGTCGTAACGGGAGCTTCCGCATGTCTGCCTTCCGGAACTTGACGGCGATCCCGTTCTCACGACAGAAGTGGCGTGCTCGTGTGAGTTGGCGGGAGTCGATGTCGATTCCGTAGGCCTCCATGCCATGCTCAGCGAACAAAGCGACAGGAGGTATGTCGCCTCCTGCACCACATTCGAGGCTTCCTCCTCTCCAGGACTTTCCCGCCATCGAGGAGCGGATCGATGACCGTCAGGAATCGGTGCACGGACGATGCCTTCGGATGAAGGACCAGCGGAGTCATCGCGTTACTCCTCCGCGCTCGAGAGTATCCGCATCTCACCCAATGTCCCTGTTGCCATCGCAGATGGGTTCTCCGCCCGCCGCAGCGCTTCCACATATTGACATCCAGGTCGCTGGCCTGGCCAGGCTGCATTGCCACCCTAGACCGGGTGGGCTCCGGCCCTTGCCCGTCTCCGCTTCGGCGACGCTACGACTGACAACAGGAAGATCCCGGCGGCCACGATCGTGATCGCGGCCCCCATGGGCAGGTCGACCATGAGCGACAGGACCGCTCCACCCAGCGAGGCCGCGATACCGAAAGTAGGTGCGAGGAGAAGCGCCTTCTTGATGTCATACACCCACTGCAACGCGGCCGACGCTGGAAGGATCATCAGCGAGTAGATGAGGAGACCTCCCGTCACCCGCAGGGATGTGGCAACGACAAGCGCCACCAGGAACAGAAGAGCATAGAACGGTCCGTCCACCGGCAGCCCGCTGGCCAGCGCTAGCTTTCTATCAAGCAGAAGGGCAAAGAACGGCTTCCAGAAGACTAGCAGGACCGCGACGAACACTCCTGCAACCGCCGCAAGGACGAGGACGTGCGGCATCGTGATGCCAAGAAGGCTCCCCCACAGGAGACTGAGCGCGCCGTTGCCAATCCCGGAACTGGGAGCGAGGTTGAGGAAGACAAGGCCGAGGGCCATAGTGACGGGGAAAACCACCGCGAGAATCGTGTCCACGCTCATGCGGGATGCGTCCGCCAGGGGGCCCAAAATTGCTGCGGCGAGAAGCGCCAGGACAAGCGCCATCCAGATCGGGTCAGCCACGCCGAGCAGGATGCCAAGCGCGGCCCCCGCGAACGCGGCGTGCGACATGGCGAAGCCGAGTGACGTCAGCTTCATTCGAATCACAAACACGCCAAGAGCGCTGGACAGGGCGCCGGCAAGGAGGCTCCCCAGGAGGGTCGGCAGGAGGATGTGCCACGGAAGTCCGAACACGACTAGCTCATCCCCACGAGAGCCTCGTCCGCAACCAGTCGTCCGGCGACGATCCTGACCACACGGTCCGCCATCCGCAGCAACGCGCCATCTTCATGGGTCACCACAAGAGCGGTGGCCCCTAGGTCACGGCGGACGGCCTGAACTAGCTCGGCGACCTCGATCTTCGACTCCGGGTCCAGGTTCGCCGTTGGTTCGTCGAGAAGGAGGAGAGAGGCATGTTGGGCGAGGGCGCGTGCCAGGAGAACCTTGCGCTGCTGGCCCCCAGAGAGTCGCCCTACCGGGCGTCCGCCCAAATCACTGATACCGATTGCCACCAGAGCGGACCTCGCTGCGGAGCGATCGCCCGCAGTCGGCCAGCGCAACCGGCTCGAAAGCCCGAAACGAGCGGCAAGGACGACGTCCGACACAAGGAATGGGGTGTCGGAGGGAAACATCGCGTCCTGTGGGACATACCCGATTCGGGCCCTCAGTCGGTGGCTTCGACGCGACACGGGCTGCCCGTGAACTTCAACGGCTCCTAAGACGAACGGCAGCAGGCCGCTCACAACCTCGAGGAGTGTGGTCTTTCCGGCGCCGTTGGGACCGACAACTCCAACCTGCTCTCCCGCTCGAACCTCGAGCGAAACGTCGTGAAGCGCTGCGTGCCGTTCTCCTTCGTAAGACGCGGAGACACGACGCAGCGAGACTACGCAATCGTCCACTCGAACAGCTCCTCGGAAGGGCGGTGTCGCAGCGTCGTGCCGAACTCGTCGACCTGGCCGCCGCGGATCTCGGCGAGGATCTCGCGCCGAAGCTCGATCGTGGCAGACCTGCCACTCTCTGTCGTGAATCGCACACACGGGCGAGTACGCGCGGCGACGATGAGGTTCCCCTTCCCCGTTGTACAGCCGGCACCAATCTGTATGCCGTCGTTCAGGCAAGACAGCGGGGGAGTCCAGCCAGCTTCGGAATGTGCTTCAAGACCGAAGTAACCGGGGTGCTCGAGCAGTTCGAGAGCCAGGAGCCCCATGCGAATCCCGACCACGAGGAACGGCCCAAAGTGGCCGTGGAGCAGGGCACCCCGCTCCACGGTCGCATCGATGTCGATCGATCGCGGATCGATCGTGAGGCACTTCAAGGCGTTCCTCCCACCGGGAGCTGAAGGGCTGCAAAGAGCGCCGAGGCATTGGCCGCCAGGAGCTCCGGCACGGTCGCCGTATTCGGCATGGCGCCCGGGAAATTGGAGAGAACGACGTGCACGGCCGCGACCTCGTGCGCCAGCTTCGCTCCGAAGTCCAGGCCGGATTGGAGGTTGTCAATGACCATCTGGGCGCCTGCCTCACGCCCTGTCGCAGTAAGCGAGACGAGATCCGAGAGTGAAAGGGTTTCCGGCTTCCCGTAGGTCGCGACAACGTGGAAGCCAAGCCAAGTAACGAAGCTCTCCTGCCACGCCATGCACACCACGGGGACAGATCCGGCGGCATGTGCTGAGGCCTGCGCATGAAGATCGCTTGCGAGCGCTTCCAGTTGAGCGATGTACGCGGCGGCGTTTGACGCTAGTTTCTCCCTCTGATCGGGAAGGAGATCCTCGAGCGCTGTCTCCACCGCCTGAACCTTAGCGATCGCAGCGTCGGGGGTGTTCCACGTGCCGGGCAGTTGGATGACCTTTGCGGTGCTTGCCGTGGCCGTGGCGAGCGTGCCAATCCATGACTCGAAGCCGGAGTAGAAGATGATCGAGGCTCCTACTACAGCGCGAACATCACTAGGAGCGAGGTCGTAGTGGTCGGGGCAGAAGCCGGATGGGATGATGGTGATCACATTCACCAGGTCGCCTCCGACGACGCGTGCGAACTCGCCGTACACAGCATGGGTGGCAACGACAGTCGGGACTGCCCCGGTGACGAGCGAGAGAGCTGTGACGATGATGAGTGCCGTGACGATCCGTTTCATGATGGGTCTCCTTTCTAGCGAAGCTTCTTTCCAGTGGAGGTGGCCGTGAGCGCACCGTGCTTGACGCCCTTGAGACTGGTCATTTGGTCTGCCAGCTTCTGGATCGCTTGGGCCTCGCCCTTCACGGCGACGAACTCAAGGCAGTTGTCGGCGTCGACGTGAACGTGCGTTGCAGAGATAACCTCCGCAAGTGCGTGGTGCTGTATCTCAGTCAGTGCTTCGGAGACGCCATGCCGATGATGGTCGTACAGGAGCGTGATGACTCCGGCCACCTCGTCGTCCCGCTCCCACTCCTGTCGCACCAACTGGGAGCGCATCGCGTCCCGTAGGGCTTCGGAGCGGTTCGTGTAGCCCCGTGCATGAGCTAGCGCAGCGAACGCATCAACCAGCTCCTTGTCGATCGATACGCTGAACCGAACGAGTGGCATGCCAGTGCTACCTCCTATAGATTCGTAACACTCCTATTTTACCCACACTGGCCCCCCGTGCGCAAGGGACGAAGCAGCCAAGATACGCGCTACCTGGTGTTCATCCTCAGCCCCTGTAGGCGCCAACACCTAGGCCACGGTGCTTGAGTTATGCCGCTGCTGCGGCCACGGGTGAGATACAGCGGCTCCGCGTGCTGCTCGTGTCGGCCGAACTGCTTGTGTACGCCTAGCTGCCCAACCGACTCGGTACGCCCACAGCCGCGCACCGGTCATGTGCGTACTCCAGTCAGTTCACCGGGTTCCAGTTCTAGAGGTCGAACCGCGTACCTGGTCCGACGCGCCCATGAAGCTTGTGCCGCCCCGTGAGCCGAACAAGGTGAGAACCGAGATCGGAACCGTTTGATCCCTCTCTGTCATCGGAGAAGATGCGGGGCTCTGAGTTTGAGAGTTGTTCCGCAGGGTAACCGGGGTTACGGGCCCCGCGGGCGCCCTCAGGAGACGAAGCCAGGTCGTCGACCTGGTTTCGTCTCCTCCGGGCGCTTGTGGACTGGAGTCCGGCGAACTCCCTGAGTTGGTCAGCCCAACGTCATGCGGACTCGCTCGTGTTGCGATGGTCGGCTACAGGTAGTTCGCGATCTCAGCCTTCACGGCCTCTGTGAGGTCCATGCTCGCGGAGGGGCCGGGGTAGAGAACAACGCCATTCTGCTGCAGAACGAGGTCGAGGCCCTTTGCTGTCGCGATCTTCACCGCCGCCTGCTGGATCTTCAGCGTCAACACCTGATTCGCCAGCTTTTCAAGCTGGGAGTAGCCGGCCTGCGTCTGCGACAACCGCATCTGGAACTCGCTCGTGCTCATCACACCGCGCTTCACCATCGACGAGAGGTTCCGGGCGTCATCGACGAGCGGCTGGGCTTGTTGACGCACCTGTTGGAGCGAAGACCGCACGTCGGAGAACGCCGACGAGGCGATCATGCGGTCGAGGAGGGTCGCGTACACCGAGATGTTCACCTCGACCAATTCGGCGCTGAGTACGCTGGCCTGCTTCTGGAACTGGTCTTCTTTCACGGTCCCCGTGCTGTAAGCGACCTGCAGGTCGGTGATCTCCTTGGCCTTGGCGGCACTGCGCTCGCGCAGATCGCTGACCGCGTTCAGGAAGACCGTTCCGGCAGAGTCGACGTTGACGAAGCCCACCTTGAACCCAGTCGGACTGCCTTTTGCGGCGGGTGCTTGAGGTGCGTTCTCCCCCTTGGAAGGAACGACGAATGGCACCACGAGCGCCGCCGCCGCGAGAACCAAGGCGACACAGGCGAGCACGATGAACAGGGTGTTGCGCGACATGGACTCCTCCTTACTCACAAAGAGCTTCGATTATGCCGCGGTCGAAGAGGCTCTGCATAGGCTCCGCGATCGAACGAGCGGAGGCGGCCGGCCGCCTCGATCGATCTCCTGCCCCAGGAAACGGCAGGCTCTTCGCGGATGGGCCTCTCCCGGCAGGTCCGCCGTGGCGAGGTCGATCCGGTTCACGTGGGCAGAGTGAGAGGCTTCTGCATGAAGGCGCGCCACTGCCCTTCGGGGAAATTCTCGAGTCGACCAAACTCGCTGTACCCGTGAGCCACATAGAATTCTCTCGCCTGCCACGTAAAAGTGTCGAGGTAGGCGGCCTTGGCTCCGAGGCGCAGGCTCTCTGCCTCCGCCTGGTTGAGCAGGGCCGTGCCGATGCCGCGGCCGCGGTGAGACTCCGCGACCCAGAGCACGTCGATGGCGAGCCAACCGAGGAACACCGTTCCGATGAACCCGCCTACGAGCGCACCGGACTCGTCCCGCGCGACGAGACACACAGGCGAGTACGCGATCTCCCCGATCGCGTCGTGATTGAATAACCGCAGGTTGTCGCCGACCGCCTCAATGTCTTCATCTGTCGCTTGTGAGATCTCGATCATGGCGTTTCTGGTTCCCGTTTCGTCCGTGAGGGGCGCTTCGATCCTGCGGATCAGTGTACCGAACCTCGTGCTCGATTCCAGTGAGATAGACGGCGCGGCCGTCGTGGCCGTCCGGCAGTTGAGCGAAGCGTTGTTCCGACTCGGCGGTCGGAGTACAGTGCTGTCGGCTTCGCGGGGTGAAGCGTACTAGGAGGGCAAGGATGCCGAAACGCGCGGGAGTGGCTTTCGCCCTCGTCCTGCTTGCGGGGATTGGGCTTTACGGGCAAGACTGCTCGACGCAATCGTACTTGGTCACGCGTGGAACCGCGGAAGCGGCCCAAGGCGCCATCGTGCAGACAATCGACGGCGCCACGCGCTCTCTGGACGTTGCCGTGTCCAGCTTCGCAGACGGCGCGATCGGCGACGCGGTGGTTCGAGCTGGCCAGCGTGGGGTCTCGGTGCGCGTGATTCTCTCGGTGTCCGTTCGAACGGAGGTCAGCGGGCAGTACGCGAAGCTGGTGGCTGCAGGTGTGCCACTGAAGCTTGTGCCCGCGTCGACACCGTTCTCGTATCGCTTCGCCGTGATCGACAGAGCGACCGTTGTTGGGGGAAGCTACGAGTGGGCAAGAGGCACGGACCAAGCGACGTATGGGACTCTTACGGTGATCCGGTGCGGGTCCGTAACCTCTGGGCGTTCCAAGGCCGAGGAATACGCCGCGGACTTCTCTCGGCTCTGGGACTCGCTCCCCGGCGTACAGGCGGCGATCAAGCCGGCCGGGGCGGCGCCGATTTCGATGCTGGTCGCCATCCAGGAGGTCGATACCGACCAGCAGTGCGTTCTCCTGTTCAATCGAGACACGGCCGCCGCAGATCTCAGCGGTTGGATCGTCACCGATTCCGAAGGGCGGTATGTGTTCCCGCAAGGGTTCGAGCTCGCTCCCGGCGAGCTGTATCACCTGTGCATCGGTGAGCTCAACCCGGTTGACGTCTTTCTCTTCTACCTCGATCCTGAGCACGACGAGCTCTACCTGATTGCGCCCGACGGAACGCTCGTCGACCAGATCGTGTGGTAGCCGCGCGCAACGCTTCCCGAAAATGCGCGAGAACCCTTCTTGCCGTCGCAACACGTTGAATTCCGGCATCGTCGTGCTTCGTGCCACGTAGCGCAGGGTTGACTTCCAGGCAGCAAAGCGGGTAGCCTACCAAAGTTCAAGGTGCTCGAAAACGCAAAACCGCCGGAAGGCGGTGACGCAAAGCCACGGGGCCTGAGGAGGTTAGCCGAGCTGCCGAAGCGCCAAGTCTGGTGTGGAGAGGCGCGACAACATGCAAGGACAGTGTGGCTACGCTGTGATGCGGTCCGTTCGCGGGCCGTTTTTTCTTTGGGACTGCCCATAGGAACAAGGAGGATGGGAGTTCGGTAGAGCGACACAACCCGACCTGAGAGACAAGACGAAGGGAGCCTAGCGATTCGCCCAAGTTGTCCCGTGCCCACGGAACCGCTCTGCTCCTCTCTAGTGCTCCCTCGCCTTTCCTCTTAGTCTAGCCGAGCTTCTTGGTGCAGTCAGGGGACCGCCGCGGCGGCGAGCGGGGACAGAGGTTCGTGGGCGGAGGGGTGGATGGCTAGGGAGACGCGGAGTGTGAGACAAAGCGGCGCGGGGGCAGTCGAGCCCGCACGGGGAAAACCCCAGCCGGGCGAACGCTGTCGGCTGGTGTTCCTGGCAATCGCTGCGATGATCTTCGTCGTGGCCAACTGGACGGCGTTTGGCGGAGTCCTATCGGGGCAGTTCGGACTGGAAGTTGGGGTTCGCAGGATCCCCTCTACGCTGACCGGCGACATCGTGCTCGATACCCCTACGGAGTACGCCGAACTCGAATTCGCCATGGCCTCCGACCTCAACGTGAGGGTCGACGGCGGCTTCGCCAACATGCTCATCGATGCGGTCGTCAACATGGCTGGGCCGGAGCACGCGGTCTTGATGGGCGATCTTCCCATCGAAGACCTGACGCTTTACGGATTCGTAATCGACAAGCTGCGCTTCGTACCTGAGGTGTGGTTCGCCATTCCCTTCGGATCCGTCACCGACGTCAACAACCTCGCGAACTCAACCGTGATCCCGCCCGGCGGCGCGCTCTTCGTGACGGGTCGTGTCTCGACGACGTGCACGATCGGCGGGTTCACCGTGAAGCACGTGGCGATGCTCCAGGACGTCAATTTCCCGAAGCCGAGCGAGACGTATACCCCGCCAAACACGTACCAGGCCTCGGACCAAGACTTCGCCCTGGGTAGCCTTCTCTACGTCTCGTGGCGGTCGCAGTTTGGGTATTCCGCGCGCGCAACGCTCGGCGTGAACGCCAGCCAAGCGAGCACGAGCGTCAAGGGATACTCGGCGGTCGGCACCGTGGATCCGGGCAACTGGTTCGCTTCCGGTTCCATCAGCGGAATCGACCTGGACGTCCTCGCGGGAGCGTCCGGCTGGCTGACCGACGCGCAGATCGGGGCCGGATTCGTGGTCTCGACGACGCAGACGATGTCCGGCTCCGTCGACTTCTCGGCGCGCCTCCCGGGAGGGATGGGCGTCGGCGCGTCCCTCGGGCTGTTCGCCAACGCCGGTTCGTTCAGCGGGATCAGCGTTTCGGGAGGAGTCGGCTGCTTCCACTTCGCCGCGATACTCGATCAGTTGGAACTTACGTCGTTGTCTGCGCGCTTCAACCAGTCCCTCAACCTCGGCGTGATGAAGGGCGCGTTC
>JBDKUT010000134.1:0-29905 GCA_039679545.1 Thermotogota bacterium
TGTAGCGCACGGCTGACAACGTCGCCTCGAACAGGCACTTCCTCACCTCGTGGTTCCCGCGCTTGCTGATCCGCGACTTGCCGTGCACTGAAGTTCCCGACTGGACCTGAATCGGATCCAGGCCACCGAGAGCCACGAGCTGCTGTCGGTTGACGCCGGGGTCAAATCTTCACTTCACGTGTCCGAGGTCGCTGCCAACTCGATTCGATCGGGGCCCGGCACACTCACTGCCCCGCTCTGCGTGATCGAGGTCCGCGCCCTGAGCGCCTCCGACCAGTAGAATGGCTCGAGGAACGAGAGGGGGAGACACGATGCTGAAGAGGCGACGTCCTCAAATGGTAGCGGCGTGCGTGGGTGTTCTGCTGGCCGTCATGGCATGGAGCACAATGGGTTCGGAGCTTCGCACCGGCGGGCGCGGGGTGCTCCTTGGATCGGCCTTGCCATCGGCGGGGGCCAACGCGGAGATCGACCTCTTCGCCGACTACTGGAATCTCGAGGCGACCAGCACGACGGAGATCTCGCTCTTCCCGTACAGAACGGGCAGTGAGACCATCGCCCTGTCACTCGTCCAGGATTGGCTCAGCCTCACCGCCGAGTACGAGTTCAGCATCGTGCCGCTCGGGATCACGGCCGCGACGATCCTCGCGCAGGCGACGCCGGCGGCGTGGGTGACGGCCTGCGGATCCTTCCTCGTCGATCTGGCAGTCGAAGGCGAGGCGCGCCTTCTGGGTGACGGCTTCGCGGCGACTCCGCTCCGCTCCGAGCTCTGGGTGAAGGGATCGGCCGGCATCGGAACCAGCCTTGGTGCGTTCGACTCCGTCCACATCGCGGCCGCGCTCGAGGGCACGCTCTCCGCGCCAAACGGAACGGTCTGGCCGACGCCGACGCTCATTGCCTCGGCTTCGCTCGGCCGCGCAACGCTGTCGAGCGAGACCGAGCTGTCGCTCGCCGGAGGGATCCACATCGAGGCGGAGACGGTATCGCTCCTGTGCTTGTGGCGTGAATACGGGCTCTCAGGGAAGGCGTGGTGCACGTTCTCCGGCGAGCCGACGGGGCCGAGCGTCGGACTCCGTATCGCCTATGAGTTCGGCGCTCTGCCGCTCAGGCCGTTCCCCGACAGCACGGCGTGCGTCGGCGGGGTCTGCCACTAGCCCGGTTCCGGGAGCTTGCCGGTTGCTCGATGCGGTGCCGGCTCCGCACTTCCTCTGCCATGACCGGCCGTCGCCACAACTCAGACCTCCATCCCGGCAGGCAGCTGAGGCGTCGAACTGCATCGTCCGCACCGGTCGCTCATAGTCCCCAGGGCCGCTACGGCTTCTGCGCAGCCAGGAAGTCCGCGCTGACCCAGTAGATGTCGGGCATTCGATTCCGCGCGGCGCGGTTCGAGGCGAAGAAGAGGTACCGACCGTCCGGCGACAACGACGGGCTGCTCTCTTCCATTGCCGAGTTCACGGGACTTCCGAGGTTGCGCGGCGTCGTCCACGCGCCGTCGGCGTCGCGAAACGAGACGTACAGGTCGCCGAGCGTGCTCGCCGGCGCGAGGTTGTCAGGCCTACCAGCGGAGTAGAAGAGGAGGAAGCTGCCGTCGGCCGATATGAAGGGCTCGACGTAGACCGCGCCGCCGTGCGGGAAGACGCCGACGTACTCGGGCATCTGCCACACCCCGTCGGCAAGGCGCGAGCAGTACACGCCCTCCCCGCCGAGCGAGGCGTAATCAGCCGCATAGTAGAGGGCGCCGTCGAGCGTGAGAGATGGGCTCGCTTCCCCGCTCTGGGACTCGAGAGGAAGAACGACTTCCGCCGGCTCCGACCATGTTTCGCCCTGCCGAGTCACAAACCAGATGTGGTAGGCGCCGCGCGGCGCAGTCTCGCCGGCGCCGGGCCGCTTGGATGCGAAGTACAGCATCGCCCCATCGGCGGTGACGAACGCGCTGGCGTCGTCGTACGCGGAGGCGAAGGAGACCGGCTCGAGCGCCGTCCAACCTTGGCCAACCCTCCTAGCGACAAGAAGAGTCGCCTTGCCGGATGTAATGCGCGTCACATAGACCTCGGCCGCGTTCGGATGCACGGCGAGCGCAATCTCGATCCCGTCGCCCGACACGACGCCCGGCCGGAACACAAGAGGAACGGAGCCCGGAGCCGGTTCGCCGAGGTAGGTGCCGGAGATCTCCGCCACATTGTCGGCGGACGCCACAGGCACGAGACCACAGACGACAACGGTCAAGAAAGCGAACACCACGGCTCTGGACGTGTCACGCCTCATCCAATCCTCCTCCCAACTTCCTTTGGACACCCTCACCCCGTCGTGGATCACCCGTCCGACTCGATAGGCAGCCCCAGGACCCACAGCAGGGCGTACTTCATGAACGTCCACGTCGTGGCGTGTTCCCACTCTGGGTGCGGCCCCGTCAGGAGAGCCCATCCCGCACCTCGCCGCTGGGCAACGATGGCGGGCTCCCCGGTGCTGCTGTAGGTCGCCAGGATGTACGTCTCCGCGTCCGGGTCGGCCCGGAAGAACGGGCTGTTGTAGTACCTCGCCGTGAAGACCTGAGGCACACTCCGGGCTATTGGATGCCCAACGTTCGTCACGAGCTCCGCGGCGCAGACTCCGCCGCTGGAGCCACAGACACCGGGCGCAGGCCCCACGGCCTCGCCGCGGAAGACGCCGAGCTGGCCGTCTGTGTATCGCTCGCCCTCCCACACCTGTACTTCCACAGCGAACATGGCGCCAGCGCACGTCCCAATGAAGACACCACCACGATCCACAGCATCCAGCAGTCCAGCCTTTGCTTCCAGTGTGATGCGCTGGATGTACGGAGGCGATGACCCGCCCGGGAAGTAGACAACCGCGAGGTCGCCGATCGATCCGGCGTTCACATCCGCGGCGGTGATGTTGCGGGTCGAGAACCCCATCCACCGGAACATCTGGATCGCCGCGGAGTAGCAGGTCTTCTCGGCGCCGGCATCGACATACACGCCGATGGTGTATCCGCTCAGGTCGACCGGCGCAGCGCCAACGCACAAGAAGCACGAAACTAGAGCGACAGAAGAGACGGCGCTCCGAAGCCACGCTGTTCTCATTCGAGCACCTCCGTCGTGGATGCTCAAGTCTAGCACACGATCTTCGGATCTACACGACGAACCGGAGACTCCCCCTGAGAAGTGACTCAGTCGACAATGAAAAGCTTGACACCTGTCGAGGTGTGCGGGCGGTGCGCCTCGGCGTTGTCGGCGACTTCACCACGAGGGTCAGACATTCACCTAGCAGGTTCGGAGCAGATCCCGGGCATGCACTGCTATGCTTCGGCCGCTGCCACGGCGGCAAGGAGTTCCACGGGACTCAGTACAGGCAGTGACGCCCTGGCGAAGTCTTTCGCGTTCCGCGTGACGATGGCGGATGCCCCGCAGGCGCACGCGGCTTCGTGCACGACGGCGTCCTCGAAGTCAGCGAACCCGAGATCCAGAGCACTCGTCACAACCGCGCTAGTCACGGGCGCAACCTCGAACAGCGAGAGGAGCTGTCGAAGGTGCTTCTCTGCACCTTTGGGACCGACGGCCCGCGTAGCGAGGTAGTAGATCGTCGTGACCGTTGTCGCGCAGACACTGCCCTGCATCTTTCCGCGTTCGACAAGAGCGAAGACCTGGGCCGCAGTGGTCGCGTGCGGCTTGCGCGCCAGCAGAACGTCAAGGACGACGTTCGTGTCGAACAGCACCTTCATCGGTGCTTCTCCTCCAAGTGGCGGCGATAGTCGCGTTCGTTCACGGCGGAGGTTCCAGGCAAGGGTGCGAGCGCCCCCAACAGAGAGCGCACCTTTGGAGGGAGCGTACCGTCTTCCGCATCACGGGTCGTCTCGATCAGCGCGAAGTAGTCGGCCACGAGCTTCGACAGCGACTTGCCCGATGTGCCGGAGAAGCGCTTCGCTCTCCGAATCAGATCCTCGTCGAGCCGCAGTGTGAGCTTCGTGTTCATCGCCGCCCTCCATGACGTACACTTTTGGAACGCATTGTACGTCCTCGATACGAAAGCGTCAACCACAGCGCCACTTGCCGGCCCCGCGTGAGAGACAGAGGACGAGTTCCTCAGTCGACGATGAAGAGCTGGTGTGCGGGCGGTGCGCCTCGGCGTTGTCGGCAACCTGGCAGCTCACGCCGGGAGCCGCCCCTCTCAGGGCCGCGCGCCGCGCCGGCATCATCGCTTGGTTCGGCTGTGCGCCGCTAGGCTTCGGCAGGCTTAACGCCGATGTAGGTCTTCACGGACCCGGGTCGCCAGTAGTCGTCGTGGACGTCGTAGCCGGCCTCGCGCAGAAGAGCCGGCCAGACGTCGGCAGCGAAGATGCCGAGCTTGTGATGGTCGACCTCGACGCGAAGCTTCCCGTTCTCCCGAATGAGGTAGACGATCAGCCCTTCGTACGTGTCGTCGGCCGGGTCGGGGTCGTAGTTGTTCTCGATGAACACGACGTCGACGCCTTCGGGCTTCGCCTTCGCCTCGGCGTGCGAGACGCGGGTCTCGTTCTGCTCGAACGTTTCTTTCGTGCCGTCGGGGGACACGATCATCACGCCGCCCGGCTCGAGGTGGCGGTAGGCGGCACGGAAGAGGTGCAGGAGGTCCTCGCGGGAGGTCATGTACGCGACCGCGTCGTCGATGAGGATCGCGTCGAAGCGGGTCAGGAGCGTGAAGTCGCGCATGTCGCCCTGCACGAACGTGCACTCCGGGTTGAGCTTCCTGGCGTTGGCCAGCATGGCCGGGGAGAGGTCGAGGCCGGTGACCTCGTAGTGGCGCTTGAGGTTGTAGGCGTTCTTCCCGCCGCCGCAACCCAGGTTGAGCAGCGTGCGGACCTTGCGCCTCGCGTGCTTCGCGATCATCTCGACGACGTGGGCGCACCACTCCGCGTACTCGCCGTCGGGGTCTCCCCACAGCGGCCATAACCATGCCAGATCGCTGTACAACCGCGGCGTCTCTTTGCTGGGCATCATGCTACCTCCAGGGCGCGAAAGAGAGTAGCTGAGCGACCATGCCCGCGGGGCCCCGTCCGGCCCCCTGGCAGCCCCACTGAACGCGCCCTTGGCAGGAATCACCCGCCGTGAAGGGAAGCCACACAACCTTGCGAACTGAATACCCTTGTCCGATCCAGCGGAGTTGGTGGAGAGTCATGTATTCCTGACACGGCGAGGCCGCGGGCCGCCTCACGAGCCGGAGCCTAACACGCGCCCATCCAGTTCATCACCGTTCGATCGCGCGGAGAACGCCGAACATGCAGCGGCGGTAAAAGACGTACCCTCTTGGGTCCGCTCGCCGGAGGATCAAGCAGGAGGATTGCACTACTTGCCCCGTTCTCCGTCTCCCTCCATCTCAGCGAGGAACTCTGGCAACGCCGCCATATACCTCCCGAATTTTGCGGAAATGCTAGCACCTTCGCCACTGTAGAAGCGCCCCAAGGTGACTAGCTCACCGACGGTGAAGTACTCCGCGAGGTACTGGATGAGGGCTTCCTGAAATCGTTCGCCTGAGAGCTGCCGCCGGAGTGACTCTGCCATCGCCTCATCCTGGATACCTGCAGCCAGGTCGTCCACCCACCTCGTGCTCATGAAAGCAGAGACATACTCACGCGCAGCGAGCCGCCTGTCGTGAATGAGCGTAAGCTTCCGCTCTAGCAGCGATTGAGCTGCGTCCGCGTTGCCAAAGGCAACAAAAAACGCACGAGCGGCATCAAGCACCTGGATGTTGCGTGAGGTTTGAGACAGCCTGGCGAAGAGCGCTGCTGCCTCTTCCCCGTGACCGTTTCTTGCCGCAGACGCAGCCTGATCGGCCAGCGCCAGCTCTCCCGACATCTCACGCTCGGGTTCCTGATCCGGGATCGGCACGTGTATGTTCCTAGCGGCCTCTGGTAGAGCCGGCTCCTCACCCCGAGCTATCGCTAGGAGGTGCGCCTCAAGTTGGGACTGGAACTCACGCACCGAGGAGAAGACCCTGTAGGTCACCTGTCTTGATTCCTCCAGAGAACGGCGGAAAGCCAAGACTTTCGCAAGTTGCTCTCCCGGGTCGGCCAGGCCGGACAGTCCCACTTGCTTGAAGAAACACATGATCCGCGGCGCGCCCGTCTGCTTGAATCGACGCAAAGCCCGCTGAAACTCCTCCTCTGTATAGGCTGTGTAGCCCACCGAATCAGCACAGGTCTGACCCCACCGCCGATGGAAGACACAGAGGAAGACGTCGCATTGGTCAAGTAGCGCGTTTATGCTGTCTTGGGGGCGCGGCCCGGTAGATGCCAAGAGATCCTCGAATCCAACAGGCGTGAACTCGTAATCGGTGCGGCCCGATAGCTCGTGCAGAAGATCCCGGAACGCATGTCTCTCCTCTTCCACATCGCCGGGAGACGCAAGGAATACGCCTATGCGATGACGGTCTGCGTTCATCTGGACTCTCCTTCGCTCAATCCGTGGGCACTGGCTGTGGTTGCCGACCAAACCCGCCAAACAGAGCCACCTCGTGTCGTCTAACTACACTCCTCACCGACAGTCGGGTTACGCTTTCCTCCACGTGCTGATATTCGCCTATGCTATCGTCTTGCATCCCTATCCGCAATGTCCACTCACCTCGCAGGCTAGGCCGATCGACCACAAGGATGGCAGATGAGATCTCTCGGCGCGAAGTTGCCTGCTTCCTCGCGTGTCGTGTAAGGTTTGACTATCACCTATCTCTTCGAAGCATACTTGGGCGTGTATGCAAGGAGGTTCCATGACACGAGAGAGAGCAGCGGTAAGTCCCGCTGTGCGGTTCCGTCTTGGAGTCTACAGTCTGGCGGCGCTCTTGGTGTTTCTCGCTGTCCTCGTCGCGTTTCTGCCCGCGAGCGGCTCGCTCGATCTCGGTTGGCAGTTGGTGCTACTCCTCGCCGCGGCGGGAGGCCTCGGTGCGAGCATTCACACGGCAACGTCGTTCTCGCACCACGCTGGGGTCGGCACGCTCGGGCAGGAATGGACTTGGTGGTTTATTCTCCGACCGGTCCTAGGGACCGCTCTCGGAGTGCTGTTCGTCCTCGCCGTAACAGGCCTGAACATCGGCGACATACTGAAGAACGTGCCAGAAGGTGATGAGATGCGGGCGCTCGCCGCCTACCTGGCGCTTGCCGGACTAGCAGGGATGTTCTCCCGCCAGGCCATTGACTGGCTCGGCGGGGTCTTCAGCAGCATTCTCCGAGCCGCCGACAAGGCTGAGGAAGACGACAAGAAGGCACCGCGTGCAAACCCCAGCCCTCCAGGCGCTGAGGGAACAACACCCCAGCCTGCGAGCAGTCAGGCGAGGAATCCCAACCAGCACGGCAGTGTGGCCGCCAGCACACCTCCACCCGATTTGGGCAACTCCGCATCCGGGCCAAGCGAGGAGCCGGAGGACGCCTACAAGGCCCCGTGGAGACGGCTCGTCCCTATCTACATCGGCGTGTCCATCGCCCTTCTCGCGGCGACCATCGCGCTGACGTGCATCGCATCCACCTGGATTCCGCTCCCTCCCAGAATGGAGTACCTCATCTCGCTTCTGGTCACGATCGCGGCCGCTCTCGGATCGATGATCCACGTGTTCACGTCGCTCGCCGAATTCGCCGGGCGGAAGAAGCTTCAACGTCAATGGCTGTGGTGGTACATCCTTCGGCCGTTCATTGCTGCGGCTCTCGGCTTGCTTATCTACTACGGCGTCCGCGCCGTCTGGATCTCAACCATCGCGACGTTGTCGCAAATGTACATTGTGCTCGTTCTCAGTCTTCTTGCCGGTACGTTCTCGAAGCAGACGGTCCAATGGCTCAGCGGCTTGTACGACGCCTTCTTCCGCAAGGTCGAGAAGCTAGAGGAGAAGGAGGAGGGGCTGCCGCGGCTGAAGACATGAGGATGAGAGCGTTCTTACATCCGAGAGTACGCGAGGCGAAACCGAGACACTGAGTCGTTCACCCCTGGCGTCAACACGCCGCAGAGGCCAGGTCGGCGAGCCGCTTCTCGTAGTCGACGACAAACGAGTGCTTCCCGCGCTCGACGACCGTGTGGCCTTCGGCCTCGAGTCGTTCTCGCTGGCCCTCGACTCCACCGGGATACTTGGGGTTGAGTTCGCCACCGGACGTCAGCGTCCGCCAGTACGGCGTGACGTCGGCGCAGCCGTCCCGCTCGTCCTCGGCCGCTGCCTCGGCGGCGATGCGCGCAAAGATGCCCGTCGTGATCGGGCACGCGATCGTTGCGCCGTGACGCGCGGCGAGGATCTCCCGCAGGGCGTTGATCGTCGTCAGCTTTCCTTTGGGAACCGCGTGCATCAGCTCGTCGACCTCGCGCGGCGCCGGGATCACGAACATCCCCTCGCCCCAACGAGCGCTCCTGCGCGCGTCGATCTCCTCGACGCGCGCAGGCCATGGTCGTCATCCAGCTTCTCCCGCCACGTCTTCCTCGCCATGGGGCCTCTCAACCTTCCTCTAGAACAGCTTCAACTCACTCGTCGAGTCTCGTGCGGCCGACAGGGCCGAGCTGATGCCCGGCGGAAGTAAGGGACCAGTCCCGGTTTCTCGGACGATCGTCGCGAAGTTCCGCCACACGAGCGCGCGGATCTCCTCCCGCGGACACTTCAGTTGCACGGAGAGCAGGTGCTCGACCCACTCCACGCGACAGGGGATCGCCGCCGGCGGATCGCCCCAGCCGTGATCGCTCTCGACGAGGATCCGCTCCGGCGGCACGGCGGTACGAAAGGTCGATCGCCTCGCCACCGCCGAGTGAACGGAGAAGTAGCAGCCCATCGCCACGGCTTCGCGAGTCTCGGCCGCATTCCCTGTCCACCAGTGGAGGATCGGCGCGGCGACCGGCGTCCGCCGCAGCTCGTCGAGCACAAGGCGCGTTGCCGTGAAACTGTGGATGCTGACGATGCGCGGCATCTTCGCAACCACCTCAAGCGCGTGCCGGAGAGTACGGAGCTGCGTCTCCACCGGCACGCGCGACCAGCGGACGTCGAGACCGATCTCTCCCACGACGGCCGTCTGCTCAGCGAGCCGGTCGAAGAGATCGGGGTCGAACGCCGCCTGAGCTTCTGCCTTTCGTGGATGACAACCGGCGCCCCACGCGACGAGCAGTTCGCGTCGACCGACGACGGCGGCGGCCTCGTCGAGCGATAACGTCATCGCCAGAATCGCGCCCGCAGGAGCCAGCTCCTCGGAGGTCCGTGCGGGTCTGATGTGCGCGTGGGCGTCGAGAGCAATCACGTCCTTCATGAGCCGCCGCTCGGCGAACGCCGCTCAAGCTCTTCCCACAGGCGCTCACGCTCCGGCTTGGGGATCGTGTGCCAGCGAACACCGCGGACCGCGCCTTCAAGTGCCGAGAGGCGGCTTCGGCATACGGCATCGACGCTCAGCGCCTTTCGAAGGCGAACGGCAGCCTCGACGCTCCCAACCCGCCGCAGATCGACGGCCGTCTCGATTCCTGCGGCGCGAAGTGCTTTCGCGCACTCCGCACCGATGTTGGGCAACGATTCGAGCAAATCGTCCGACCCACAAACGGGCATTCATCTCACCTCGCGAGGGAGCGTAGCACGAAGGCGGCTCGGAGCCGAGCCCCTCACAATCCCCCCGACTCGAAGCCGAGCGACCGCTACAGGAACCGTCGCATCGCCTCGACGACGTCGTCCTCACGATCGAGGAAGCAGTAGTGGCTCGCGCCGCGCATCTCGACGATCTGGATGTTCCTGATGTCTCGGCGTGCCCGCGCGATGCAGCGCCCCCTGTGCTCGCGGTCGAAACGTTCGGTGTACGCGCGTACTGCTTCGCAGAGCTCGGGGGACGCGTCGTCGGGCAGCGGCCACGCCGCATCCTGGAACGCATAGATCGCGAGCACCGGGCAGGAGATCTTCTGCCAGTCCGCACGGTAGTAGAACTCGGCCATGCCAAGTTGCTCCGCGGCCTTCGGCCCGAGACGCTCGCGGAACCGCCCGTCTGCAGTCCGCTCGAGCGTGTGAGCCATGAGCGCATCCCACTTTGGGGAGCGAAGCCGTCGGTACTGGGCGTACCGCGTGGTGAAGTCTTCGGAATACGCCTCGACCGAGTCAAAGGTCTCGGGAGGCGCACCGCGGACGATGAGAGGGTTCGCCCCGTAGAGTTCGATGTCGCTCTTCTCGTACTCGTAGAGCGCGTCGAGGAAGACAAGTTTCTCGACCCGGTGGGGATGAGCGATCGCGAGCTCGATCATCTCGGCCCCGGCATACGAATGTCCGACAACCGAAGCGCGCTCGACCTGAAGCGCTTCGAGGAACGCCACGATGTCCTTCGCCAACGTCGGAACGTCGTAGCCCGTTTCCGGCTGCTCCGATTCGCCGTGGGCACGTCGAGTCAGGCCGAGCACGCGAAACCGGTCGTTGAGCCGCCTCGCGACGGAATCAAAGAAGTGTGGAGTGTTCCCAAAACCCGCGAGAAAGACGAGAGCGGAGCCCTTGCCTCCCCAATCGAGATGGTGAAGACGCACGCCGTTGGCTTCCACAAACGCGCTCTTCACACGTTCACCCTGTGCCATCGCCGTCCTCCTAGTCCGGTTCGGATACAGCTAGCTGTGTGCCGCGGCGCCGCTGTACCTTGCGAGCCGTCTGCGGAGGGTACAGCTGGGATCGCCGCAGAAAGAGGGCACCGCGTAGGACGTGCCCAGCTTCCTCGAACTCACTCAGAAGAACTTCCGCCGGAGGAAGAAAATCACGGTCAGCCCGGCGAGCAGGGCAGCGAACCCCATCACGATGAGAAACGCATGGGGAGAGTTCGCAAACGGCAGCGGCACGTTCATCCCGTAGATGCTGACGACGAGCGTCGGAAGCATCAGGATAATCGTGACCAGAGTCAGGAACTTCATCACCGCGTTGACGTTGTTCGAGATGATCGAGGCAAACGCGTCCATCATTCCGGTCAGGATGTTCCCGTAGATGTCCGCGAGGTCGCGGGCCTGACCGAACTCGACTCGCACGTCCTCGAGCAGATCGATTTCCTCTTCGGTGAGATTCCGCCCGGCGAGGCGGCGAACCCGATCCCACATCGGCTCATTGGCCCGCAGCGACGTTGTGAAATACACCAGGCACTTCTGGAGGTTCTGCACTCGGATTAGGGTTTGATTCGTCATGGAGCCCTGAATCGCACCCTCGGCCTCGTCCGACTCGTGGCGGATGCTGTTGAGGAATCCGAGGTACTGCCGGGCAATGTGGAGGAAGAGCGTGCACAGGAACTTGACGGTATCGGTCGTGGGTGGAATCCGGGTCCGCCCCGACAGAAGCTCACTCCACAGTGCCGTGTCCTCGGCGCACACGGTGAGGATCCTCGTGGGTGTCAGGATCACCGCAAAGGCCAACGTCACGTACGGCGGGTCCGACGACGGGTCGCGATGAGGCACACGGAGGATGAGAAGCTTGCAGTCTTCCTCTACCTCGAAGCGCGGACGCTCGTCGCGGTCGGTGGCCGCGGTGAGGAAGTCCATCGGCACGCAGGCGGTTTCCGCAAGAACTGACAATTCGACCGAGGTGGGGTTGACGACTCGGACGATCTCCGCCTCATCGAAGCTCTCGGCGGGTACGAGTCGCCCGTTCTCGTTTCGGGTGTACTGAAGCATGGGACCGCCCTGTTCTCGTGGGTTCTTGCCGTCCGGGGCATCATATGCCCGGGCTTCCGACGCGTCAACGCATCAGCCGCCCGCCGCGTGCGACGTCTGTCCCGCCGCGCCGAGACCCCTGTCGCGGCGGACGTGCGCGACGAACGCCGACCATACCGCGTCCGGCTCCCAGACCTGCCGGATGAACGCGTCGCCGCGCACGGCCGACCACCCTTCCCGCGACTCCTTGTAGAGAGCGACAAAACAGGACACCCGCTTGTTTGCGGCGCAGTGAACGAACGTCTTCCGCCCGGCCAGGCGGTCCATCAGGGTGGCGAACTCCAGGAGCTGGTCCTCGCGAGGGTTGCCGAACACGACCGGAATGTGGTGGTACTCCATGCCAAGCGAGGCGGCAAGCCCGGCCTCGTCGCCGAGGCAGTACGCCGGGTCAAGGAGACCGAGGTTCACGACGACGGCGCAGCCGTCTCCCGCGAGTCGTCGCAGCTGCTCCGTTGTCGGCTGTCCGCCCGTTGCGAGCGTCTCCGACACTCGAACGTAGTCGCGGATTCCTTCTACGTCGTCCACCGTGCCTCCTTTCGTCGACGGCAAACTACGACAGGAGAGCGCGCTGCGCCGCGGCGACCCCGGCGCCCGCGTCGAACCGATATCCCGCCCGCCGAAGCCCGGCTTCGATGGCTCCCACGGTGGCGAGCACATCGGCGGGGCGAACGGCACCCATGTGCCCGATGCGGAACGTGCGGTCCTTGATCGCGGGGTGAAGCCCGCCGGCGATGATCGCTCCCGCATTCTTGACGTCTTCGAGGAACGACGCGACGCTGACCCCCTCGGGCGCGTAGCACGCTGTCAACGTGTGAGCCCGGTACGGCGGCTTCGCCGGGACCTGCGTCAGCTTGACGGCGTCCATACCTGTCTGGAATGCCTTGGCAAGAAGCGCGTGCCGGACGAACCGTGCTGGCATCCCCTCCGCGAGGATCTGGCCGAGGCTCACATCGAGCGCGGCCACCAGGTTGACCGCGGGGGTCCCGAAGTAGCTCGGCGTCCGGTTCTCGTACGCCTTCATCACCGGCAGCCATTTCGACCAGTCGGCGTAGTAGGAGCCGACGGGGCGCCGACGAGCATGGAACGCCTCGAGCGCCCTTGGGCTCGCCACGAGAAGGGCGAGGCCCGGAGGAACGCCGATCGCCTTCTGCGAAGCCGTCAGCACGACGTCGAGCCTCCACTCCTCCTGTCGGATCTCCTCTCCCGCGACCGAGCAAACCCCATCGACCACCGTGAGCGCTCCGTACTTGCGGCCGAGCTCACCGAGCCGGGTTACGTCCATCCGTACGCCGGTCGACGTATCGACGTGTGTAACGGTAACGAGCTTGTACCCGCCGCGTGCAAGCTCCTGCTCAATCGCTGGCATCGCCACAACCTCGCCGACCGGCGCTCGCAGAACAGTGACCGTGGCGCCGTGGCGACCGAGGAGATCCTCGAATCGGTCGCCGAACACGCCGGTGCTGACCACGAGGGCGCGATCTCCCGGCTCGACGAGGTTCGCCCCCGCCAACTCCATCGCCAACGTGCCCGACCCGGCCACGACGAACGGCTGCCCGGACGGGCATTGCCACACATCGCGCATCCGCTCGAGCGCCCGCCCGAACGCGTCCACGAAGTCAGGGGCAACGTGGCTTGTCGTCGGAGCACCCAGGGCTTGCAGAACCTCCGGCTCGAACTCGATCGGGCCGGGGATCATGAGCAGCGTCCGTCCCTTCACGATTGCATCCCTCTTTCGTCTTCCTGTGTGAGGCCGGCATGTTCGAGAATCGTCGAGAGCTCAACAACCTCACGTTGCGTCAGCGCGACGAGCGGACCGCGGACCGGTCCACCGTACCGCCCGAGGAGATCCATCGCCGCTTTCAGGCCCGCGACGCCCCAGCGGCTCGTGACCGCTGCGTTCACCGGGATCATCCGCAGCTGAGTGTCCCGCGCGACGTCGACGTGTCCGGAGACGAAGGCTTCGTAGATCGCCAGGCATTCGGCGGGCGCGATGTTCGCGAGTGCCACGACGCCGCCCACGGCGCCGGCCGCGAGCGCCGGAAGCAGGAACCCGGCCGACCCCGCGAACAGGCGGAACTTCGGTCCGAGCGCCGCGCGGATTGCTCCAAGCTTCGTGACGTCTCCGCCCGAGTCCTTCATTCCGGCCACGCCCGGATGGGTCGCCAACGCAACGATCGTCTCGACATCGAGGTCGATCCCCGTACACGCCGGCATGTTGTAGATGAGGACCGGTATGCCCGCAGCATCGGCCACACTCGAGTAGTAACGCACGAGCGCTTCGCGGGTCATTCGCCCGCGGTAGTACGACGGCGGGAGGACGAGGGCCGCGTCGGCGCCGATCTTCGCGGCGTCCCGCGTCAGTTCGATCGTCTCTCGGGTCGATGGGCACCCAGTCCCCGCAATCATCCACCGGTCGGCGGGGATGTCCTCGCGCGCTGCGCGCAGCACGTCGAGCCGCTCGCGAGGCGAGAGCAAGACGCCCTCTCCGTTCGACCCCAGAACAACGTACCCCGCCAACGCGTAGCGATTCCAGGTCTGGAGGTTGCGGCGCAAGCGATCACGGGCGAACGTGTCCCGCTCGTCAAACGGCGTCGCAATCGGCGGCAGGATCCCGTGCAGTCCTACGAGGTCTCGCGGCATGCCCTCTCCTTATCCTGGCTTCGACGCTTACGTCAAGCATCGATCGGCCGGCCGCTTGGTGCAAGTCTGCTCTCTCAAGGTCGACCATCCGCCGGACTCGGTGTCTCCGCGAGGGGGGAATCGACACGGGACAGGACTCGCAGGCAGGCCGCGACGACGTCCGGGTCATACAGCTCGCCTGCGTGCAGGGTGATCTCGTCTCGGGCCGCTCGCGGGCATCGGGCGGGGCGGTACGGGCGGTGCGACACCATGGCCTCAACCACATCGGCGATCGAGAGGATCCGCGCATCGAGCAGGATCTCCGACCCTCGGAGGTGGTGGGGGTAACCCGACCCGTCCAACCGTTCGTGATGCTGGATAACAATCTCCGCAATCGGCCACGGAAACTCACTCGCGCTCAGGATCCCGTACCCGACCGCGGGGTGCGCCTCGAGAAGCGCTCTCTCGGGCTCTGTGAGTTTCGCCGGCTTGTTCAGGATTTCGGCAGGCACAGACACCTTGCCGATGTCGTGGATCAGCCCCGCATAGCGGATTCCACGGACCCTGTCCGGATCGAACGCCATCTCCTCCGCAACGGCGCTCGCCAACCGAGAGACTCGCTCCTGATGGATGGCCGTGTACGGATCACGCGCCACCGTGACCCCATCAAGCGCTCGGACCGTGCCCTCAAACGTCTTCAGCAGCCGTTCTGCGGCGAGGAGTTGCTCCGTGACGTCCCTTGCCGCTCCGATGAGATCCCCCGCGCCGGTCTGCGTGGGGAAGAGCGACGCGCGAAGAACGCGCAGCCGCCCTCCTGCGTCCCGTACGCGCAATTCCACTGGGGGGCCCCCGGTGCGCTGCCGAGTGAACCCTTCCCAGATCGCGGCGCGATCCTCCAGGGCGACAAACTGCTCGAACCCGTCTCCCAATACCGCTGAGGAGGGGACCCCGAGAACCCGCTCGATCGCCGGGCTGACGTACGTGATCCGGCCGTCTCCGGTAGCGGTGTAGACGATCTCATCGACGTTCTCAAGGAGCTGTCGGTACCTGTCTTCCCCACTTTGGATCGCCTCCCGTTGGCCCACAATCTCGAGCCCCACGGAGAGGTGGGACGCAGCGTACTCGACGGCCGCTCGCTCCGGGTCGGCGAAAGCGTCCGGCTCGTTCGATTCGACGAGCAGCACTCCCCACGATTCCGTGCGCCATGGGAAGGTCACTGCAATCACGGATTCCGTTGTCGCATCTGCGCCGTCCGTCCTGGCAATCGTCGTCTCCACGACGTAGGGGTTCTCGCCGCCCAGGGCGAGCGACGTCGCCGTCTTGCGGCGCGAGAGGTCGACGACCCCTCGGCCGTCCCGGGCAGGCGATTCGATCAGCAGCAGGATGTGCCTCGGGTCTCCATCAACCCAGTGGCCGACGGCCGCCCGCGAGTAGCCAGCTGCTGTCATCGCCTCGCAGAACGACGCGATGATCTCAGACTGGCTGCGACACGACAGGAAACCCAGTCCGAACCGCGCGACGGCGTCGAGGGCCATCGAGACGCCCGGGAACGCCGGGTTCATCAACTCCCGCAGCACCATCCGCCACGCTCCCTGCGGACCGGCAACCGGCGAACGGCCGCCCCTCAAGCCGCCGTTCCTCTCCTTCGCTCGGCGGGCAGGCCTTCCCGCCGAGAGCGCCAAGCCCACTTCCCCATTGTGCCTTGTTCACCAGATTCTAGCCTATCTCAGGAGGTAAAGCGCATTACGCACAGACCTGACTTCATTCCGGAGAAGCCTCAGGAGTCCCCGGCCCAAAGCTTCCCCGGTAACCATCGCTTTGTAGGGCAAGCCAGCCCTACAAAGGGAAGGGTCCGCGCTGTACGCGGACCCTCGTTTCACGCGTCTTCATCTCAGTCGGCGCTCGCGCGCCGACCGCCCATTACTCTCAGGTCTTCTCCGCCTTCTTGGCTTTCTTCGCAGCACGCTTCTCCTTCAGCGTCTTCTGCGGAGCCTTCTTCGCAGTCTTCTTCACATCCTGCGACTTCGCCATTCTAGGCCTCCTCCAATCAGGTGATGTACCTGAGTCCCCTCAAGCACCCGCGACAGAATAGCACTCTACAGGTGCGGAGTTCAAATCGACCCTACGCGTGCATTCCGTCACAAGCCGGTCCCTATCGGAAGAATCCCCTGAGGTCGCTCTCACTCAAAAACTCTGCCCGCTCTTGATGATGAACCCGCCGGACTTCTCGTCCCGCTCCAGGTCGAGGATCCCCTGCGCGCCGGCTTCCTCGAGCAGCTGCCCGAACGAGCTAAACCCGTAGTACGACTCGGCGAATCCGGGCTTCCGGCGCTTCAGCGCCTGTTTGATCATCGACCCCCAGATCTCCCCCTCACCGCGCTCCTCCACCAGGGCTTCGTACGTTTCGACAACGAGACCCCACGCCTCGCGCTTCTTGTCTTCGATCGACGGAGGAGCCTTCTTCGTCGTCCGGGTTCCCTCGGCTTTCTTCGCGGGAGGGCGCCGCGTCTTCGCCTCGGCGCGCTGCCGGCGCACGAGATCGTCGTAGAAAATGAACTCGTCGCAGTTCGCAACCAGGAGGTCGGCCGACGAGTTCTTAACGCCTACACCAATCACGGTCTTGTTGTTTTCGCGAAGCTTGCTGACGAGCGGCGAGAAATCCGAATCCCCGCTGATCAGGACGAACGTGTCGACGTGCGCCTTCGTGTAGCAGAGGTCCAGAGCGTCGACCACCATGCGGATGTCGGCCGAGTTCTTCCCCGAGATGCGAACGTGGGGAATCTCAATCAGCTCGAACGAGGCCTCGTGCAGGGGACCCTTGAACTCCTTGTACCGCGCCCAGTCGCAGTACGCCTTCTTGACGACGATGTTCCCCTTGAGGAGAAGCCGCTCGAGCACCTTCTCAACGTCGAACTCCGGGTAGTTCGCGTCTCGGACCCCGAGCGCGACGTTCTCGAAGTCGAGGAACACCGCCATATTGATCGCTTCGACCGCATGTGCCGTTGTCATACCCCACCCCGTCTTTTCAACCCCTACTTGCCCGTCTTGTCAGGACCCGCGAACCGAAAGAGCCCCTTTGCCTACACCAGCGCCGCCAGCGTGTCGACCGCATTCGTGATGCGGCGATCGAGGCTCTTCGCCACCCAATTCACGACGGCGCCGCCGCGCACAACGGCTCCCTTGGCCTCGCACAGCGCCCTCATCCGGCGAACGGCGCGGTTCGCGCCGAGCCACGGAAACGGAAACCCTCCTGTGACGAGACACAGCACGCCCTTCTTCTCCAAAGACACAATCTGCTCGAGCGCTTTGCTTGTCACCGGCGACAACGAGAACGCCTCAACCGGTGAGCCGACGACGAGAAGGTCGTACGGCGTGGGATTCGGCAGCGGCGCAAGTTGGAACTGCCGATCGCCTTTCTTGCGCTCTCCAACCAGCTTGATCGGCTCAATCGTCACGGTGTGTCCCGCCGCCCGGAGCTTCTCCCCCAGCTTCGTGGCAACCGAGAGCGTGTTCCCCGTCTGCGAATAGACGACGATCCCCACCTTCATGCTCTACCTCCCTCTCTGCCGGAACATCGCCGTACGCTACTTCATCCATAGCTCTCGCGGCAACCTGCTTTCGCGGCTCCGGCCTTGCCGGATAGGTCGCACAGATCGCCGTTGTGCAGCTCCTTCGCCATCACAAGACATGGGTTGGCGTCCCTCCACTCTCACGTCTCGCGAATCAGACGGGACCCCATGTGCTCGTAGAACCCGCGCGTCCGCTCATCGTGAGCGTCCGGCCGCGACGGAGACAGGGCCTTCACCCGCAGAACCTCCACCGATTGCGCACGGAGAGCACGCTCGGCATGCTCGACCAGTGACGCAAGACCACGTGCGTAGTCCGCGATGTCCTCCTCGATGCCAAACCACTCGGGGAGCGCGCGAAGGAGCGCCCCGCACTTGGCGTCCTCCCCCGTCTCGATCGGCCGAATCGTCATCGTCATGCCAACCACGCCTCTACTGCCGGTCGGCCGGGCAGTCATGCGGCTCTACGAAGTCATAGCGGAAGACGATGTCACCGTCGCCGCCCTGCGCCCGCGCCCCCGTGGATCGATAGAGAGCCGCGGCAGCTTCGTTTGACAGACTCGTCTGCGCCCACATCTTGAACACGTTCCCCGCACGGCACACAGATTTCAGAAGCTCGATCATCGCCCACGCGGCTCCCCGGCGGCGGTGCCCTTCGACAACCTCGATTTCGTAGAGGAGCGCCATTCTGCGGTCCCCGTCGACCCGATCGAGAATGTAGGCGAGGGCGAAGCCAACAGGACTCCCGTTCTCCGTGGCCACGACGAGGACGTTCTCCGGGACCTCGAGGAACGCGCGGAAGTGCGCGACGCTCGGCCATCGTTTCGGATCGCCTACCTTGATCCGACCGATCGCTTCGCGGGCCAGCTCCGCGTCATCGCAAAGAAGCCGTCTGCACTCCATGGCCCCCTCTCGGACAGTCGCAACTCGCCGGCTGATCATACGGGCCCCATCCACGTGCGGCGAGCGCGGCGTAGCCCGCGCCCTAGGCAACGCCCGCGCAGAGCGCGGCCACCATCGAACCGACAAGGAACACGGAGGAAGCCACGGTGATGAGCCACAGGCGTCGATCGACGGAGAACATGGGAAGCCCCATGAGAAGGATGGCCCCGAAGAAGAGGCCGAGGTACGGAACGAGGATGCCCGGCCGCGCCGGCGCCCGGAACTCGATCGGCACGACGTAGTCCACGACAACCATGAACGCCACGAAGGCGAGGAAAGCGGCCGGACCGACCCATGCAAGCCAACCGGCTTTGGCGCGAACAAAAGCAACCAAAGCAACGACGGCCGGCAAGGCAAGTGTCGCCATCACGTACCCGAGCGCGCGGTTCGTCGCCATGCCGCCGGTGTGAAGTCGTGACAGGAATCCCGCGGCCTGCAGGATGTTGACGGCGTTCACAACGGCCCAGATGGTCAGCGCTGCCCACCACGGGCCACTCGCTTGAGTCGACACGCTTGGGCTCCCTTCCCCGTGCGCCAATGAGCGGCGCGACTTCTCCTCCGACGTGACAGAAGCCGTGGTCAAGTCTCACAGCCGTGGGCGTCCGCTTCCTTGCCGCTGCGGCATCTACTCTTTCGATGAGGCCTCAAGAAGAGGCATCCTCGTCCGAGCTTCGACCCACAAGACCCAGGCGAGCTCCCACAGCGGAATACCAAACACCAACATGGCCGCTGCAACCGCAATGAAGGGGGGCCATTTGTCTACAACACCGGACTCGATGAGAACAACAATCACCACAACCTCAAGCGCACGCCCCTCCCAGCTCCCCCACGGAGAGAAGAGCGCGGGGACGCGCCCCTTGTTCTCCGGCATGCTTCGTCGCAAGCGTGCGCGTCGCCAGAGCATATAGGGAACGCAGAGCCCAAGCCCGATCGCCGCTCCGATTTCAAGCGAGCGAAGATCCGGTTGAGCCAGGAGGAGGACCGTAGCGGCGAGTGCACTGTAGATCCACAGCATCCACAGAACGCTGCTGCGATACCGGCCGCCGGCGGCGCGGTTTCGCCCTCTCAGAAGCCAGAAGGCAACTGACGAAACAACGCAGACGCCGAGCAGGCAGAACCCCGCAACCTCCATCCACGACCACCCACCTTCGGGCATGAACAACGAACTCGAGCCGCCCGTCCCGATCGAGCGGCCGCACCCGCGCCCTCTCTTGGCACTCGCTTCTGGGCTCACCTATTCGTGTGCACCCAAGTGCATCTCATCCTAGGTCTGATGGAGTCGTGGGTCAACGGCCTCCTCCTTGAGAGGAAACCGCAGAGTGTCGCGTGGGGTAAGCAGGCATAAGGAACGACGCGCGGAGACGCGCACGGCCCTGCCGGCCGCGACCCCGATGCAACGACCGTGAAGCTTGGGACTTCGAAGTCGCTGCGGCCCCCTCCGATGAGGCTGAAAGGTGCTCCACGACCATGCCGTACGGATTCGCATCTCCTTCTTCGGGAGTCTCCCGAAGCGGTTGGAACCCCAGGCGCTTGTGGAGCCCGCGCGTGCGTTGGTAGTTCGGATCCAGGGCGGGCGGCAAAAGCGCCTTGACCTGCCGCGAGTAGTCGTCGGGCACGTCGCTCCACCCGTGCCCGCGCTGGTCGAGGGCAACGACGCGCCACCGCCCGGCAAGGGCGTGGGCGAAACCTACGAACGTTCGTGCGCAGCTGTAACGTCCGTGGAGCGAGAGAAGGGGATGGCCGTCTCCCCCGAAGTCGAGCCACGACAGCCACACGCCGCGAACGGTCAGGAACCCTCTCTCCGCCATGTCGCCTCGATTCGATGTACCTGTTCCGCTCGCTATCTATGGGCCTCCGACACGCCGGAGCCGCTGCGGCAGTTCGTCACCTAACAGCCGCTCAAGGTACGGCGTGACGTGCCAGTAGTCCTTCAGCGCCGCGTATTCCTGCACTGACTGGACACTTCCGCCCTCGGCCATCTTGACGGCACGGATCATCAGATTCTTTGCGGTGTGCTCTGTCGAGACGAATTGGATCACGTCCGTGCGGTACCCCATGATCCGCAGGATGGCCGCTCGGAACGCGTCCGTCAGGATGTCTCCCAGGCGCTCGTCGAGGATTCCGTGGCGCGACACGGCCCGGAACGGGTCGGGCACGGGGACATGAGACAGCTCTTCCTGCAGTTCGTGTTGGCAACAGGGCGCGGTGAGGATGAGCCTGCTTCGCCAACGGATTCCCTGCGCCAAGGCATCGTCGGTCGCCGTGTCGCACGCGTGCAGGGCCACAACCACGTCGGGGACGGCGGCCGGCTCGTACTCGGCGATGCGCTCGACCTCGAACGAGAGACGGTCCCACCCTAACGTCCGCGCCGTCTCGCGGTGCCGTCCGAGCAAGTCGGCTTTCACGTCAATGCCGACGACGTCTGCAGGCACTTTCAGGATGTTGCAGACGTAGTGATAGAGCGCAAACGTGAGGTAAGCGTTGCCGCAACCGCAGTCCACGATCCGAATCGGCCGTTCCCACCGTTCGCCGAAGACGCCGGTCTCTTCCACGAGCCGCAGGAATTCGTTGATCTGTCGGAACTTGCCTTGCCGGTCCGCCTTCACCTTCCCACTCTTCGTGAGGATCCCAACGGCCTCCAGGAATGGGGCGGAGTTGCTGAGGGTGAGGATTCTCTTCTTCTCGCGGTCGTGGGTCAGGTCGACGGTCGCGCGCGAATCAGCCGGCTGAGTCTCGCGAAGAAAAGCCTTGCCCTTCTTGGTGATCCGAACCTCGAGGCTGCCGCTCGTCGTCTCCACGTGGATGTTCCTGAACGGAAGATCGAGCAGGGCGTCGACCTTGCCGCCGATCTCCTCCGCGGCGTAGTTCTTGGTAATGTCCTTCTCTGCGTCGAAGTGGGAGACCTGCCAGTGAAGCGCGCCCCGGATCCGCACCGGGCGCACGACGACCTTGATCCACTCGAGCGTCGCCCCGCTCTGGCGTCCGCTGAACACCGCGCGCACCAGAACCTCGCCCGCGAGGATGCGCTCGACAACCCGTTTCGCGTACTCCACAGGTGCTTGACTCATCGGAGAAGAGCATTCTACTGCCGTCGGCCTCTGCGCGCGGGCATGAGTCATACCGTGAGTCGATCAGACTGGCCACGTAGGGCCAGCAAGGACTCGCCTACGCGTCACGCCCCGACTGCCGGTACAAGGGCACGGCGGACGCCGTCAGCTTCTCCAGCCACAGTGCCTTCAGCGTTCGAAGATCCTCGGATGGGTCGTAGTCGAGGTCATCGGACAGCTTCAACACGTCGAGCGTCTCGAAGGTGAAGCTGCTCGCGCCCAGCCTGTTCCAGTCGGCCTGAAGCTCCTTGTCGGGGTGCATGCCGTTCTCCAGCTGAAACCGGTGCCGATTGAGCGCACCGGCCAGGTTGAAGCTCAGCCCAAGGAGCAGCTTGCCGCTCTGGGTGTTCAGAATCTGGTAGACACCCGCTGGGCGAGGCGTCTCCTGGTACCGGCGAACAAGGGCTTTGCGATCCATACCGCATGGAGTGTAGCCGCATCGCGGCCTCTCCTACTTCGCCTCCTTGCGAAGGAAGCCGCGGACACAGTGTAGGACCCAGACTCCACGGACAACCGTCTTCGTCTCCCACGACGCTTCCCGTGCGCTGAGCTTCCCCTTCGACAGGCCGAAGAAGAGAAGGCGACAGAACCAGCGGAGCGGCATCTTCTGTCGTCGATCAAAGACGTAGCCGTCGGCGGGTGAGAGCGTGAACCGGAACGGCGGCTCGAGGTCGAGGCCGCTCGCCTTGTCGCGTCCGTGCAGGGCGCGGAGGACCTCACGACGGATCACGGGACGCGTCTCATCGGCCGAGGGAAACCAGTTCTTCTCCAAGCTCTTGACGGGAATCCCGACGACGTGCGGGCAGAGGGTTTGGGCCTCGACCACGGCAGCTTCCTCTCCGACGACGGCGAGGAGCCGCGCTCCCATGAACGACGCAAGTTCGAGGCCGATTTCGCCAACGCGGACGCCGTTGATGGTGATCGCGCCGATCGGCGGCGACTGGATGCTGTGAGGCGCGAACCCTCCGCCGCCGTACATCGCGTGCTGCCCAACGAAGACCATCCCAAACGGCTCGCCGCGCACCGACTTCCGCGCCTTTCCCGGCAGGTGGGGCCGCCGGAGCACGCGGACGTTCGAGGGCAGGTCGGCTACGACGAGGTTCGGTTCCTTCTTCCCGCCGTCGTGCTCATCGTCGATGACGATTTCGTCGATCCCGAACTCGTTCGCCGCCTCACACACCGCCTTCACGTCCGATGTGACGAGCGCGCGCCCCTGCGTGCGCCAGAGGTCGGAGCCATGCATCAGGGCATTCCAGTTGGCGGGGGAGATGCCGGATGCTCCCTCCAGGTCGCAGAGGATGTAGAGCTGCCTCTTCGTCTTCTTCATCGATCTCTCGCCAAACCCAGATGGGGCCGGGTTCCGCGTGCCTCCTCGGTCTGTGAAGTAACGTAACACAACACTGTTGCGCTATTCTAGCACACTGCAAGAGGACGGACAAGCAAAGGTCCCAACAGCTCTACAGCACTTGTTGGCCCTTCGGCCAGGACGCGCGGAACGCCGAGCCGTAGCGCCCGTCGCACCAGGTGAGCGGAAGGCGCGTCAAACCAACCTCACCCAGCAACACGGCCTGCCGGGTCTCCCCGGCCATGTTCGTGAACAGGATGCAGTCGAACGGCCAGTCAACGCGGAGCCACTCAAGCAGGACGGCAAGCAGGTGTCTGTCAAGGTCGTGCTCGATCTCGGACGTGCGGACCCAGAACCCGACCGCGGCCGCGCGTGCGGCTTCGCCACACAGCGGCGCCTCCTCGGGAGTCACGGGCTGGATGTACACGCAGCCGAGGCATCTCACCTCATCGCGGCTGAGGACGGTGTACGTGAACGCCTTCCGCTCGACGTGTTCGCGTTCGTGCCGCTCGAGATCGGCCAGGTTTTCCGCAAGAGTGAAGCCGTCGGCCGGCCAGTACCCCGCGTTCCAGCGGTGTAGCTCCACGGCACTCGACATCACGGCGTCGTAGTCGAGAGCAGCGTCCGTCGCGCGCAGCGGCCGGAGAACCAAGCGCTCGCTCTTTGCGCCATCTGGCACGCACTGATCTCCCGACCAGAACTCCATCTACCTACCCTCCCTGCGCCGGGCAGAACTCCTCCCAGAAAGCGCCGTTCTCCTGCATCCTGCGCTTCGCTGCCACGTCACGCCTCTTCCGAGATCCGGCCGCCGAGGTGCTTGTACATGAAGCGCACGTTCATCGCGAACCGGTTCATGCCTCCGAAGAGCCATCGGTCGAACGGAGTCGGCAGCGAGATCCGCGCCGCCTCTTCGAGTGACCCACCCTTCTTGACAACCTTCCCGACCAGATCCTCGAGCACGTCGAAGTACGCGAGCTGCCGCTCGATCTCGGGCTTGCCCCCGACCACTCCGTGCCCAGGAACGAGCACGCAGAAGTCGGAATCAAGGAAGAAGACAAGTTGTTTACAATACAGGTCGATGTCGCAATAGGCCATGAACGGCTGGGTATCGAAGAAGCCGACGTCGCCGATGAAGGCAACCCCATCCTGAGGGAGCAGGACAACGGCGTCATCCACGGAGTGGCCGCGGCCGAGCGAACGTACTTCGGCCGTGCGCTTCGCGCCGTGGAACGTCACCGTGCCGGTGAACGCCACGTCGGCGCAGCGCGGCTGGAAGTCGGCCATCTCCGCCATCGTGTGGCGCGCCCGCGAGATCCCGTTCACGAGGCCGACGCGCACCCGCTCGTCCGTCTCCGTCTCGAGCTGCGCCTCCATCTTCGCGAGTTCTGCTTCCCACGGCGCGCGGTCCTTGAAGCTCTCTACCAGCTCCGCGGCCTCCTCAAGGCACGCCGAGCGCGTCGGCTCGCTCGCGAGGAAGAGAGTCGCGGCATCGAACGCGGAGGCGCCGATCCAGTGGTCGTCGTGGAAGTGGGTGAGGACGATGGTTGAGACCGGCCGCCCGAACAGCGCCTCCGCCGTCGCACGCAGATCGCGGCCCGCAGCGACGGTGTTGAACGCATCGACAAGCACGGTGCGGTCGCCGAGGTCGATGATCCCGGCGTTCGACGACGCGGCGCCGCCCGCCTTGTGGATGCAGGCGTACACCCCATCGACGAGCGGAATGAGATCGAAGTGCTTGGACTTGGGTGCGCGCGCTACAGACATGGCTCTCCTATCCAGCGTCAATTGCCCAGGCAGTTTATCGGATCGCGGCAACTGCCTCCCAGAACGCCGCGTCCTCCTGACCGAGTGACCACATCGAGAGGCCAGCCAAGTGGTAGTCGGTGACGAGTGCCGTCTTCGCCTGGAGACTCGCCGCGTTCTCGAACCACGCTTCGTGCCAGTGTCCGTGCTCGATGTAGGTGACGAACGGAGACTGCGAGGCAGCGTCCCACCCCTCGATGGCTCCCGGTTGTGCCAGCAAAGCGGCAATGCCACTCCAGGAGAAGCTCGTCGCGGAGTAGGTCCAGCTCTCAGGATCGGAGTCGGTGAGGTCCCAGTCGTAGCCGTAGGCGGGAAGGCCGATCAGGAGCTTCGCCGGATCGACGACGGAGACCGCATACGCGACGCAGTCCTCTACCCAATCCGCGCCCGAGACCGAGCCCGGCTCGCTCCACGGACCGTGCTCGTCGTAGGTCATGAGCTGGAGGAGGTCCGCGTCCTCGCCCAGCGCCGCGTAGTCGAACGGATATGACCAATCGTCGTCGATCGAGTCCTCGGTCTTCCCCGGAACGCTGATCGCGAGCTTGAGCCCGAGAGCGTGGAGGTCGGCTGCGAGTTCGTGGATGAACGTCGTGAACGCCGCGCGATCGTCGTCGATGTCGCGCGAGAAGGCGAGGTTCTCGAAGTCGATGTTCACTCCGTCATAGCCGCCGCTCGCCGCGAGAGCCACGAGCCGTGCGATGACCTTGTCCCGATGCGTGACGATGGCCGCTCGCGCCAGTTCCGCGTCGAAGCCATCAACATCAGGATCCTTGTTGTAGTTCGAGACGCAAGCGTAGACCTCAATCCCGTGCGCCTTGCAGAAGGCGACAACGCCGAAGTCGTCCGCACCCGTGATCGTCCCGTTGAACTCGACCGCGTACACATCGGCCGACACGATCGTGAGGTACTCCGCGAAGTCCTGGACCGCTTCGAACGAGCGCTCGTCGCCCGTGTAGTACCCCAGGCACACAGTGCCTGGGGACGCTGTCCCTCGGCAGGCAGCGCCTGGAAAGACGGCAGCCACCGCCATCACGACCAGAGCCATGCCGAGCGCCGCGCGAAACGGGTGGGTCATACGACGAGCTTACTCGAGCTTCAGCCCCGTTGAGGAGAGCGTTCGGGCCTTCCTCTTCTCACTCTCTGCGCGCTCTGCGGTGAAAGCCGTGTCTCCCGGCGAGGCTCGGCAACGCAGTTCGCTCGTACGGGTTCGATGCGCTCGAGCTCGCTCGCCTCCAACCTCTCAGCCTGGTAGAGGTCCCAGCGATGCTGCAGAGAGAGCCAGAAGCCAGGGCTATTGCCGAAGTAGCGCGCCAGCCGCAGCGCCGTGCTCGGCGTGACCCCACGCTTCCCATTGACGAGTTCGTTAACACGCTGGTAGGGCACGCGAATCCCGACGGCAAGGTCGCGCTGCGACAGCCCCATCGGCGTCAGGAACTCCTCGAGCAGCATCTCGCCCGGATGCGTCGGTGCCCGATCCGTCGGAACCCTGATCATGACTCCCGCCTCCTGTCTACCATGTAGGCCTAGCTGTGGTAGTCCGTGATCGCGACATCCGCCGGCCCGCTCTCCGTCCATGCAAAGCAGATTCGGTACCGCTCATTGATCCGAATGCTGTGCTGCCCCACCCGGTTCCCGATGAGAGGTTCGAGCCGATTCCCGGGAGGAATCGCCAACTCATCGAGCCGCTCGACAGAATCCAGCTGATCAAACTTGCGCGCAGCGACTCGCCATAGGTCCGTTGGGCAGATGGCCCGCGCCTTCTTAGTCGAGCGCCCGTTGAACACGTCTTCCGTGCCTTCGTCTGCGAACGACTGGATCACGTTGCCATGATAGCACGGATATCATGCTACGCCAAGTCTCATCTTGCCGTGCTGAGCACTGTGAACTGCGCAACCTCTTGCCTAGAGGTCCTTGAAGTAGCGAACGATCGGCAGGCCTGTGTACCCGGCCTTCTCGTAGGCCTTTCGAGCCGCGGCGTGGCCCTCCTCGCCGCCCGTCTCGGCGATCGCGAGCTTAGCCCCTGCTGCCTTCATCGCATCGAGCGCCGCTTGATTGAGTTGCGTCGCGATGCCGCGCCTCTGGAACTCCGGGTGCACGGCAAGCAAGACCACCTCGCCCGTTTCGCCCTTCAACTCGTAGGCGATGAAACCAACGACTCGGCCGTCCAGCTCCGCGACCAGGACGTGGTACTTGTCCTTTGCTTTGCAGGCGCCTTCGATGCCCTCGCGCTGGCTCTTTCGCCAATCCGGCCAGATGAGGTGGAAGATCCGCGCGCCGAGGACCTTCTCCATCGACTCGAACGCCGGATCCCAGGCGAGAAACGACAACTCGACGATCTCCTTGATGTCGCTGATGACAAAGGGGCGAATCCCCACCTGGGCTTTGCTCATCGCTCCCCTCATTGCGTGCTGGTGGGTGTGCGGCGTTCCCGAGTGCGCAGAGGCGCGGATCCCTGCACGTGCCGATTGAGGATCGGCGGCACGGCCCTTGGCTACCGGCCGAGTATTGCTAGAATCTCCTCGAATCTCGCCCGAGCCCGCTGGAGTATCTCCCCGAATGACCACAAGTGCAGCCCAGCCTGCGCCTGCTTCTCCTTTATTGCGAGAACGGACGGATCGTACTCGCGACCGACAACGTACGTCGTGAAGAGGATGTTGGGACGCTGCTTCTTGATCAGACCTTCGTACTCCAAGGCTTGTGTCACGTGCTTCATAATGATCGCTTCGCTTGGCCGTTTGAACTCGAGAATCACCGCTTCATTCCCATCGTCACGCGACCGGCATACGAGATCAGGTCTAATCTTCTCTCGTCCCTTGTACAGTGCGTCGACTTGCTTGTCGAGTAGCGTCTTGAGCGGCTTGTCCGAAGACCACAGTTCTAGCCCCTCGCGCACAAGCCACAAGTTGCTCTCCACTAGCTTGTGTAAGTCAACTTCGTCGGTTCTGTCAGACGATACGAGTTCCTCTAGACGGGAGATGATGTTGATTTGCGTCTCGACGATGCCTGCGATGCCATTGAGCTGCGACAGACCCCATTCGCTGATGAGGTCAGCAAGCTTCTCGGCTTCCCGGATGTCCGCGCTCGCAATGGCATTCATGAGCTCCTTGAGGACGTTGGACTCGTAGTACCGCAGGATCCACTCGATCAGGCTCCTCGCGTCCGCATCTGAAGCGGTTGTCAGCTTGGGGATCACGCCCCGCACGACTCTCGAGGCAGCGCCTTGTATGTGCGGAGGCAGCGCCGCTAGACGGGCCTTGATCTCAGGTGCCTCCATGAGGACGTCGGTGCGCTTCTTGGTCTCGCTTTCATCGACCCCCTGGATGACTCTGCGTACGAAGTCCGCGGCCCACTCGTTGAACTTCTGGACTACCTCCGAGTCCTCAAGGAAGCCGTCGCGAGACGTCTTTATGAGATCGTGGCGCTTCCCCGCCGAGTCCTCCGGGTCAAGGAACTCCGCGGCGATCTCGCCCACGATCTTCTCCGCGGTGAAGAAACCGTGCGCGCGCGTGTCCAATCCGAACAGGGATGCTTCTTGGACGATGCGTCCGCGTACACGCACCGCAAGGCCCGGACTGGCTTGTCGTGCATTCGCAATGATGTAGAACCCAGAGACTTCTCCGATGTCCGGAATGGCCTCACTGAACTCGCTCTTCTCGCCAAGAACATCCTCCGCCGTACACTCTACGTCGTTAATGGCAATCACGAACCCGGGGCCAGGCGGCAGAGAGCGGTAGAGATGACGCCGCACAACGTCTGCAGAAGGGAGCTGCAGGCCTTCGTGTAGCTGCAGCAGCTCGACGGTCGTGCCGTTCGGCCGCTCGGTATCCGTGACCGTGACGTCAAACTCGTGGCTAGCTAGCTCTTCGATCGACTCAAGATCGGCTCTATCGATCGTGATCGAGGACTGCTTCCCGTCGTGTCGTGTACTCAGCCGGATTCGTGAAGCGATGCCGAACCCGGCCAGCTTCCCGATCCCCTTGCTCCCAATCACCAGCCTCCCGCTGCTAGTTCGCTCGCCCTCATCTCGGCGATCACGGCCAATGTGGAGGAACTTTCTCTTTAGGTCATCGGTGCTCATCCCGGTGCCGTCGTCCGCTATCGTGATTGTGGCGTTGTCGTCAATCGCATCAGGCAACTGGATGTGGACAGACTTCGCATCCGCGTCGTACGAGTTCGCGGCAAGCTCCGCCAGGCACTTACGGATGCTGTTGTAGGAGGAAATCCCGAGATGGTCGAGGATCCGCGGCGAGATGGTGAAACTTGCTTTGGTGCCGGTCATGGTGCTCCCTTCCAAGTGGCCGGTGAACGGCAACTCGATCACACCTGGCAATGCGCGCTTCGTACCGTCACGCCCGCAGCCTCACGTGCTTCGTGCACAGCGCCGCAAACCGCCGCCACATGGCCGACTCCCATGCTACAGCGCTGCAGTCTACAGGACAACCAGCGTCTGGGCATGGCGTGTGCGAGAGGCTGCTGATAGCGAAGAGACCTCCGCGCGATTCCCGCGACCGGATGCCCGCGCGAGAGGAACGCTCGCAGCGGACAGTCTTGCCACGGAGCGGCCTGCGTCTGGGTGTCGCGCACGACGGCATCACAGCGGAGCACACCCGTGATCTGGCGCTCCGGGATTCCATGCTAATCGGCAGGGCCGTCCCCCTCGCCTACCTTCGTCATGGGGCGAACATCTCCGCGCGCAGAAGGTCGGCCCGCGCCGGAGCGCGCCAGTGGGGATTCGATCTACAGTCGAAGCATACCGTCCCGGAGCGCCAGACAACTGCTTCAGGCTCCCCAGACGCCCTACGCCGTCGGCCACCAGAATCCGCTCTTCGCCAGTCGCTCCTGGAACTCGAGCACCTTCCCTGTGGCGACTCCCCTTGGGGCGGGCTT
>JBDKUT010000135.1:0-14008 GCA_039679545.1 Thermotogota bacterium
TGTCGCTGGGACCGAAGCTGTCCGCGTTCGAGAAGGCGATCGCCGACTACGTGGGGGTCGATCACGCGGTCGCGGTGAACAGCGGGACGAGCGCGCTGCATCTCCTCGTCCGCGCACTCGGACTGAAGGACGGCGACGAGGTGATTACGACGCCGTTCAGCTTCATCGCTTCGACGAACTGCATCCTGTTCGAGCGGGCGCGGCCGGTGTTCGTCGACATCGACCCCGTCACGCTGTGCATCGACCCCCAGCAGGTCGCTGCGGCGATCGCTCCCCGCACGAAGGCGATCCTCGCCGTGGACGTGTTCGGTCACCCCGCGGATTGGGCGGCGCTCGAACGGATCGCGGACGCCCACGGGATCGTGCTCATCGAAGACTCCGCGGAGGCGCTCGGCTCGGAGGTCGAGGGACGCCGGTGCGGGTCGTTCGGCCGTGCGGGGATCTTCGGCTTCTACCCGAACAAGCAGATCACGACGGGAGAGGGCGGCGTCTTGGTCACGGACGACGAGGCGCTTGCCCAGGTCTGCCGCAGCCTTGCCGATCAGGGCCGCGGCGACGGCGGATGGCTCTCCCACGTGCGGGTGGGCTACAACTACCGTTTGGACGAGATGTCGGCGGCCCTCGGCCTGTCGCAGCTGGCCCGGATTGAGAGGATCATGGCGGACCGGGCGCGCGTCGCGGACTGGTACCTTGACGGGTTGGCGAGCGTGGAAGGTGTGGTGCCCCCTGCGGTGCAGCCCGGGGTGCAAATGAGCTGGTTTGTCTTCGTGGTTCGACTGTCGAAAGAGTTTGCTCGCTCGGATCGCGACCGGGTGCTCTCGGAGCTCTCGCGGCAGGGGATCGGCTGCCGCGATTACTTCCAGCCGATTCACCTCCAGCCGTACATCCGTGAGCTTCTCGGCACGAAGGAAGGCGACTTCCCGGTGACGGAGGCGGTCGGTGACCGATCGATCTCGCTTCCGTTCTACAACCGGCTGCAGCACGACGAGGTGGATCGCGTCGTTGCGGCGCTCTCGAGCGCGGTGAGGCGAGGATGAGACCGCGCGCCCTGGAACGACCCTGGGTGCGTCGCACGGGCGTGCTCCTTCTCGATGCGATCCTCGTGTCGGCGTCGCTCACCTTGGCGTTCTGGCTCCGCTTCGACGGTGCGATCCCGGCGGCGTTCGTTCCGGTGCTCCTGGCGAGCCTTCCCCTGGCGGCGGCGGCGAAGATCGGAGTCTTCCTGACCCTTCGCGTCGATCGCCTGAGCTGGAAGCACGTCGGCGTCGACGAGCTTGGGCTCATCTTTGTCGCCTGCGTCGCGGGCTCGGTCGTCTTCGCGCTGGCCGCGCTCGCCCTCCGCGAACTGGGCGCCTTTGGCGCATTCCCGCGATCGGTCCTCGGGATCGACTTCCCGATCTCGTTCCTCGCCGTCGGCGGCGTCCGCCTGTCCCGCCGCTTGGCCGATCGAATCGCCCAGCGATCGGGCCGGCGGGGGAGTCCGTCGGAGCGGCGGGCCGTGATCGTAGGAGCAGGGAACGCTGGAGCGCAGCTTGTTCGGGCGCTTCAGGAGGACGCGAACCGCCCGTACCGAATTGTCGGATTCCTCGACGACAACCCGCGGAAGATGGGGGCGGTGGTCCACGGCGTCTCCGTCCTCGGTCCGCGGTCGGATCTCGGATCGGTCGTACGGAAGCACGAAATCACGACCATCCTGATCGCGATGCCGTCCGCACGGGGCGACGCGATCCGCGACACCGTTCGAGAGGCGCGGCGTCTCGGCGTCGAAGACATCCAGATCGTCCCCGCCCTGTCGGAGCTCTACACCGGGCGCGTGACGGGGGCGGAGCTGCGCCGGCTGGAGCCGGCCGACGTGCTGCAACGGGAGGAGGTCCGCATCGGAGCGGAGTCGATCCAGTCGTTCCTGGGCGACCGCTGCGTGCTCGTGACCGGCGCGGCGGGATCGATCGGGTCCGAGCTGTGCCGTCAGGTCCTGCGCTTCGGAGCGGCCCACCTCACCGCCGTCGACTTCGACGAGACCGGGCTCTTCGACCTCCAGAACGAGCTCCGTCGACGCTTCCCGGAGGCTTCGTTCGAGGTGGTGATCGGCGACGTCCGCGATGGGGAGCAGATGTGGGCGCTGTTGGCGCGGTGCGCGCCCGACGTCGTGTATCACGCCGCCGCGTACAAGCACGTGCCGATGATGGAGGCGTTCCCGGCGGAGGCGATCAAGACGAACGTCGTCGGAACGCGCAACGTCCTCGAGGCTGCGCGAGGGGCGCGGTGTGCCGCGTTCGTCCTCATCTCGACCGACAAGGCGGTGAACCCGTCGTCGGTCATGGGGGCTTCGAAGCGCGTCGCGGAGATGCTCGTGCGCGGACACGCTGAAGGGCCCACGCGGTGCCTCGCCGTGCGTTTCGGGAACGTGCTCGGTAGCCGTGGCAGCGTGCTCCAGACCTTCCAGGCTCAGGTCGAAGGCCGCCGTCCGGTCACCGTGACCCACCCCGACATGGAGCGCTACTTCATGGTCACCGCCGAGGCCGTGCAACTTGTGCTCCAGGCAAGCGCTGTGGGGGAGGCCGGGCAGGTTCTCGTGCTCGACATGGGAAAGCGGGTTCGCATCGTGGATCTTGCGCGCGACGTGATCCGCTTCTACGGCCTCGAGCCCGACGTCGACGTTCCGATCGTGTTCTCGGGGATTCGGCCGGGTGAGAAGCTCTTCGAAGAGCTCTTGTCGGCTGAGGAGGGAACGGACGCGACCGACCACGCACGTCTGTTCGTAGCTCGCCTCAAGAAGCCGAGCCCCGGTTGGGACAGCGAGGTGGACGAGCTCGTGCGCGCTGCGGGCGACGCTGACGGCGCGGGTGTTATCGAGCGTTTGAGACGCCTTGTTCCCACCTACCGCCCTGCGTCCACCGACGGATAGGGAGCGCCGATGAGGAGGCCCAGGGAGCGCGTGGTGGGTGCGGTGCTGGATGGGTCGGGGATGCCGGCGGCGTCGGCCGTGGACGTCTGGCGGGTTGCGATCCCGGGACCCTCGGAGCCGTCGACGGCCGCGCTCTCGTCGGAGGAAGTCCAGCGGTTGCGACGGCGCCTCGGCGAGACGGATCGTCGGTGTGCCCTTGTCGCGTGGACGTCCCAGCGAGAGATTCTCTCTCGCTATCTTGCGTGTGCGCCGCGTGACGTCCCGCTGGAGCGTGACGGGAATGGACGGCCCTTCCTGCGACCGAGCGGCTCCGTCGAGCACAGCATGGCCCACTCGGGGGATTGGATGATGCTTGCCGTGTCCTGTATAGGCCCAGTGGGCCTCGACCTTGAACGGGTCGACCGATCGCTCGACGTGGGGCGGCTCGCCGCGCGGTTCTTCGCACGGGAAGACGCTGCCGCCCTCGCTGTACTCCCCTCCGCGGAGCAAGCGGAGGCGTTCTTTCGTGCTTGGACGGAGAAAGAAGCCTACTTGAAGGGGGTCGGCGGAGGCGTGCCGTCACGCCTGCGCTCTGTGCAGGTGGAGTTTGACTTCCAGACGGGGAGCCGTGCCGTCGGGGAGTGGAGCCTCCACCCCGTCGAGGCTCCCGCCGGGTATGTGGCATGCCTCGCCGTGCAGGCTGTCAACGTTCGGATCCGCACGATCGACTTCCCGGATCGTAACGAGCGCTAGGTTCGTGACAAGATCGCGATTCGAAACAGGATGGCGGTCACGCCGAAAACGATCATCCCGATGATGGCGCAGACGTACGCATAGTAGAGGGGGCCGACGCGCCCGGTTTCGCGCGTCGTGACGTCGCAGTAGACGCGCAGGTAGCGAAGGATGTGGCGGCGCCGCAGGAGAGCGAAGAATCGCCGGTTCGTCTCGGCTCCTCGAGTCTCGAGGAGTTCAGCAATGAGCGACCCGATCACTCCGGACGCCACCGCGGAAGCGATGGAGAGAACTCCGAGCGCGTATACGAGGCCCATGGCGCCGCGATCCTTTCGGACCCGTCCGATCCGCTGAGGACAGTACCGCACGGCGTGACGGACGACAAGAGGCGTGCGGTTCAGCCATGGGAGCGCACCGCATCTTGCGTGCGACGTTCGAGAACGACGTAGCGCCTATGCGCTCGGTTCCCACGCGAGAGCGCACCGCACCATTGTGTGCGACGTTCGCGGATGAAGAACGTCGGAGGCAAGCTCTCGGCACCAAGACGAAACGCCGAGAGCCAAGCTCACGACGCTACTTGATCGAGCGACGACATGATTGCGTGCGGGGTTCGGAGTACGGCCCGCAGCGGCTAGAATGCACCCATGACTCCTAAGACCACGCCAGCAGGACTTGCGACGAGCGACGCGAAGCGGAAGCTCGAGGAGCGGTTCGTCCGCTATGCCGGGATCGACACGCAGAGCGACGAAGCGTCGAGCACTGTCCCCACCACGGTGAAGCAACTTGACCTTCAGAGGCTGCTTGTCGAGGAGCTTCGGAGCCTCGGCGCCGCCGACGTTCGGCTGAACGATGCGGGGTTCGTGCTTGCGACGCTGCCGGCGACCGAGCAGGGACCGATCCCCACGGTCGCGTTCCTCGCTCACGTCGACACGGCCGCCGACTACTCCGGCTCAGGCGTCCGGCCGATCGTCCACCGTGACTACGACGGGGCTCCGCTTGTGCTTCCCGGGGACCCGGAGAAGCGGCTCGACGCGCGATCGGCTCCGGAGCTCCTGAGCAAGGCGGGGGAGACGATCATCACGGCTGACGGCACCACGCTCCTTGGCGGAGACGACAAGGCGGGGGTCGCCGTGATCGTGACCTTGGCCGAAGCGCTCCTCTCGCACCCCGAGCGTCGCCGCGGCGCGGTCCGCGTCTGCTTCACGCCGGACGAGGAGACGGGGACCGGGATCGGTCACCTCGCGCTCGATGAGCTTGGAGCCGACGTCGCGTACACCCTTGACGGCGAGAGCCTTGGCGAGGTCACCTACGAGAGCTTCTCGGCCGACAAGGCCGTGGTCCGGATCGCCGGCGTGGCGATCCATCCCGGGAAGGCCAAGGGAAAGATGGTCAACGCCCTCACCCTCGCCGCGAAGCTCGTCAATCTCCTTCCGGACTACGCGCGATCGCCGGAGACGACGGACGGGCGCGATGGATTCATCCACCTCGTCGGCATGTCGGGAAACGCGTCGGAGGCAGAGCTCCACTTCATCCTGCGCGACTTCGAGCGCGACGGCCTGGAAGCGCACGGCGAGGCGCTCCGCCGCGCGGTCTCCGCGCTCGGCCTGCTCGAGCCGCGGGCAAAGCTCGAGTGCACCGTCGAGCGGCAGTATCGGAACATGCGGTACTGGCTCGAGAACGACATGCGGCCGGCCGACCTGGCGGTCGAGGCCGTTCGGCGCGCCGGCGTCACGCCGAAGATCGTTCCCATCCGCGGCGGGACCGACGGCTCGCAGCTCACCGAGCGCGGGCTCCCGACGCCGAACCTGTTTGCCGGTGTGCACAACCCTCACGGACCGCTCGAGTGGGTCAGCGTCGAAGACATGGAGAAGTGCCTCGACGTGTGCCTCCACCTGGTCGATCTCTGGGCGGGCGAGAAGAAACAGAAGTAGGCGCGGGGTCCGGTCGAACTGCGAAGGCCGGCCGGAACCGGTCGCCGTGCAGGTCTTTTGATGCTTGGCTGGGTCCGACGTCGAGGAACTCGTGGGGGCGGCTCCGCTCGGTCAAATGCGGCCCCGCGCGCTTGTCCGTCCCTCCCCAGTTCCTGAGCGCCGCCCATTCGTGGCAGGAGATCAGCCTCCTGCGGGCCCTCCTTCCTCGAGCAGGAGAGCTTCGACATCGGGCGGCAACGCCTCAAGCCCGCCCTTCACGACGCGAACGTACAGATCTCCCACGCGGACGATCACGGCCTCGCCCACGGCGAGGTGCGGGCCGATCCACGGCACGACGCGGAGGAGGTCGAAGTAGGCCGCGCTGTACGGTGCGATGTCGAGGGTCTCCTCGCCGGCGTACGCGCTGTCGGTCCAAGTCCCCTCGCGGAGGAAGTACGCGCGATCCTCGACGATCCTCACGCTCTCCGTGGGCGATTGGACAGTCTCGCTCGCCGCCAGCGACTTGAGCGCCGAGCTGGCCTGGACTGCGCTCGCGCCGGAGGCCGGCGCGGCGGCCCGGTAGACGGCGTCGGCCGCCTCTTCGGCGGAGAGGTTCGCGTTGTCGATCAGGAAGGATGTGTACGGCGTGATGATTCCGTACTCCTTGGACAGGGCGATGACCTCGGTCACGAGCTCGTCGCTCTCGCCGTACAGTCGGATCTCGTCGAGCAGGTAGGCGATCTTTCGCCCGGCCCAAAGACGCGGCAGGAACGACGCCTCGGACGACGCGGCGGGAAACTCCTGCACCAAGGCGTACTCGGCCGGTCCCGCCTCGGCTTGCCCGGAGAGGACGATCTGCCCGGTGCCTTCGCCGCGGTAGCGTCCGAGGATGAGGAGTTGGGTTCCTCGGAAGACGTCGGGAAGTGACCGCGGGTAGACGTCAAACGCCTCGATCCCCTCGATGGAGAGGGTCGGCTCGGTCAGGACCGGGGAAGCAATCTTGCGGTAGAAGCTCGACAGCGCGACCTCGAGGTTCTCGCCCGGGAGAACGTAGGTCGTCGTGCCGCGGTTCTCCTGGGCCAGTTGGTCGAGGAGAACGGTGTTGACGTTGTACCCGACGCCGAATGCGAACAGGCGGGCCGACGTCGCGTTGGCCGCGAGGGCGCGGGTGGCGATCTTCACGGGGTCTTGCTCGCCGACCGTCGGCTCGCCGTCGGTGAGGAAGACGAGAAACCGGGGGCGGTCGTTCGGCTCGAAGAGAGCGAACGATCGCCGCAAGACCTGATCGATGTTTGTCCCGCCGGTGGCGTCGACGCGGGCGACAGAAGCGAGAGCTTCTTCGATCGACGCCGACGCGGCGGGGACAAGGCCGGCCTGCTGCCCCTCGACGAAGTCGCTGAACCAGACGACGGCGAACCGGTCGTCGGGGTTCAGGTTGCGCAAGATGAAGGAGAGGGCGCTCTTCGCCTGGTCGATCTTCTCGCCGCTCATGCTCCCCGACCGGTCGAGCACGAGGACCAGGTCCTTGGGGAGCGGCTTCGCCGCGGAGGCCGGGTCGGGGGGCGTCGCGACGAGGAGGAAGAAGCCGTCTTCCCCGGGGGCGCGGTTGATGAGTAGGGTCATCCCCATGTCCTCGGTCGACGCCGCGTAGAAGAGGAGGAAGTCGCTCGTCGGAAGGACGTTCGTCGCCTCGTAACGACCGCTCGCGGTTTCTGCGTCGAGGCGGACGACGTTGAGGTCGTGGGACGGTGAGTAGACGGTCGTGAGGGGCGCGGTCGTCGAGACGGTGACCGCGATCGTCACGCGTTCGAGGGGCCGAGCCGAGAGCCGCTCCGGATCGAGCGGATAGCGGTAGCGGTAGACGCCGTCCTCCGCGGAGAGGAGTTCGGAGTACGTGATCTGGATCCTCCGCTCTTCGCCGGGTCGGATGGGGAAGATTTTCGCGGAGAGAGCCGAGCGGCCGACGTACTCGAGGAGCGCAGGATCGACGGCGCGACGGACGTAGTCCTCGTAGATCGAGCGAGCCTCGTCGGCGTCGAGGACCTTCGCCTCGAGCGCTTCGCCGTCGACCCACATGAGGAACCCCGACACGACGGCGCCCGGCGGAATCGGGAACACGTAGCGACCTTCCAGCGTGCGCCCGGTCTCGTTCCGGAAGACCTGGTCGACGCGCGTGGTGACGACGCCGTCCTGGGCGTCGATCTGGACGTCATGGTAGACGACGTCGACGCGGCCGATCTCAGGAAGGTCGGGAAGGATAAAGCCGTCGCCGTGCACAGGCGCCGAGAGCGTGGCGACGGCAGCGAGGACGACGAAGGACGCAACGAGGATTCTCTCTACGGCCATCGGGATCGCCTCCAGGACGTTTCACGGAATCTACACGCAGAATGCCTGGGCGGTTTCCGGGCTCCGCGGACCCCTTGACAGTCCGGCGTTGTTTGCCCTAAAGTGGACTCGCCCGGGGGAAGGTCTGGGAAGTGCCCGGGTCATCGGGCAACGAACGTGGTAGGCGTTGCCCGATGTTCTTTTTCCGATCTACGCATTGGACCCGGAGCGTCGCCAACAGATTTCGAGCCCCTTCAGTGTGAGGTCGGGGTCGTAGAGCTCGATGGCTTTGATCTCGCGGTGGTACAGTTCTCCCTTTCCGCCGGTGGCAACCACGCGCAAGTCGCGGCCGCACTCGGTGCGGAACCGCCGGATCAGTCCCTCGGTCAGGTCGAGGAAGCCGAGGACGACGCCGGCGCGGATGTTGTCCGCTGTGGTCTTTCCGATCACGGTTCGGGGCACGTCGAGGGAGACGGAGAAGAGCTGGGCCGTCTTCTCGACGAGGGCCTGGGCGGCGACCCGCATCTCGGGCGCAATGGCGCCGCCGATGAGAGCCCCTTGACGAGAGACAAGGTTGAACGTGGCCGCCGTGCCGAAATCGACGATGAGAAGCGGACCACCGTAGATCTCGTAGCCCGCGACGCAGTCGACGATCCGGTCCGCGCCCACCGACCACGGCTCGTCGACGTCGAGGCGGATCGGCGACGTCTGCGGGCTGATCCACAGAACGGGTCCGTGAACCAGCGTCTCAAGTCCGGTCCGGAGCGGCGGGTTCAGGGCGGGAACGACCGACGCGACGGCCACCCCTTCGATCGCCTCCGCCGAGACGCTTGCCTCGGCGAGGAGGCTGCGGAGCTCGAACCGCAGCTCGTCGCCGGTGCGGTTACGGTCGGTCGTGAAACGCCACCGTCCGACGAGGCGCTGGCCGTCGAACAGCCCGACGACGATGTTGGTGTTGCCGACGTCGTAGGTCAGGAGCATGGGGTCCTCCTCTCGAGGAGCGGCGAGCCCGGCGGGAGCACGGTGTTGTCGATCAAACGCGTCGTCCCAACCCGGACGGCGAGCGACACGAGCGCCCGAGGGCCAACCGTCTCGAACTCCTCAAGCGTGGTCGGGTCGGCGACGCTCACGTAGTCGACTCGCGCGAGCGGTTCCGCCAGGAGGAGATCGGTCATCCGGGACCGGATCTCCTCGGCGCTCCGCTCACCGTCCTCCCACAGAGATTCCGCGAGGTCGAGGGCCTGGCGCAAGACCGGAGCGGCGCGGCGCTCGGTGGGGGACAGGTATGTGTTTCGGCTGCTCATCGCCAGCCCGTCCGGCTCGCGGACGGTCGGGGCGACAACGAGTTCGATGTCGAAGTCGAGGTCCGCGATGAGCCGGTCGATCACGAGGGCCTGCTGGGCGTCCTTCTGACCGAAGTAGGCGCACTGTGGCCGAACGAGCGAGAAAAGCTTGGCGACGACAGTGGCTACGCCCCGAAAGTGGGTCGGCCGCGCGGCTCCTTCGAGACGCGCGGTGATCCCGTCCACCGTGACCCACGTCGCGTAGCCAGGCGGGTACATCTCCTCATCGAACGTGGGTGCGAAGACGAGGTTCGCTCCGGCGTTCTCGAGCATGGAGAGGTCCCGGTCGAGATCGCGCGGGTACGCGCCGAGGTCCTCAGTCGGTGCGAACTGCGTTGGGTTGACAAAGATGCTTGCAACGGTCGAAGCGCACTCCTGGTGAGAGCGACGGACGAGGGAGAGGTGGCCTTCGTGGAGGTACCCCATCGTCGGGACGAAGCCGACGGGTTCCGGAAGGGTTGCGCGCAGGGAGCGGAGTTCCGGGATGGAGCGAGCGAGCCTCATGGCAGGTTCGAGAGGGCGTCGTCGACCTCTCGAAGGACCTCCGCCGAGACGGAGAAGCTCTGCGCTGTGCTCGGGAAGCTCCGCGCGAGCACCTCGTCGCGGTAGTGGGTGACGGCGTCGCGCGCGGCGTCGGCGAGGTGGGCGTACGGTTTCGTGTGTTTGGGGACGAAGCTCGGAACCCAGCCGAGAATGTCGCTCACGACCTGGATCTCGGCGTCGCAGTGGGGGCCGGCGCCGATGCCGATCGTCGGGATGGCCAGGCGTTCCGTGATTCGTCGTGCGATCTCGGACGGGACGCACTCGAGGACGATGGAGAACACGCCCGCGTCCTGGAGGGCACACGCGTCCTGGATCAGCTCCTTGGCTCGCTCGGCCGTCTTGCCCTGCACCTTGAATCCCCCAAGCTGGTGAACGGACTGCGGCGTCAGGCCGATGTGGCCCATCACGGGGACGCCGATCGCGGTCAGACGGCTGATGGTGTCGGCAGTCGTCCGTCCACCCTCCAGCTTGACCGCCTGGGCGCCGCCTTCCTGCATGCAGCGGCCGGCGCTCTCCATCGCCTGCGCGGCCGATCGGTGGTAGGTCATGAACGGCATGTCGGCGACGATGAGGGCGCGAGCGGCCCCGCGCACGACGGCGCGAGTGTGGTGCAGGATGTCGTCCAGGGTGACTGGGATGGTGTTCTCGTAGCCGAGGACGACCATCCCCAGGCTGTCGCCGACGAGGAGGAGAGGGATGCCGGCCTCGTCGGCGATCCGCGCGGTCACAACGTCATACGCGGTCAGACAGGCGAACCGCTCGCGTTGCTCCTTGTAGCCTCGAATGTCGGCTGTCGTCACCCGCATGCGTCGTCATCTCCCTGTCCATCTCCTAGGCTTGCGGCCAGCCGCCGCGCGGTGGCCGCGTCAATCCGCCTCTTGGCAAGCGCGATCGGGATGGTTCGGCGCGCCAATTCCTTGTACATCGTCCGAGCTTCGGGCGCAACGCGATCGAGGACCGCAAGATGGCGCTCGATCGTCCCAACGTCGCCGCGGGCAATCGGTCCTGTCAGGGCGTCCGGCAAGCCGACGCGGTTGAGGTTTTCCACAGTGCCCCGCACGAGGGGGAGCAACGCTCGGAGTCCTTCTTCCTTGGAGAGGCCCAGTTCGCGCCAGAGCCCCGCGGCGAGATCGAGCAGCGTGACCAGATAGTTCGAGGCGATGGCGGCGCTCAGGTGGTAGACGGCGCGATCGCCGTGAAGGGTGAGCGGGCACCCGCCAAGGGCGACGGCCATCGCGTTGAGGGCCGCCAAAAGATCGTCCGTCGACGCGTCGATCGCGATGGCGCTCCCAGGGAGATTCTTCCGTGCCTGCTCCTCCGTGGCGAATGACTGAAGCGGGTGGAACGCGCCGACGGCGGCGCCGTGCGATCGCGGCCCGGCGAGCAGGTCGAGCGACGCAGCGCCGTTGCAGTGGACAACCGACTTTCCTGGACTCCAGCGAATCCCCTCGGCGACGCCGGCGATCGCATCGTCCGGAACTGTGAGAAAGACGACGTCGGCCAGGTCGGCGACGTCTTGCGTCGTCCGAACGGCCCGGGCCCGCGCGCCGCGCGCCGCGCCATCTCGGCGACCCGCATTCCGGCTGTAGACGGCGGCGACGAGGTAGCCTGCGTCGGCCAATGCAGCGGACAAAGCGGTTCCGACGACGCCCGCCCCGATGAATCCAAGGCGCGGTCGATCTGCGGATTTCATGTCTCGCCTACCTAAGCCCTCGCGAGGAGCGTGGCGACGCGGTCGAGGATCCGCTCAGCGATCGCACGCTTCGGGGCGCGGGGTAGCTCCTCGGCCTCGTCCGCGTCGACGAGGGTGACTTCGTTTTCGTCGGAGCCGAACGGCGCGTTGTCCTTCCCGACGAGGTTGGCCACGACGAGGTCGAGGCCCTTCTGGCGAAGCTTGGCGCGCGCGTTCTCGATCAGGTTTTCCGTCTCGGCGGCGAACCCGACCTTCACCGAGACGTCGCCGATCGACGCCAGGACGTCGACGGTCCGCTTCAGGTTCAGCACAAGGTTCGAGTCCGTCTTCTTCAGCTTCGACGCAGCCGGGGCGTTCGGCGTGTAGTCGGCGACGGCGGCGGCCATGACGAGGGCGTCGGCGCCGGAGACCGCGCCGCGGACGGCGTCGAGCATCTCCGCGGCAGTCTCCACGGGGAGGAAGTCCACCCCACCCGGCACGCGCAACGCCGTCGGTCCCGAGATGAGGGTCACGTCGGCGCCTCGATCGCGCGCCGCCTCGGCGATCGCGTACCCCATCTTGCCGCTCGACCGGTTGCCGAGAAAGCGGATCGGGTCGACGGGCTCGTGGGTTCCGCCGGCCGTAACGACGACGCGACGTCCCGCGAGGTCGCCGTGCCGCCCCAGGAGCCGGAGGGCCTCGTCGAGAATCTCCTCGACGGGAGCGAACCGGCCGATGCCCGTTCCTCCGGATGCGAGGCGTCCGACGGCGGGGCCTACGAACTCGACGCCGCGGGCTTTCAAGCGTTCGACGTTCTCTCGCGTCGCGGGGTGCTCCCACATGGCCGTGTGCATGGCGGGCGCGACGAGGATGGGGGCTCGCGTCGCGAGGAGGATGCAGGTCAAGAGGTCATCGGCGATTCCGTTCGCCATCTTGGCGAGGACGTTGGCCGTGGCCGGGGCCACGACCACGAGGTCGGCGGCGTCGGCGAGGGACACGTGCTCGATGGCGAATGGGTTTGTGAGCTCAAACATCTCGGTCGAGACGGGACGGCCGGTGATGGCGCGGAACGTCGCAGGGCCGACGAGCTGCGTCGCGCTCTTCGTCATCACGGTGTGGACGGCGACGCCGGATTGCGTGAGGCGGCTGGCGAGGTCGACGGCCTTGTACGCCGCGATCGAGCCGGTGACTCCGAGAACCACGGTCCGTTCCGCCATGCCCTTTCCCCTCCGAGTCGACGAGATGCCTGAGACGCCCACGGGGATTGTATCTCGGAGCGCCGGAAAGAGAAAGGAGGACGGCGCATGCAGGACCGTCCTCCTTGGCTATCTGGAGTCTCGCTTCTCCTTCTTTTCGTTGATCGCTGCTCGATGCTGCAGGCCGCTGGCGTGTCGGAGAACTTGCCAGCGGCTGGTGAGAAGCCCGCTTACGCGGACTTCTCAAGGCGACTCAGGCCTTGTCTTGAATCGCGGCCTGCGCCGCCGCGAGGCGCGCGATCGGCACCCGGTACGGACTGCAGCTCACGTAGTTCAGCCCCGTGCGGTGGCAGAAGTGGATCGACGCGGGATCCCCGCCGTGCTCCCCGCAGATGCCGAGCTTGATCGTCGGCCGCGTCTTCCGGCCGAGTTCGCAGCCCATCGCGATCAGCTTGCCGACGCCGCCCTGGTCGAGCGTCTGGAACGGGTCCCTCTCGTAGATCCCGAGGGCCACATACTCTTTCAGGAACTTGCCCGAGTCGTCGCGGGAGAACCCGCACCCCATCTGGGTGAGGTCGTTGGTTCCGAAGCTGAAGAACTCGGCTTCCTGGGCGATCTCATCGGCGGTGACCGCGGCACGCGGCACTTCGATCATCGTTCCGATCATGTACGGGATGTCGTTCTTCGTGAGTCGGTTCTCCTTGAGGACCTCCGCGACGGTGCGCTCGACGAGGTCGCGCTGGAGCTTGAGCTCTTTCACGTTCCCGACCAGCGGGATCATGATCTCGGGGCGAACCTTGATTCCCTTCTTGTGCACATTGCACGCCGCTTCCATGATCGCTCGGGCCTGCATCTCCGAGATCTCGGGGAAGGTGATCCCGAGGCGGCATCCGCGGTGACCGAGCATCGGGTTGAACTCGTGGAGCGCGTTCACCTTCTCGCGGATCACGCTAACGGGAACGCGCATGACCTCGGCGACTTCTTCTTGTCCGGCGACGTCGTGGGGGAGGAACTCATGGAGCGGGGGATCGAGGAGTCGGATTGTGGCAGGACGCCCTTCGAGCGCCTTGTAAATCCCCTCGAAATCTCCGCGCTGCATGGGAAGAAGCTTGGCAAGCGCCGCCCGGCGCCCGGCCTCGTCCTCGGCGAGGATCATCTCACGAACGGCGATGATTCGGTCCCCTTCGAAGAACATATGCTCGGTCCGGCACAGGCCGATCCCCTCGGCGCCGAACTTCACGGCGACGGCGGTATCGCGAGGCGTATCTGCGTTGGTCCGGATCCCCAACTTGCGAACCTCGTCCGCCCAGCCGAGGAGCGTGCCGAAGTCACCGGCGAGTTCGGGGTCTTGAGTCTTGATCGCGCCCTGGTAGACGGCACCCGTCGTGCCGTTGAGGCTGATC
>JBDKUT010000136.1:0-16218 GCA_039679545.1 Thermotogota bacterium
GACGTCTTCTGCCGTTAGCTCTCCGTAGCCGCGCTGGAACTTGATTCCCTCGTAGATCGTGAACAGGATCTCTGTTCCGCGCTGGCAGATCTCGTAGCTCTTCGCGAGCCGCCCGCGGATCGCGATCGGCAGCTCCGACGAGGTCCAATCCATCTCGACGAGTCCTTCCATCACCTGATAGAGGACGACCGTGTCGCTGACGGACTGCGAGTTGGCGTAGTCGAGGTTGACGATTTCGTTCGCTAACCGCACCCGCAGCACGCTCTCGGCAGCCTGTCCGACCAAGCCGCTTGTGGCGACGAGAAGGACGAGGATGCTCAGTACTAGGCCTGCGCGCTTCATCTGCACTGCCTCCTTGCTGGGTAGGTCCAGCCGCCCGGTTCTCCTTCGTTCTGTTCCCTCTGGTCGTTGGTTCGGCGACCCGCCGCTGCCCCCCATAAGAGGCGCCGTGCACTTGGCCGGCTTGGGCGGCGCAAGAAAGCGGGGCCGTGGCCAGCTGGTATACCAGTATACCGATACTACAACAGCGTCAACTGGACGTCAATCCTGAGGCGGAGGTCGAGATAGCCAGGGTTCTTAGGATGTGCCTCATTTTGCGCGTCGCTGGCGTCTCGGCTACCCTACCGGCCATCTGACATGGTACGTCGTAAGACACAAGCGCATCGCATGAGGCTGCGCTCGTCCGCATCGCGGACAGCTCGAATGCACTTGGACGGTCGTCGAGGCCGTGGTGCGGTTGCGGAATGAAAAGAGGAACTTGGGTCGTGAGATCTGGGGAAGGGAGACGCATGTCTGACCGTATGGTTCGAGCGTTCTGTGACATGGTGAGAATCGACAGCGAGTCCGGCAATGAGGCCCGGTTCATCGACTACATGCGGGGCGAGATCACACGCAGACTCGGAGCACGGTGTACCGTGGACGATCACGGAAACCTGGTTGCCCGGGTGCCCGCCAAGGGGAACGGCAGCGCCCGGCCGATCCTGCTCGGCGCCCACGCCGACACCGTGAAGCCGGGCGTCGGCATCGAGCCGGTGGTCGAAGACGGGATGATTCGTTCTCGAGGCGACACGGTCCTCGGCGCCGACAACAAGGCGGCGATCGCCGAGATCCTCGAAGCCGTGGAGACTGCGGACATACGCCCGCCCCTCGAAATCGTCCTGACGCGGGGGGAAGAGGTTGGCCTCGTGGGAGCGCGGAACCTCGACATGTCACTCATCTCGGCCAGGACCGGGTTCGTCGTCGACTCGGGTCGCCTTGACACGGTGACGATCGGGGGACCGACGCACGTGGCATTCGATGTGACGATCGTGGGCCGCGCCGCCCACGCCGGCCTCCGCCCGGAGGCCGGAATCTCGGCGATCCGCGTCGCGGCGCAGGCGATCGTCCGGATGCCCGAGGGGCGGATTGACGAGGAGACGACCGCCAACCTGGGAATCATCCACGGGGGTGCGATCCGAAACGGCGTCCCGGCGGAGGTCCGAATCCAGGGAGAGTGCCGCAGCCTGGACCATGAGAAGTGCCTACGACAGGCGGACGCGATGAAGCGGGCGTTCGAGGACGCGGCGCGCGAGGCGGGGGCGACGGTCGAGGTAGTGGTATCTGTGGAGTACGAGGCGTCTCGTCTGGCGGAAGATGCGCCTACCGTGAAGATGGCCAAGGCGGCCATCGCAGCGGTCGGGTTCGAACCGCGTACGGAGATCTCGCGGGGCGGGTCGGACGCGCTTGTTCTGAACATGCGGGGAGTCGAGACCGTGCTGCTTGGTTACGGGGGCAAGTCGGCACACACGACGGACGAGCACATCGCGATCACGGACATGGTGAAGGCCACAGAGCTCTTGCGGACGTTGCTGGTGCAGACCGCGGTTGATGGTGAATAGAACAGCGATTTGCTCGTCCGGGTGATCCATCGGCGACGGCTGTGTGAGCCGCTGCCGAAGCGCAACGGGCTCGGAATGAGAGACGACCATCCGCCTGGCGAAGGATGCCGTGTGCTCGACAAGTCTCTGCAGAACGCATGGGAGTGCGCAGGTCGCGGTTCCTGGTCAGGCACGTGAAGGCATGGCTGGGACCGGGAACCGCACGCGCTGAGGGCCCAGACTTGACGCCAGACGCCTCTCGATGCACGGAGCCCTAGTTGGTGTTGGATCCGAGCTTCAGCCACATGTAGTCCATGTAGGAGTTGCGGATGCGCTCGATCCGCTCTCGTGGCCACGTCGGATCCCAGCCCAGGCCGAGATCTCTGTCCACCAGGATCACATGGGTGGTAATGTACTCCCCGGGCCGCTCGATGATGGCGGTGACTCCGCAGAGCCGCTCCGCCGAGCGACAGTCGCAGCAATGCCCGACCTCCGCACAAGGTGTACGCTTCCGCTTGGCCCTGGCGAGGTCGGGGATGAGGACGTTTCGAAGCCTGTCGATCGCTTCATCGACATTGCGCACAACCTTGTTCCGACCGACGACGATGACGGCGTTCTTGGGTCCGAACATCATCCCCGTCACTCGATTCGCGTGACGGTCGATGCTGACGAGGGCTCCCCCTTCCGTCACCGCATTGGAGCTGGTGACAAAGAACTCGCAGTTCAGCGCGGCACGCGCGATGACGCTCCGCCTCTCCATCGAGATATCGCGAGTCATCGTGAGCTCAGAGATCTTCCGGGAGAAGAGATCAATGGCGACGCGTCCATCCTGCTCAAGAGCCTCTGGGATTCCGAGCTGCCGAATCGTTACGGAGTCTCCGATACCGACCAGGGTACCTCTCGGGATCAGGCTTCGGACCTGTTCGTAGGCGGCGTCTTCGTCATCCGCGCAGACTGCATGGAAACCATTCGACGCCAACGTTTCGCATACACGAGAGAGTTCCATCTCCAACCACCTCCTGCGTTGCTTGGCACAAGCTCCTACGCCGCTCTCGGGCCTCGCGAGCGCCGACAAGAGCAAGACCGGCACACCCACCGAAGCCGGAGAGCGGACATTCGGTTAACACACAGTTGCCGTGCCTAATGTGCGTACCACTGCCGGACCATTTTCCCAACCGCTGAGCACGACGAGAGATCGGGAAGATCCGCGAGGATGCGCTTCACAACGCTCGGCTCGAGGACGCCCTGCATCAGTAGGGTGGACTTTTCGTGCAGAGCAGCATCGCTCAGCGGGCGGCGGTAGTCGCCCGTGGGGATCTCTACGGTCGCGGAGAGACGTTTCCCGTTCTTGAGTTCAACGGTCACCGTAGCCGGGGACTCCTTCGGGGGAGTCGGTGTGGGTCGTTCGCAGACGCGTGCCCCCTCCGCTACGCGGCGCACGGAAGGATCTTCGAGCTTCGCCGCCGGAACGTTATGAAGCGGGACGCCGTGCAGCATGAGGGAGGACAGGTACGCAAGACTGAACGGCACTCCCACGGGAGTCATGCGGGCGACGTTGGAGAGGACGTCCACGGCGTGCGAGCACACTTCGATCGTCAGCCGCGAAACGGAGGCTGGATCGATAGGATCGTGCTTGAGGATCTGTTCCAGCGCCTCCAGAGTGCTCTGCGCGTGCCAGCACGCTGGGTACGCCTTGATGCTGTCGCTCAGGATGGCGTACTCCTTCCCCAGGCCCGCCGTCAGCCGCTCCGGGTGGGATCGGTCGGACCCTGCCATGGCCCAGAATCCGTTGGGCCCTTCGAAAACTAGGGGGTTTCCGATATAGCCATCTCGTGCGAACAGCGCGGCGAGCACGGCTCCCATCGAAGCCCATCCGTACCCGTTCTTCGCCCAGGAGACGGGGCCGGGGTCGCCTCGGAGTTCTCCCCACTTCCGTCCGGACGGTACGGGCATCAACACAGCGGCGAGAGCGATCGCATGCGTCGTCTTGGTCTCGTCAAGGCGCAACAGGTTGGCGGCCGCTGCGGCGGCACCGAGGGATTGCCAGGTGGCCAGCGGCAGGACGTCATTCCCGCGCTCGGGAGACGGGGCGATGGCTCCACCCACGCGCACGGCACACTCAAACCCGGCGGCCACGGCGGCGATGAGCTCTTCTCCGGAGCTGCCGAGCTGTTCCGCCACAGCAAGTGCGGCGGGCACGATGCCCGAGCAGGGATGGCCGCCGAAGTCGGCTCCCGAGAACATGTCGTCGTAGTCCAGGGCGTTCGCCATGTAGCCGTTGATGCAGACGGCGTGAAGCATCGGGACCCGTTTCCCCGTGGAGAGCACCGTGGCCTGCTCCTCTCCTCCGAGGGCTGACAGAACCCCACGCACGATCCGGGCAGGCTCCGACCGCGATCCTCCGATCATCGTGCCGACGCTGCTCATGATCTGCCTAGCAGCGGCTCTTCGGACGTCGGCCGGCAGGGCCGCGAAGGATTCACGACACACGTACTTCGCCAGTGTTGCAGCGCCGCTTTCCACGTTCGTTGTTGCCACCAGAACCTCCTCGTCGTCAGGACGCGACAGTATCTCCAGCCTCTTTCCCATCCGGTATGACCAGCTGCTGACCGGACTCGATGGCAGCCGGGACGGCGCGAGCAGGTGAGTCCAACCTCAATTCAGGCTTCGCGACGTAACTGCTCTGCCTGCTCGGTTTTCCCAGCCCACACTTCGTCTCGTGAACAGAGACGGCGACCACCAGGGCTATTGCACCATCCTTCCACGAAGATGCGGATCGAGCACATCCCGCAGGCCGTCTCCAAGAAGGTTGAATCCGATCGCTGCCAGGGTGATGGTGAGGCCGGGGAACACCACGAGCCACGGCGCCGCGCGGAAGTAGTGCCGGCCGTCGGCAACGATGCGGCCCCACGTCGGCGAGTCGGGCGGGGCTCCTAGTCCGAGAAAGCTCAGGCTCGACTCAAGCAGGATCACGTAGGGAAGGTACGTACTGCATAGGACGATGATGGGGGCGACGAGGTTCGGAAGGACATGGCGGAGCAGGATGCGCAACCTCGAGGCACCCACGGAACGCGCGGCAGTGATGTATTCAATGCTGCGGAACGGAAGCGCCGAACCTCGCATCACGCGTGCGAAGCGCGGGACCAAGGTCAAACCAATTGCAACGATGAGCGGCCCCCGCCCGGCTGAGCCGAAGAAACCGACAACGAGCAGCGCGACCATCATGGCCGGGAAGGACATCAGGACGTCGACGATGCGGCTGAGCGTCATGTCGAGGCCCCCGCCGCTGTAACCAGCGAGAATCCCGCACGGGATTCCCACCCCCGCCGAGACCAGAAGCGTCGCCGCAGCCAAGACAAGCGTCCCCCAGCCGGAGTTCAGCACGAGGCTGAGGACATCCCGCCCATAGGAATCAGTACCGAAGGGGTGATGGCTAGATGGTGCAGCGAGCTGCTCCGGCGAGAAGGCGCGTGGGTTGTAGGACGATAGGCAGGACGGGAAGGTACACGCAAAGATAACGGCGAGAACGAGCACGCCGCCCACCAGGGTCATCCTGCTTCTCAGCAAACGCTTCATCGAGATCACCCACCCTGCAAGGAGCCGAGGAACAACGTGCCACCGTCAGTCATACCGCACCCGTGGATCGAGGATGCCGTAGAGGACATCAACGATCAGGTTGATCAGGACGACCATCGCAGAGATGACAAGGATGCACCCCTGCGTGAGGGGGTAGTCCCTGGCGGAGATGGCTGTGAAGTAGAGGCGACCGAGCCCCGGACGACTGAACACCACCTCAGCGATCACGACTCCCCCGAGCATGATGATGATCTCCACGCCGACGAGGCCGAGTACTCCGGTCATCGAGTTGCGCAGAGCGTGTCTGTACTGGACGAGCCTCTCGGAGAGACCTTTGCTGCGCGCAGTGCGAATGTAGTCCGCGGCCAGCACGTCGAGCATCTCGCAACGCACCATGCGCGAGACCATTCCAGTCGTCCGCAGGCCGTTGACAAGCCACGGCAGAACGAGGTGCGGGAGATAGGTGGCGTACAAGCCAGGTGTCTCGGCACCGATGATCGGGAAAACCCTTGCCTTCACCCCCAACCACCAGAGAAGAACGTACGCGAGAACGAAGGAAGGCATCGAAATGAAGACGAACGACATTGACATCACGGACAGGTCGAGGGCTGAGTTCTGGCGGACGGCGGCGAACACCCCGAACGCGATGCCCAGGGCCACGCCGATCAAAATGCTGCCGATCATGAGGCGGACGGTATAAGGGTAGACATCGGAGACCATCTTGCTGATCGGCATGCCTGAGCGGAGAGACGTCCCGAGGTCACCGTGGAACAACTCACGCATGTAGATCTCGAACTGCTCCCAGAGCGGCTTGTCGAGACCCCACTTCGCCGTGACCTGAGCCTTCAGCTCTGGAGTTGCATAGTCACCGAGCCAGATGTCTACGGGGTCCCCGGGGACGGCGCGCAGGAAGAAGAACGCTCCCACTGCCACCAAGAGCACCGTCGCTACGCCGATGACGCACCTGCGAAGGATGAACTTGAGCACGGACCTCACCTGACGACATCGCTCGCAGAGAGGAGATCGGTCGGGCTTCTTGTGCCCCCGGTTCCTTTTCTGCGTCTCGATCCCTGAACCGCTTGCGAGCGCCCCATGCCGAGGAGGGCGAGTATAGGCCCGCCCTCCTCGGCGCCTCGGTACGCGATGCCACCGACGCTACGGTTGCGCGGGATGCGCCCCGGCGAGGTCGAAGACTCCCGAGAACGGGATGACCGTAACGCCGGCAACCTTGTTGGAGACTGCCACCCACGCGATCTGCTCGGCCGGGTAGATGCCGATAGCCTGGTCGCTGACTGCCTTCTGGACTTCGCGCCAGAGCTCCTTCGCCTTCTGTTCGTCCGGTTCAGCGGACGCTCTGGCGATGAGATCGTCCATTTCCGGATTCGAATAGCCGAAGTAGTTCTGCGGCGAGCCTGTGATGTAGGACTGCGCGTACAGGTAAGGAGCGAACCGCGTCATCGACCAAATGCAGACGTCCTGCTGTCGCGCCACGACCGTCTTCTGGTAGACGCCGTACTCGATGACGCTGAAGTTCACCTTCACGCCGATCTGAGACCAGCACTGCGCCACCTCGAGGGCTACATCCTCGTACATGTACACTTTTGGGTAGATGAAGCTGATCTCGAGGCCGTTGGGGTACCCCGCCTCGGCAAGAAGCTGCTTGGCCTTTGCCGGATCGTAGCTGTAGTTCCAGAATTCGTCCGTGGAGGCGAAGCAGACTTCGTTGAACGGGCTCGGGTACATCTTCTGCATGGCCCCCAGTCGCTTGGCGATCGTCGGGAGATCCAACGCGTAGGCCAAGGCCTGCCTGACCTTCAGGTTGTTCATCGGGGCTTTGGTGTGGTTGAAGAAGAGGATGTGCTGCCAGGATCCTCCGAGCGAGGACGAAAGGGCCACCCCCGGGATGTCCTCAGCGCGCGTGATGCTTCCCTTCTCGACCAGACCCACGACATCCAGCTCACCCGTTTCGAGGGCATCGAGAGCCAGCGTGTCTTCCGGAATGATCAGGCACTCGATTTCGTCGTATGCGGGAGCTCCGAAGCCCCACTCCGGCGCGCCCCAGTAACCGTCGAACTTCTTGAGAATCACCGCGACGCCGGTCTTCCACTCCACGAACTGGTAAGGTCCCGTTCCGATCGGGTGGCGCTGGTACTCACTGCCGAGCTGTTCCACCGCACGGCGCGACACGATCATGCCGCTGCCCTGCCAGGCGAGCAGGGGTAGGAACGATAGAGCGCTCGGTGTCTTCAGAGTAACGACGACTGTGTAGGGTCCGGTTGCCTGAACATCCGCGACGTTCAGGAAGTTCGATGCCTCCATCGAACCCACCGATTTGTCCATGTGCCGCTTCAACGAATACACGACATCGTCCGCGGTAAGCTCGCCATACCCACCGTGGAACTGGATCCCTTCGTGGATCTGGAACGTGATGCTCTTCCCATCCTTGGAGATCTCGTAGCTCTTGGCGAGACGAGGCTTGACCGGGTACGGAGGCGCTTGCGTCCAGTCAAGCTGGACAAGGCCTTCCATAACCTGTTGAACGACGAGACGATCGGCCGCCGTATGCAACTGCGCGGAGTCCAGGTTCACGACGTCGGCCGCCAAGCGAACCCGCAAGACTCCGCTTGCGGAGACCGAGAGTGTTACGGCCAACACGACAACCAGCGTAACAGCCAGCAAGCCCAACGCCCTACGCAACCTCATGTGCCACCTCCACTATGCCGCCACGGAACCACATATGGTGTTATCCCAAGGGGATGTCCTCCGCCTTGTCAAGCACTCGCTGTTACCTCCCACCTCCTCCCGCACCCTGAGCCATAGATCGAGCAGCCGGGCCGCCGCAATGCCGCCCGCACCAGCAGCTCCACGCCCGCTTTGTGGCTCAGCAGGCACCGCGTCCGGTCTGGCTGCGACAGGCACGCGGGGGAATACCCGCGTCCTGCAGATCCTCATGCGCCCTATGCGGTGCTTCCCGGGGCAAGTCGGCCGGCGTGCCGCGTGATCGCAGACCCGGCATCTCGACGGTGACTGGAAGTTCGGACAAAGCAAGTCGACTGGGAGGGCGAGAAAGATGGTCTGCCGAGGGTGAGGGTGCGTAAACGTAAAGGGTGCGCAACCTGGCGCATGCTGCTGAGAGGAAGATGAGACAAGTAGCTGCGCGTCTGCCGGGTACGCTGACTTGAGGCAGCCCTGGCCAGTTGCCCGCTGCTTGGAATGCCACAATGGCCATGTCGGTTCAGATTCAGCTGCCGAGTTGACCGCCTCCAGCGATTGGTATACCGGCATACCAGCACTATACCACGGCCTTGCTACAACTGTCAATCAGAGGCAAGTGTCACGGCGCTGTCAGAGTTATACATATGTCAGGGCGCCAACACGGGTAACCCGGAATGCGCATCGGGGGCTGGCGACCGGGCGTGATCCGTCGAAGAAGAGGGCATCTTTAGGGCCGTGAACACGCCGGAGCAGCAAGCTGGCGAGAATCAGGCAAGTGGCGAAGTGAGCAGTGAAAGAGTGAAAGCAGGGGTAGTACGAAAAGCGGCGCAGGGCTCTGTCGAGAATGAGCCCGCCCGGGTCATGACCTAGCCTACGCCGGCGAAGTGCTCCGCCATCAGCGCCTGGGCGAGTTGGGCGTCTCGGGCCCTGATGGCATCGAGGATCTCACGGTGCTCGTTGATCGAGTCTACGATGCGGGTTGACGTCTCACGCAGGCGGCGGTGCATGATCATCTCCCAAATCGGCTGGGTCATGACGTAGCAGAGCATCCACCGGGCGAGCCTCTCGAAGATGCTGTTCCCCGAGGCAACGGCGATCGACAGGTGGAACTTCCGATGCGCGTCGAGAAAGCGGTCCATGTCTCCCGTTGCGTGGGCGTCGACCATACCTTGGAATGCTGTCTCGATGCTCTTAAGCGACGTGGGTGTGAGTTCCGCGATGGCGGCGGCGAGGATTGCGCCCTCCAGGACTTTTCGCAGCTCGCTGATCTCAAACGGGCTTTCGCTCTCCGCAAGAAGCGAGAAAGCCGATGCCTCGGAGGAATTTGCCGCCTGCCCGACGGAAAACGCTCCAACTCCCGGCTCGATCCGGATCTTCCCAACCATCTGGAGGGCGATCAGGGCCTCGCGGACCGGGGATCGGGTGATCTTAAGTTGGGCCGCGACTTCACGCTCCGACGGAAGCTTCTTGCCGGGCGGGTAGTCTCGCAGCAGTTCCTCGAGGTACTGGAGCGCGAGCTCGCTCTTCTTGGGCTGCGGGAACATCCCGTACTGCCAGGTGTCCCACGAATCTGGCGGTCTTCGTGGGGCACTCCCGGTCTCGGCGTTTGACATAGGCGCATTATGCCTGTAGCCTCCGGCACAGGCAAACGTACTTGAGCTTTGGCCTCTAGGCGCGGCCGGTTGCGCGGAGCGCTGTTCTGTGCTCGCGGGTGACGGCCGTCATCCGATGCCGGCGAGGGGAGTTTGGATGCGTGGGAATTGGAACGCTGAGGGGCGTGCAGCGCTTCTGATGTGTGCCGTCCTTCTTGTCGGGGTGCCGTGGTCTCTCGAGGCGTCGGAGGTCGTATGGTCGTTCGCGACGGGTGACGCGATCGTCTCGTCGCCCGCGGTCGGCGCCGACGGCGTTATCTTCGTCGGCTCGCGTGACGGATTCCTGTACGCCCTGGAATCCGATGGCACACTGCGCTGGCGGTTCGCGACACACGGGCGGGTCGATTCGTCCCCGGCGATCGGATCGGACGGGTCAATCTTCGTGGGCTCGGAGGACGGACAGCTTTACGCCCTCCGTGCGGACGGACAGCTTCGCTGGACCGCCTCGTTAGGCGGTCCTGTCGAGTGCTCTCCAGCGATCGGCACGGACGGCACGATCTACGTCGGCTACACGGATCGCGGGCTCGGGGAAAGCGCTTTGTGCGCATTCTCTCCGGCGGGAGAGCTTCTCTGGTCTCACTTCACCGATGGGCCGGTGTTCTCCTCTCCGGCGATCGGCACGGATGGGACCGTTTACTTCGGTGCGTTCGACTACTCCCTCCACGCGGTCGACCCGAGCGGACAACTGAAGTGGGCCTACAAGACCGGAACGTGGGTCCGGTCCTCTCCAGCGATCGCGTCTGATGGGACCGTGGTCTTCGGCTCCGACGACCATGGCGTGTATGCCGTCGATCGGGACGGGAATCTCAAGTGGCACGTCGTGACCGGCGGGCCCGTCATCGCCTCGCCCGTGATCGGGCAGGACGGCACAGTGTTCGTTGGATCAGATGATGGGCTCTTCTATGCCATTAGCGAGGCGGGGAAGATCGTATGGGCCTTCCGTGCGCAAGGGTGGATCGAGTCCGCTGCGCTTGTGGGCGCCGACGGCTCGGTCTGGTTCGGCTGCCACGGCGGCGGCTTCTATGAGCTCACGGCGGACGGGGTGCTGGTCTCCTTGCTCGTCGGTGGCAGCGCCGTCGTGTCGGCTCCGGTCTTCCACGCGAGCACCGGGAGCGTCATCTTCGGAGCGAGCAACGGTGTTCTCTATGCTCTTCGAGTTCACGCCGGTGAACCTGCCGCCTCCAGTTGGCCGATGTTTCGGGGGTGCCCTGCCCACACGGGCGTCGCCTGGATCTCCGCGGGCCCATCGGCGGGCGGAGGGGATAGGGCCCGATAGCGCGCCTATGACGGCTGTTTTACAGGCTGGGGGTTGACAGGCAACCTGGTGACCGGCATACTGGTATACCGGTATGACCAACCAGGGTTCTCAGGTCTCTAGCGGCACGACTCCCGTCCCGCCTTTCTTGCGGCCGGCAGCACCAATCGGAGAAAGCAAGAAGAGCGTCACGGCCTTCAAGTACATCGTTCAGCTCCTCGAATCCACTGTCCCGAAGGCGAAGCTCCCATCCGAGAGGGACATTGCCGATGCGCTCGGGATGACGCGGTCTCCCGTTCACGAAGCGCTCGTCGCCTTGCGGATGGCAGGGAGGATCCGGATCGTCCCGGGCGTCGGAGCGTACCCGGTGGCGGCAGAGGAGAAAAAGGTGGAGGAGGGGTCGGGGCTCCTCTTTCTCGCTGAGTCGGAGAGCCCGCACGAGGTCTTTCAGCTTCGCGTTGTGGTTGAGGAGGTGATCCTGCGGACGTTGGTCCCGGAGCTGACTCCAGGCAAGGCGGCGCAGATCGACCTCGCGTTTCGGCGCCTGGCCGACGCGATGAACCGCGGCGGCATCGAGGCCTACCTGGAGGCGAATCGCGTGTTCCACATGTCACTCGCTGTAGCGACGGGGAACACGCTTCTCGCGAAGCTCGAGTACTGGATGCTCTACCAGGTCATGACCGAGCGCCTCTGGCGCGAGGTCCTGGATAGTCGTTTGCGAGAGATGGGGGACGACGTGGCCCGGGTCGTGCAGTCGCTGATCGAGGAGCACCAGCAGATTTTGCTGGCCATTCGTTCGCAGGACACGGAAAGAGCTGTCCGTCTGATGCTTCAGCACGTCGGACGGATTGAAGCGGACGTCGAAGCACCAGAAACCAAGAGGATCGGAGAGGAGTGAGAAACGTGTCACTGAAAGTCGAGTACTGCGGCGTCAAGATGCGGAACCCGATTATCGCGGCGTCAGCGACGCCGACGATCGGGCCGATGAACCTGCGTCGGCTGGACAAGGCGGGAGCCGGCAGCGCGGTGATCAAGTCCGTGGTGTTCCCGGTGTCGAAGCCGGGAGAGCCCATCCAACGGTACGGGAAGAACCCACGGCCGCGGTTCGCGGTCATCAACAAGGCCGGGACGGTCTACGACCCGACCCTGACTGCGAAGGACAGCTACTTCACGCTGTTCCGGTACGGCGAGCGGTATCCCACGCCGGACGAGTACGCGGAAGGCATCCGGCAGCTCAAGAAAGAGATCGAGATGCCGATCATTGCCAGCATCTGCGCCGCTCCCTACAAGTACGACGACTGGAAGAAGCTCTGCGAGATCATGCAGGACGCGGGCTCCGATGCTGTTGAGCTCAACATGCACTGCCTGCCGAAGATTAAGGGGAACATGACGGACCCGGGCATCGTCTCGGCCGTCAAGAGCGTCGCGAAGATCCCTGTCATTGTGAAGCTGATGTCAGACTCGGAGGACCCCGCCGAGGTCGGTCCGAAGGTCGTCGCGGCAGGTGCTGACGCGATTACGGCCATTGGTACGTTCGGTCGCCCGGTCCTCGAGATCGACGCCGAGAAGGAGGAGTTCTTCCTCCAGCCGACGTTCGGAGGCATGGGCGGCACGTGGAATCGGCCGGTGGGATTGGCGTGGATCGCCCGTCTTGCGCGCGTCGTCAACGTCCCGCTCTCCGGCGTGTCCGGCGTGTCGGACTGGCGGGATGTCGTGAAGTACATCCTCGTCGGCGCGACGACGGTTCAGGTGTGCGGCGCTCTCTACGCCAAGGGGTATGGCCTCATTGGTGAGATGACCAAGGGCATCGAGGGGTACATGGAGCGCCATGGGTACGGGAGCCTCGAGGACTTCCGCGGAAAGCTCCTGAAGGACATCAAGTCTGAGGCCCAACTTCCGCAGGATCCGCCGGTCAAGGCCGCGATCGACAAGGCGAAGTGCGTCGGGTGCGGGAAATGCGTCGACTCCTGCTTCTTCACGGCGATTTCCATGAAGAGCAAGAAGGCGGTCGTCGATCAGAACGCCTGCGACGGATGTGGCATCTGCACGTGGGTCTGCCCGGTCCAGGCTCCCAAGATGGCCCGGGTCGGGTAACGGGAGAGCAAGCATGGAGACGCGAATCGCCGTCGCTCAGTCAGCACTCGGAAGCGACAAGAAACGCAACCTGAAGGGAGCCGTGGGGCTCATCGAGCGAGCGGCGGCCGGCGGTGCGAGGGTCGTGTGCTTCCCCGACTACTTCTTGACGGGGGTCCCGACCTCGGACGATGTCGGCAAGCTGCCGCGGATCGCGGAGCTCGTCCCGGACGGCCCGAGCGTCCGAGCACTTGCCGCGGCGGCCGCGGAGCATGAGATCTACGTCATCGCCGGAACCCTCGTGGAGTCCGGCGATGACGGGAAGCTCTACTCAACGTGCGCCTTCCTCGGCCCGGACGGCTCTCTGGTGGGGAAGATCCGCAAGTCTCACCCAGAGAACGCGCCCGCGAAACACGAGTTGGGATGCGGAATCGTTCCGGCCGACCCGGAGTACCGGGTGTTCGACACGGAGTTCGGCAAGGTCGGAATCATGCTGGACATGGAAGGGATCGCGGTGGAGGTTCCGCGCATCCTGGAGGTGAAAGGGGCCGAGATCATCTTTTGGCCCCTGAACTTCAGCGCCCGCTTCCCGGGCGTCGGGGTCGAAGTGGCGTGCTACTCAGGGTTTACACACGCCTACGTGGCCGCGGCCTGCGGCGTCGGCTGGGCGAAGGGCGTTCCGGTGCACCCGGAGGCGTTCTACGGCGAGCCGCGAGCCGACCTTTTCTACCCCGGCGGCAGCGCGATCGCGTTCTGCGGAGAGATCATCGCTCGGGCCCCGAGCTTCTCGGAGGGGGTTGCGTACGCGATGGTGGATCCGGCGAGGGTTCAGGCTGTACGGGCCTCGCGGCGCAAGCACATACCGCTGGAGCGACGTCCGGAGACGTACGTCGATCTCGTGAAATCGATGGCAAGACCGTAAAGGGGCGATTCCTGAGATGAAGAGAGTGGAGATCACATTCGAGCGGGGGGGCAAGTTCGTCATTGAACTCCTGGAGAAGGAGGCTCCCAAGACGTGCGCGGCGCTCCTGAAGGCGCTGCCCTTGGTGGGCCTGGAGGTTCGCCACGCGAAGTCCTCGGGGGACGAGGTGTACGTCCAGGCGATGTCGATGGACGTCTCGGAGGAGAACAACGTTGTCCCCGCGCAGGGAGGTGTCGCCTTCAACGTGATGCCGAACTGGCGGGCGATCTGCATCTACTACGGCCCGAAGATCACAAACAAGTTCAACTTCAACCTGTTTGGGCACGTGACGAAGGACCTAAAGACACTAGAAGAGGTCGGCAATCGGGTGTGGTTGCGCGGCACGGAGAAGGCCGACATCAGACTAGTTAAGGACTAGGCGGGACGGGAGGTGGTGCGGTCTCGGAAAGCCGACGACGCTCCAATGCCGCGGCAGGGCGGAATCCTGAAAAGGCAAACGCGTAGGAATGGGAAGGGAGGAAAGCTCATGAAGCGAAGTGCAAGGATGGCCCTAGTACTCCTCTTGGGCGTGACGATGGCGCTCGCGTTCGTCGCAACGGCGTACGCGACCGATCTTGTGTACGCGCGGCCGTCGCTCGGAACGAAATTCCTCGATCCACACCAAGGTGGGAACTCGGGGCGGTACCAGAACCTGAACCTCGTCTATGACACGCTCGTCTTCTCCGACGACGGCGGCACGTTGTACCCGCTTCTTGCGGAGTGGTGGGAGGCCTCAGAGGACTACACGCAGTGGACGTTCCACCTGAGGTCCGGAATCGTCTTCCACGACGGAACGCCGCTCAACGCGGCCGCGGTGAAGTTCAGCTTTGACCGCATCGTCGGGATCGGCAACCATACCGTGGCGCAGTGGCGGTACATGGGAAAGGACTCGACGATCGAGGTCGTCGACGACCTGACGGTGCGATTCAAGCTGTCGAAGCCGTATCCGCTTTTCCTGACGGAGCTCGTGTACGCCTGCTACGGCATCATCTCGCCGACGGCCGTCCAGCAGCATGCGACGGCGGCCGACCCGTGGGCAACTGAGTACTTCAGCAGCAACGAGTGCGGATCGGGCCCGTTCCAGTTCGTTGAGTACGTCCCAGGCGAGCGCCTGATCCTCGGGCGGAACCCCAACTACTGGGGTGGCGTCGAGGGCGTGAAGTGCGCGGCGAAGGTCGATCGCCTCGTGATGCGCATCGTCCCGGACGCGACGACGCGCGCGATCATGCTTCAGAGCGGCGAGGTTGACATGGCGGAGCAGCTCCCCGTGGACCTGCTCGGGCAGCTCGCGACGGCGCCGGGCATCAAGGTCGAGTACTACCCTCTCCACGCCTTCGCTGAGATTCAGTTCAACGGCGGTAAGGCACCGTTCAACAACGAGAAGGTGCGGCAGGCGATCAGCCACGCGATCGACGTTGACTCGATCATCAACGGGGTCGAGAAGGGGCACGTCCTTCCGATGTACGGGGTTGCGACGCAGGGGATGATCGGCTACGACCCGACGCGCCAGCGACCAACCTACGATGTGGCGCTCGCGAAGCAGCTGATGGCCGAGGCCGGGTATCCGAACGGCTTCGAGACGACGCTGATCTGGGCGCCTGAGCGGCGTGCCGAGTTCGACCTGGAGGCCGTGCTGATTCAGGAGTACCTGGCGCAGATCGGCATCAAGCTGACGCTGCAGTCGCTCGCGTGGTCGGCGGAGCTCGAGAAGCAGCTGAACGCCGACTTCGACATGTCCCTGATGACGATGACCTCGGGCACGGGCGACCCGTCGTCGATCTTCGATAAGTACCTCGCGCCCCCGCATCCGGCCGCTGTCGGCCAGTACAGCTTCCGTTGGGTCGACGCGCCACCGTTTGTTGCGGAACTGGTGGAATACGGTACGACGATCTGGGATCCGGCCACGCGCCAGCACCTCTACGCCTTCCTCGATGCCGTCGGGACGGCGGCGACGGTGAACGTTCCGCTATACCAGATCCCAGTCGCGTTCGCGATGCGCAGCAATGTGCACGGATTCGTCTACGACACATTGAGGCGCGCCTGCTTCTACTTCGTGAGCAAGGACTGAGGAAGCGCAGCAGACACCAGAGGGGAGTCGGGGCGCGTCCCCCCAGGAAGAGGCCCGGCGCA
>JBDKUT010000137.1:0-2534 GCA_039679545.1 Thermotogota bacterium
AGTGAAACTTCGCAAGCGTCGAGGCCGCGGGAGCCGCGTAGACGAGCGTTTTGTCGACGGCCTTGGGCCACTTCACCTTCTGCTTCACAACGACGCCGCCCGCCTCCTCGGCGATTTCAAGGCGATCGGCCATGATAGCCGTGACGAGGGCGCGCTTGAACGGCTCGAAGGCTTCGCGGGTGCCGCCATCCAAGAGCAGGTACTCTCCGACGAAGAGTTTCCACTGCTCGAGTGCGGCCTCCTCGGTGAGTCGCGGTTCGAGGCTCGCCTCCTCGAACCCGGACGTGATTTGTGATGTTCCTTCCATGACGTGATCCTTCCTTGGTGAGTGGGCTTGCCCCTCTTTGAATCGACTAGCCGACCGGAACCGGCTTCGCTTTGAAGATGAGGGACACGGGCGTCTTCCCGTTCGCGCCGCTGTGCTCGCCGAGGTCCACCCAGCCCGCGCCCACCCAGGTGGTCGCACCGGGGTCGGTGAATGTGATCGGGAGGGGAACTCGGCTCTCCGCGAGGAGGGCGAGCCTCCCGAGCGTTGCCGCCCCGCCCGAGACGTCGACGGCATCGATCTTCGGCACTTGCTTGGTCTTCTTGATCATGCCGAGTCCGGTTGTCGCGACGCCCTCGTTCTTCCAGGCCGCAAGCGTCTGGGAGAAGTCGGTATCGGCCAGCATGTCGAACGATATGCCGCCGACCGTGACCGAGAGAGGAGTTCCATGGGTATCGTCGAACATTTCTGTTCCTCCTTGACTAGCCGGTCACGACCGACAGGTTCGTGTCGAACTGCACTTCGCCGTTCACGATGCCGCCCTCGCCCGAGTAGATGAGCGGGAGCTTGAAGTCGAAACCACCTCCACCGGCGCGGAGCGCGATGTACGACGCGACGTCGCCGCCGATCTTCTCCTTCGACCAAGCAGCGCTGAACAGCCACCCCTTGCCCTGGAAGAGATCGAGGAGCGCAAAGAGAGCACCCATGACGCTGTTGAGGTCGCGCGCCCGCTCGCGCGCCCCGAGATCGTCGACGGTGGTGACGTCATCGACGATCTCGATGTCCTTCCAGTTGTCCGACTCGAAGTGAGCGCGCACGTTGTCGACGATGTTCGTCGTGACGTTGATGTTTCGCATCGAGCGATGGCCGTTCGAGCCGATCGCCACCGAGTCCGGATGGTAGAACGTGAGCAGGTGTTGCATCTTCACGACGCCGTTGACCAACTTCGTCGGAGAGATGCCGACCTTCTCCGCGGTGTCGCGGCCGGTCGCGTAGTTCGCCGTCCAACTGTCCGCAGACTGCCGCACGATGATGCCGGGCATGTTCTTCCCGTTGGGGGTCGCCTCGGCGTGGTCGTTCGACATGTTCGCCATGATGCCCGTGGCCATGGCCGCGACCGCCGTCGGATGGTTCGACGCGCCCGAGACGGCGATGACGCCGCAGGTGCGGTTCAGCTCGCCTTGGGCGTCCGCGATGGTGAGGAGGTCGTCGAGGCCGTCGGAACCCTCGACGGTGTCACCGAAGAGCGCCGTGAACGGACGGCCGACCGTCCGAGCCCAGCACCCCTCATCCTCGTTGGCCGTGCCGTTGTACTCGCTCAGGCTGGCCATGGTGCCCGCGACGAGGCGGCCGTAGCACGGGATGATCCGCGTGAAGAAGTCCGAGTTCGCCAGATCGCCGACGCCCATGCCTTCGAGCGCGTCGTCGATTTCGGGGTCGTTGAGACCGCCGGTCATCGCCGTGATCGTGTAGGTGACCCCCGCCGGGGTTTCCTCTCCCGCGAGGTCGTTGAGCGTGATCGCGATGTCGTTGCCGTAGGTGCCCTTGCCCTTCGCCGTGAGGGCGACGCTGCCGGTCGTGTTGACACCCGTGACGAGACACTCCGGGTACTCGGCGAGGCGCGCGACGATGGCGGCTCCGATCTCCGTGGTGGTCATGTCGGCGGTCACGCCAACGTCGAAGAGCTCGCCCGCGATTCGCAGCGAGAGCGTACCGGACGCCGTGGCGACGTGCGTGATCGCGAGCGTTCCGGCCGCCGCTACGCCCGTCGCGGCTTCCGCCTGCGGGATCGCGTAGAGGGGAGTCGAGAGCGATCCGCCCTGGCCCTTCTCGAAGTACCGCGCGGCCATGTGGATCGGCGAACCGAAGCCGTAGAGCGCGCCCGCTTGCGCCGCGCTGCTCAAGCGCTTCGCCTTGTTCGCGACGTACGTGCCGGTCTTTGCCGCGAGCGCGGTGCCGATGATCGCCGTCCTCTGCTCGACGTTCTTGACGGACGCCGCGAAGGCCGTGTTCTTGGCTCCGATGGCGACGATCGGCGCAACACTCGTTGAAGTAACTCCGCTCATTTCAACCTCCCGCGAGAACCCCGGCACAACCCACCGGCTCGCTGTCTTCGTCTGTCGTAGTCGTGATTTCCCCGTCGAGGAGCTTCCCGGCCTCGGGTGTGACGGGGGTCGCGCCCGAGAGGTGCTCCGCGACGCGGAAGCTGAGATCCGTGGAGAGCGCCAGGATCGCGTTCTCTCCGCGCTGGATCGACGCGGAATTCTCC
>JBDKUT010000138.1:0-5818 GCA_039679545.1 Thermotogota bacterium
GGCGTGGCCCGGGCAGTCGACGTGCGCATAGTGGCGCTTCTCGGTCTCGTACTCGACGTGCGCGATGGCGATGGTGATGCCGCGCTCGCGCTCCTCGGGCGCCTTGTCGATCTGGTCGAAAGGCGTGTAGTCCGCAAAACCCTTCTCGGCCAGTGTCTTGGTGATAGCCGCCGTGAGCGTGGTCTTGCCATGGTCGACGTGACCGATGGTGCCGATGTTCATATGCGGCTTGGTACGCTCGAACTTCTTCTTCGCCATTAGTCTCCTCCTTCAGGGGGCTCTTGTACGACCACTCGGGCCGTCCCGAGAGGCGTGCGATCACTTCTCTTCGCGCAAGCCATGATGGCTCGGCCTTTTCTATCGTGTCGCAAGCAGCCGCAGCCCTGCGGCGCTGCGAGTCAACGCGTGGTAGCGGCGACTGGATTCGAACCAGTGACAACACGGGTATGAACCGTGCGCTCTGACCAACTGAGCTACGCCGCCACGATACCGGTCACCGGACCGAGATGAGTCGATGGAGCCCACAACCGGACTTGAACCGGTGACCTCTTCCTTACCAAGGAAGTGCTCTGCCGACTGAGCTATGTGGGCGTAGCGCACCGCCTGTGGCGGATGAAACATGTGGTGGGGGCGCTAGGATTCGAACCTAGGTAGGCATAGCCAACGGGTTTACAGCCCGTCCCCTTTAGCCACTCGGGCACACCCCCAACATGAAAAAAGCCGCGCTCACTCACTTTTCAAGTTGCTCGCCTGGGCAAAAGGCAGATGGAATGCTACTCCATCGTTTTGATTAGTGTCAACAACGACAACGGTGCCGGGCGTAGCCCTTGATTGCCAAAGTTAGTGCAAAGACCCCTTGCACTTAGTCTGGCAGTCAACCGACCGGGCGTGGCGGCCGCACGTCTCCGCAGCTTGTCGGGCGCGCATGTGTGGCGCTCTTCGAAAAGTATCACCTCACACAGGCGAAAGCGACGCGAACACGCGCCCTATGCTGCGCGTCCCCACGACGCCCTTCTCGACCTCGGCGACCGGGATGATACGGTACCACGCCGAACGCCCCTCGCTCAGCACCGGCCGGGGGATGAACCGCTCTCCAGCCACTTCGAACCACGCGCGCAGTGCGGTCATCGGCAGGACGCGTAGGTCGTCTCGCTCGACATCCAGCTCGCTGAAGAAGATGCGGTCGGGCTCGTCCATGAGAGCCGCGACCTCCTCTTCAGGTTGACCGATCGCGACGAAGTAGTAGAAGAGCTCGTCGGCGACCGAGCGTTGCACCCACCCCGGTTGTCGCGTGAAAGTGTCTGCCATGGTCTCGAACCCGCAACTGGACGTCTCTGCCCGGTAGTAAGGCAGATCCCGCCTCGCTATCTTCTCCGGATCGGTGCCGAAATAGGCGTCGGCTTTGACCTTCACGCTCGTGCTCCTGCCAACACCGGCCGAGTACGTGAGGTCGACAGCTTCCGCGCTCTCAAGGACACTGCGCCCGATGATGACGTCTCTTTCCCCTCGCTCCCTGAGATACTCAGCGAGGATCCGCTTGGCAACCTCATGCAACAGGGCGGTCCCAGTAAGCGTTGACACGTGCCCTCCGTTCCTCGCACCACATCGCTTCGCGTCGCCTCACCGGGGGCGCTTCGCGTGAAGACGATCCGGCCGTGCGCGTGGACATGTTCATGGACGACGTGAGAGATCGAAGCGATCTCCTCGGCCGAGCACTTCTCGAACGAGCAAGAAAGTCCTGGTGCGTCACCCCTGCCTCCTGCACTCCAGACCGCTCCTCCTTCGTCCCATGCTATGACAACCGCATCGGGTGCGAAAGTCCGGGGTGACGCGCCCGCCGTGTACGCATACGCGCGCGTAGTAGACAATGACAGCGTGTGACGAGCTGGCGGTCGGCTGTTGCGAAACCGAGAGGGATCATGCCGCTCTTCTTGGGACTGTACCTAGGTCATGTGCTCGGCGACTTCGCATTCCAGCCGGGTCGGCTGGTGGTCGCGAAGCGGCGCGGCCTGCGAGGGATGCTCGTGCATACCGCCATCATCGTCGCCGGCACCGCGATCGTGAGCATCGGCCAACTTCACTCCAGGTGGCCTGCCGTACTTCTCGCAGGAATCAGTCATTTCGCGATAGAGTTCGTCACCGTGCACGCGCGTCGAGTCACGCAAGCGACAGGGCTTGCGATCCTCACACTCGACCAGGCACTGCACCTCGCATCGCTCGTCCTCATCGCCACATTGTTCGGCCGAGACTCCGTGCCCGTCCTCTTCACGCAAGAGGTGAGCGTCCGGCTTCTTGCCCTGACCTGCGGGGGACTGACCGTTGCCTTCATGGGGGCGATCCTGGCCTTCGAGGTCCGAACATCTTCGCACGAAGCCGCGCGCAAGGCCGCCGAGGTGCTCGGCTACGACGGCAAGCGCATCTACGGTATGGTTGAACGCGCGACGGCGTTCGCAGGAGCCGTGCTCGCACCCCTGCCCGTTGTTGGAGCCCTGGCTTTCTTGCCGAGGATCGCCTACGCGATGACCCGGCCGCCTGCGACGCGCGCGCAACACCTCACGGAGGCAGCGGTCGGGCTCGCGCTCTGCACGGCGGTGTGGGCGCTGCTGAAGATCCTGTCGACCTCCACGATATGACGACGGAAGGGAGTTGCTTGACGATGATCACCACCCGCATCGAGCGGAAGAATGCGCGCTACTTGCCCTGGATCCGCGCGATCATCTTCGGTGGCGTGACTCTGTGCGCACTCGAAGCGGTCTCCTTCTACCCACACTGGGCGACTTATGCCATCACGGCTGCAGCGGCCATCCTCGGCCACTCATCTCCGTCGGTGGCCGCGCTGGTACTCGTCGCAGCAGTGTCGGTACCGGTGTCAGCGGCTGACTTCGTCGTGGGGGCTCTCCTGCTCATCGCCGGCTTCTCCTTGACGCAGTACTTCAGGGACGATCATGCGGCGGGCTTCATCGCCATCGCCCTCATGATGCTCGCGCTACCCTACGGCGGCGCGTGGGGAATCGCGGTCGTCGCAGGTTACGTCCTGGGCTCCTACAAGGGTGCGCTCGCCGCAGCCGTTGCCTGCGTCGTGGTAGAGATCGCGGGGATCCTTCTCGGCTTGCCGTCAATCGGGGTGGTGTTCAGCGGCGGGTCACCCGCGACAGCCGTGGTATCGCTCGCATCGCCGCCGCCAGCACCGCTGCGCTTCGCGTGGCTCGCGCAGGCGATCGCAGATGCGGACCCGGCGCACGTCGCGTCGGTCATCGGAGCCGCGAAGCCGATCGGACCCCTGATCGCCCAACCAGTGTTGTGGGGACTGGCAGCCTCACTCGGAGGCGTCTTCCGCCATGTGAGCAACACGCCGCATCATCTCTTGCGTGTTCTCGCCGGCCTTGCCGGAAGCACAGCGCTGCTCGCGGCTTTGAGCGCGGCCGCCGTCCAGTTCTTTGGTGCGCAGGTCGAGAGCGCGACGCTCGCGTCCAGCGCCGTCATATCGGTGGTCATCGCCGCCGCCGGGGGTGCAGCCGGCGAGTGGCTCTTCCCGTGGCGCGAGATCTCACCGGCCGGCATATCGCGTCACACGGGCGGCGACGCATCCTCGGAAGACGCCGACGTCGACGAGCTGCTGCGGACTATCGCTTCTGCCGAGGAGGAGCTCGCCTCTCGGCACGCTACTGACGCCGTGGTGATGATCACCGACATGAAGGCCTTTTCTCGCATCACCGAGGAAGTCGGCAGCATCGCGTCCGCCAAGATCGTGCAGCGGCATCGGGACCTTCTGCTTCCCGTGATCGAAGCCCACGGCGGTCACGGAAGGTCCACCGGCGGTGATGGCCTTGTCGCTGCGTTCGAGAGCGCAGAAGCCGCGATCGACGCGGCACACGCCATACAAGTCGTGCTCTCCTCCGGTCCTCAGAGAAGCACTGCACCGCAAGATCTCGCCGTTCGCATCGGCATCGCCAGTGGCGAGGTCGTGCTCGACAGGAGCGGGCGCCCCTTCATCGGGGCGGCCGTCAATCTCGCAGCTCGCGTCATGGACCTTGCGGACGGCGGAAGAGTGATGATCACGTCGGAGGTTGCGCGAGCGGCGAAGCTCGACGCCGAGCGCACGTACGATCACGGGGAGTTCCAGCTGAAGAACATCCAAGTGCCTGTACGCGTGATCGAGTCGCTCTGGGCAGAGGGCCTCGAACCACAGAAGGCCCTGTGCGCGTCCCGCCGAGACGAATGACGCCCGGGTCGCGATGACCCGGGCGGACACGTCCTGGAGCCGGCGGAGGGAATCGAACCCACAACCTATCGCTTACAAGGCGATTGCTCTGCCATTGAGCCACGCCGGCCAAGCGCGCCTATTCTATCCGGCAATCGCCGTCGAGCCAACACCTGGACTGAACAGGCCTGTCTTCAGCAGGCGCGGCAACGCTCGATCTGGAACTCGATCTTCCGTTTGATCCGTTGGAGCGCGTTGTCCACCGCCTTGACGTGGCGGCCAAGAGCAAGCGCTACCTCCTGGTACGACTTCCCCTCGACATAAAGCCGCAGGACCTCGGACTCGAACGGTGAAAGCACCTGCATGAAGCCCTGCCGGATGTTCGAGGTCTCCCACGCCGAGATGACCAGTTCGGCAGGATCACAGACTTCCTTGGCCGCGAGGATGTCGGCAAGCACCCTGTCACCTTCGTCTTCCGCGGTCGCGGGACGCGACAACGACACGTAGCTGTTGAGCGGTGAGTGCTTCTGCCGGGTCGCGGACTTGATCGCGGTGATCAGCTGTCGGGTGATGCACAACTCGGCGAAGGACCGGAAGCTGGACTGGCGGGCCGGGTCGTAATCCCTTATGGCCTTGTACAGCCCGATCATGCCCTCTTGGATGACGTCGTCACGATCGGCCCCGGCGAGGAAGTAAGTGCGTGCCTTACAGCGGACGAACCCGCGGTAGCGGTCGATGATTTGCTCGCTCGCGCTCTCGTCTCCCGCCTGGGCTGCATTGATCAGCGCCAGTTCGTCGTCGGAACGTCCCGGCCTACGTCGCAGGATACCCTCTACGCTCTGCAATCAGTTCCCTCCCGCACTGACCCCCAGATCGAGGGGGAAGGATATTCAGCTCCTCGTGAGCGCTCTTGTGAAGCGCAGCACTTATGAGCTACGACCGACGATAGCACCCCGTAACGGCCTGTCAACGGAATCAGACAAGCCTGAAGAATCCTGAGGAACGGCGGCCGCAATCCGTGCGTAAAGGTTATTGAGTGTTAAGCGTTGCGCTTCATAAGCCCCGAGCCCAGCGAGAGAGCACCGCCCTCACGCCCGGGTCGATACGCTCCTCCAGCCGGCTCCGACGCGCTCCGCTCTCGAAGCCGCCACGTCTGCATTCGGCTTCTTCGAGGAGCTCGTTCACGAACTCGGCGGAAGACATCCGTGTCACAGGACCCCCCATGACCGCCCACTGCGTCTGGGCGTCCGACGTCACGACCAGGGTCTCCTCGGCTCGCTCCTTGAAACGGCGAGCCAGAGCTTCTATGAGCGTGTCGGCGCTTTGTCCCGCGCGCGAGAATATCACCGTCACACCGGCGACATGATGGGGCGTGCCGTCCGAGGAAGGGTTCCCGGCCCCGTCGAACACGACGATGACGTGGCGGTCCTCCGACACGAGCGGCGCCACGTCCTCCACAAGCCGTGCCCGGGCAGCATCGACGTCTGCCGAGGCGAGCCTGCGGTACTTCTCCTCGGCGCCGATCACGTTGTATCCGTCGACGATGAGCCTGCGCATCACGAAGACTCCTCCCGCCGGCGCCACTCGAACAGAAGCACAGTCGCAGCCTGGGCGACA
>JBDKUT010000139.1:0-10538 GCA_039679545.1 Thermotogota bacterium
GTTCCCCTCCGAGCTGAACACGGGAGCCACGGCCGCGAGGCGGTTGAACCCGTCGCGGACGTGCGCGATGACCGGGACGAAAAGGTTCGCCCTCCGGTGGAAGGCATCGCCGCCGAAGAGGTAGCAGTCGGCCTTGAACCGGCGGCCCGCCTCCTCGAGCGCGGGGAACAGCGCGAGCTGCTCGGCGAACCGCGTCCCGTAACCCTCCGGTGTCGGCAGGCTGAACGCGGTCCAGTCGTGGAAATGAGTGTCCGAAAAGATGATTGCGCGCATGTCCCCTCCCGGTCCTATATATCCCGCGGCGCGAGCGAAATTATTTCGCACCGAAAGCGCACGGCCGGAGGTTCCCCTCCGGCCGCTCCCGCCCGCTGTTCCCGAACCGTAGCCGTCGCTTGAACTTGTTGAGCGTGTCCCTGCCCTTCCTGTTCAGATTCTTTGCGCCCGCGGGGTCGGCGCCGTCAGATGCTACAAGTCGTCCTCGGGCTTGATGTCCTCCTCGCCCTCCTCTTCCTCCTCGCACTTCGTCTCCGTGTTGCCGGCGGCGAGGACGAACACCGCCGCCTGTTCGATGAATGAGCAACCCTTCGAGTCGCGCATCGTCTCGACCCACTCCTTCATGGAGAGCGCGTATTCGGCCGGGTCCGCGCCGTCCATGAACGACTGCCCCTTGAGGATCGGGTTGAGCGTGTAGGTCGTCTTCCCCTTCTCGCCGACGAGGACGCCGTAGCGGACGAGCGTGTTGAAGAAATCCTCCTCCCACACGATGCCGCGCTTGTCGAAGTAGATGCAGAACTCCGTCTCGAGGAACGGGCGGAAGCACTTGTTCTTGATCGTGCGCGCCTTGACGCGGACGCCCTCGACTTCGCGGAACTTCTCCGTTCCCTTCGCGCCCTTGACGCTGCGCTCGCGGAACAGCTTCTTGACGACGGTGAGGAAGATGCGGATGCTCGCGTAGAACTTGAGCGCCCGCCCGCCGACGCTGTCCTGTTGCTTCCCGGGCGCCGGGCTGAACGTGCCGATCTTGTCGCGGAGCTGGTTGACGAGCACGAGCGCGGCCCCGGTGTTCGCGAGCTGCTTGCTCACCTTCTTCAACCCGCGGGAGAGGACGCGGGGGAGCGCCGCGACGACGGCATCCTTCGTGGACTTGTCCTCCTCCTGCTCCGTGATGAGCGCGGCCACGGAGTCGAGGAAGATGACGACGGGCTCCTCCGCCGAAACCTCCCCCTCGAACTCGTCGAGGATGCCGACCATCGCGTCCATGATCGTCTCCGCGCTCGCGTCCCCGCTCTGGTCGTCGTAGGCGAGCCGGCCGAGGTCGAAGCCGACGTCCTCCGCGCGCTTCTTATCGAAGGTCGCCTCGATGTCGTGGAGCACGCTGAGCCCGGGGTTGGCGCTGATGAGCTGCGTGACGAGCGTGGTCTTTCCGGCGCTCTCCTCGCCGCTCACCTCGACGATGCGGCCGGCGGGCAAGCCGCCGCCACTGATGACGTTGAGCTGCGGGATGCCGGTCGGGATCCGGAACGGGACCAGCGCCCGGTCGTCGTCGCTGCTCAGGGTGAGGTTGATCTTGTATTTGCGGTTGATCTTCTCGAGGATGGACCCGATCTTCTTCATGCCCTACTTCTTCCCGGCGTCGCGCACGCGGGCGATGAGGTCCATCGCGCGCTGCTTCGACGACCCCTCCGCGGCGGGCTTCGCCGCGGGCGCGGGCTTCGTCTCCGCCTTCTCGGGCGCGGGCTTCGCCGCGGGCTTCGCCTGCTCGGGCGGGGCGGCCTTCGCCGCGGGCTCCTGCGCGGGCGCCTTCTTCGTGAAGAAGGACTTGCGCGCCGGCGGGGTGGCCTTCTCGGGCTCGGGCTCCGCCGCCTTCTCCGGCTCTTCCCGGGCGGCCTGCGTCTCCTCCGCGGCCTGCGCCTTCCCGCGCATCATGGCCCGGGTCGACTCCGTCTCCGCCATCTCAGCCCTGTTCTTGAACCGCTCGGGCGGAACCTTCGACGGCGCGGCGCCCGCGGCGCCCGTGATCGTCGGCAGGAGGTTGACCTCGAAGTGCCGCTTGACCTCGATCGAGATGACGCCGTCGTCCTCGACGGGCGGGAGGATGCGGATGCGGTTGACCCCGGGCTTGAGGTTGAAGAACTGCACGCGGTTGCCCCCGGCGTCCACGGCGTCCCCGGTGTCGCCGAAGCGGACGGCCTCGACTTCGCCCGTCTCGAGGTTCACGACGCCGCCGGCCTTCTTCGCCTTGAGCACGTCCCCCGTCTTGAGCAGCTCGGCCATCGCTTCCTCCGAGAGCACGGTGCGGTAGAGCCCCGTCTCGAGGTTGATGACCTTCTCGCCGTCCACGTCGGGGATGGCGCCGCGGTAGTCGCCGTCGGGGAGCAGCAGGTTCGTCTCGCAGCGGGCGGTGTAGCGGTTGTCGGTCGGCCGGTCGCCCTGCTCGAACTCGATCTCGAGCGCGCTGCCCTCGTCCGGATCCCACACGAGCCCGTGCGCGGCCTGCTTGTTGATGATGGCGCGGATCTGGTTGAACAGCGTCGGCGACGCGTAGAGGATCTGCGGCGTGAACGGCGCGCCGCCGGTCTTCTCGTTGAGGTCGATGATCTGGTAGACCTCGTAGGTCGTCGGGCGCAGCCGCCGCGCGGCCTGCTGGATCCCCTTGTCGCCGGAGCCGAGCGCCTTGTCGACCGCGGCGCACACCGGGCACTTGCCGAGGTGCTCCTCGAGCCCGAACGTCTGGTAGCACAGCACCTGCGCCGGCCCCGTCTCGGGCTGCTTGATGCTGCCCTCCCTCGTGGACTTGCCCCATTTGAACATGCTGAACCCCTCCTAGTGTGGAAGTTGCCCGAGCTTGCGCCCGGTCATCTCGAGCAGCGTCTTGAGCGCCGCGTTTACTTGTGCCCGTTCCTCCGGCGTGAACATGCCCCACGTGGCCGGCTCGCGGAACGCTTCGAGGGTCGCCTCGATGTTGATGAACAGGTCGAGGATCGCCAACCCCTTCTGACTGATCGTGTTGTTCGCGCGTTCCGCCATCTCCGAATGCCCCCGGTTTAAGTAACCCGTCACGCCGCAAGATCCATCTCGTCAGCGAACGCGAGCGCGGCCTTCCCGCTCCCGATCGTGAGCATGTTCGCCCAATCCCCGCCGATCTTCATCTCGCAAGTGAACGGGAAGCCGGCCCACTCCTCGACGTAATCGGCCTCCATGATGGGAACGATGGCCCGGATCGCGACCGGGACAAGGTCGGCCCGGACCGAGAACATGACGCTATCGTGGACCGGGACGATGAACTTGATCTCGCCGCGGTCCTCGTAGCCCGTCTCGTCGAGCCACCGCCGGATCGCGATATACTGCCTGAGCGCGATCTCCGCCGCCGTCATCTGAATGTAGTTGTTCGCGGCGATGTTGTCGCAATGCTTAAGGAGCTCGCGGTCGTTCGAGAACTTCGCCGCGTTGAGGATCTTGCGCAGGTCGCGCTTCCGGCCGAAATGATTGTCCACGAACCCCGTCTCGCGCATCCGCTCGATACGCTCGAAGCGGTGCGCCGCCGCGACGTGGTAAACCAAGTCGTATTTCTTCATCTTCTCGCGAACGTAATCCACCGGCTTCCGAAGCTGCTGCGCAAGCCGGTATTCACCTGCGTTGTAGTTTTTCGCGAGGACGACCCGCTTCATGAGGTCGCGCTGCGCCTTCGTGTAGGTCGTGACTTCCTCGACCTCGATCGCCGTCTCGCCGTAGAAGTCCTTGCCGTCGAGGAAGATCTGCATCATCTTCGGGTCGCCGCTGGAAACCGCCGTGATGCGCGGCTCGAACTGCGACATGTCGAACTCGAGGAACACGTGCCCCTCGTCCGCGATGAAGCACGAACGAAGGTCCGCTTCCTTTTTGTCGATGTTCTGCATGTTCGGGTCGGAGCTGCTGAGCCGCCCGGTGCGTGCCCCGCCCTGATTGAAATTGGCGTGGATACGCTCGTAGTAGAGCGTGCGCTCGATCAGCGGCTCGAAGCTCTTCGTGATCTTGTCGTTGATGTAGGTGTATTCGTTGATCGTCTCGATGAGCAGGCGTTGGAGCGCCGTCTTCGGGTCCGCATCCTGCGCGCAAACCACACACGCGCCGGACACCCCCTGCCGCTTGATGGTGTAGATCGTCGCGCCCTTCGCGATCTTCGCCGCGCAAATCGGGCACGCCGTCTCCTCGTCCGCGGTTCCGCTCGCCCCGAGCTTCCCGTCGATGTCGTGGAGCAGGTCGGCCCGCGTGTCCTTGTCCGTCTTCCACTTCCCCGTCGGCGTCCGCGCCGTGAGGACGATGCCGCTCTTGAGCAGGAGCTCCGGGAAGACGTATTCCTTGCCGAGATCCATGACCGTGCAATGGTCGCGCGACCAGCCGGTGACGTTGTAGGCGATCTCGCGCAGCGTCTCCTCCGCCGAATCGCGCCGCTTGCGTGCCGCTTCGAGGCACTCGACCGCGCGCCGGTTGTCGAACCGGATGCCCTGTTGCTCAAGCCGCTTGAGAACGTGGATGACCTGCCACGTCTCGTCGTAGAGCCGCGCCAGCGTGGAATCCTCCGCCATGATCTCCGCCTGCTCGAGGAAAACGCGCGCCGTGAAATGCGCGTCCCGGGCGCAGTAACGGAGCAGCATCTCGAACGGGACCACCTCGTAACAGGAGTCGTCCGCCTCGAGCCTGCGCTGCGTGTCGTCCGGGAGGAGGTGCAGCGCGGAACGGCGCAATCCGCCAACGCCGCTCGCGGGGACGCCGATCTTGAACTTCGTGACGCCGCGCTTCGACGCCGGGGGGATCTCCTCCAAGATGGTGAACCGGGCGCCCTTCTCGCGCAGCGCCCCGAGCGCCTTCTCCGTGATGACCTTCTCCGACTTCCCGGAAGCGATCGCGATGAGCCCCTCGAGATACTCGATCTCCTCCGGGAACACGCCGTCCGCCTTCCGGACTTCCCAAAGGAGCGACTCCATCTCCGCGGCGAAACTCTCCGTGTCGTAGCGCGTCCTCCACGCCGCGAGGAACGCGGAGACGGGCGACTTGAAATTCTCGATCTGCAAGTAGCGCTTGACCAACGACTCGAGGTCGCCGCGCTGCGCTTCGGCGTCGGCGATGCGCTCGATTTGCAGCGTGTCCCAAAGCTTGCCCGCGATCTTCACGTCGAAGAACTCGAAATAGCCGGCGTCGAACTTGGCATTCTGCGCGATCCAGTCCCGCGCCGGGTCCGCGAAGATGCGCCGAAGGTCCGCCAGAATCTTCTCGACCGGAACGGGGAAGCGGATCGGAGCGCGCCCCTCCCGCTTCTCGATCGGGACGACGTAGCCGCGCTGCCGCTCGAGCATCCAGAACCCGGCGCAGAGGATCCTGTTCGCCGGGTCGGGCGCCTTCGCGATGTTGCTCGTCTCCAAGTCGAACGCGACGATGCGCTCCGCCTCGAGCGCCGCGATGAACTCCGCGTAATCGCGCGCCGTCCGAACGATCGTGTAGATGTCCTCGCTCATCGTATCTCCTTTACAAGCGCCTGCGCGCCGCGAATGCCATGTAGTGCTGAACGTCGTCGGGGTCCATGCTCGGCCGCCCCGCCTTGAGCCAATCGCCGGGATCGCCTTCGCGGAGACGGAGAACGAACACCCGCTCGGGTCCGGCGTGAGACGCGATGCGGTCCGCGACCTTGAAGATGTCCGCGTCGGAAACGTCCGCCTTCCCGTCCAGCGTGACGATAATGCGCTCGACCGGGAGCGCCGCGATGCGCTTCGCCTTGTCGTCCGTCGCCGCCTTGCCGCCGAGCGCCACGCCCCACCGGAAGAAGCGGTTGATCCCGAAGGCGTCGAACGCCCCCTCGACGACGTAGACCTCCCGCCTGCGCCAGCGGTTCCACGCCAACCCGATCGGGAAATGCCCCGTCCCTTTGCCTGGCAGGCGGGGGAACTCGACCCCTCCGACCTTCGTCGGCTGCTCCTCCGACGGGTAGGTGTAGCGCCCCGTCGAATCGCGGAAGTAGTAGTAGACCAGCGCGCCCCGTTCGTCATGAACGGGGATGACGACGGTCGGGCGTGAAGCGCCGAGCACGGCCCTGAACTCGTAGCGCGCGACCTCTTCCCTCGACAGCCCTTTGTCGAGGAGCAGGCGGAGCGCCTGAGCGCGCGCGTCGACGAACCCCGCCTCATCGTCACCGAGAATCGAAACGGTGGCACCCGGCCACCGAATCACATCCCACGGATCCGCGGGCGCGCCCTCCGCCTTCCGGGCGGTCGCGCCCCCTAGCATCTCCTCCGCCGTGCTCGCGACGCGGCACCCGACCGCCCGCGCAACCTCCGCCCCGATCTCCGGGCCGAAGATGAACCGGGCGGCCTTGCCGATGTCCCGCGACGAGTAGCCGCAGCGGAAACAATGCGCCTGCCCGCGTTCGGCATTGATGTAGAGGTGTCGCTTGCGGTCCGGGCGCCCCGTCTGCCGGGCGCATTCCGGGCACTCGAGCTGCACCTCGCCGCCGCTCGAGCGCCGGGCGCGGTATCCGCTGAGCGTCTCGAGAAGAAGGGAGACGCTCACTTGCGCCCGCCCTGCGCCTTGCGCTCCCCGCGGAGCTGCGCGTAGTAGTCGTCAAGCCGGACGTGTTCCTTGTATTGCTCGTAGGTCATGTCCGCCTCCGTCATCTCGAAGATCGGCCCGTCCCGGTGAACGGGGACGATGAAGCCCGTGATGCCGTTGCGGTTCTTGAAGTTGACCACGCGGCAATAGTTGAGCTCGCGCTCCGGCGGGGTATGCAGAATCTTGAAGCCTACGTCGATGACGCCCTTCTTCCCCTTCGACTTCGCGACGTCCTCGTCCGCGTTGAGCTGCGACGCGCTCCACCCGACGAAGCGGTGCCGCTTCGCGACGGTGCGGAACTGCCGCCAGAGGTTCTCGATCTCCGTCCACTCCGACCGCTCCTGTTGCGCCGGCTTGATGAGGTCGAGGTAGTCGATGATGACGACGTCCGGGTGCCATCGCTTCCGGGAAAGCCGGGCGAGCAGCGCCTCAAGGTCGTAGAGCGTCGAGCGGTCGTTCGCCCATTCCACGAACTTGATGTCGCCGCCGACCTGCCGCACGGTCGCGATCTGCCGGATGACCTCGTCGGCCCGGTCCCCGTATTCGTGGACCGGAATCCTCGTCATGAGGCAGTCGAAGCGGAGCTCCTGATCCGTCTTGTCAAGCTCGCAGGTGAGCGTGACGAAGAGGACTTTGCGCTTCGCGAAGAGCGCCGCCCTCGCGATGTTGAGCAGCAAAACGCTCTTCCCGCCGCCGTAGTCCGCGGCGACGAGCCCGACCTGCCCGAACCGTAGCCCGCCCTGCGTGTTGTGGTCGATCGTCTGCATGCCCGTCGGGATGCGATCGTCTTGGAACTTCGTCGTCATGTATTTCACCCGCTCCGCGAGCCCCTCCGTCCACGACGGCGGCTCCCCCTCGACGGCGAGAACCTTCGTCTGCGCGGCCTCGATGCGCTCGACGACCTTCGCGAAGTCGCCGGAGAGGATGTCGTCCTGACTCTCGCGGATCGCGTTGCCGAGCTCGATCTCCTTCACGAACTCGAGCATGTTCTCGGTGTAGAACCGCTCGCTCGTCTCCTCCGCGGAGGGGAGCCCCGCGAGCAATTCGAGGATTTCGTCCGCTAGAAACCGCTGATTGCGCTGGATGTAAAGCGTGATCTCCGCGATGCCCGGCCCCGCCTCGTAGCGCTCGACGTAGCGCTGGACCGCCTTGAAAAGAATCCCCTCCGCCTGCACCGTGAAATACTCCGGCTTGAGCAGGTGGAAATAGGTATCGAAGAACCGCGGATTCCCGAACAGCAGCGCGAAAATCCCGTGCGTGAATTGGACGCCCTTGTTCGACTTCGGCATCGGTCCCCCTAAAGCGAAATTATTTCGTCTCTACCCGGTCGCTCTTCCGCTGATGCGCTTCGAGGTAGCGGACGACGGACGCCTGCCAGATGCCGAGCGGCTGCGTCTCGTCCTCGAACAACTCGCAAAAGTGCGCGTTGCCGACAAGCTCCTCGGCGGGGACCGTGATGAGATCCCAATAGCGCCGGTCGTTCAGGATCTCGTGGATGCGCCGCTGGTGCTCCTCGCTCGCCGTCCTCTTCCGCAGGCCCGCCCAAAGGTTGACCGCGCCGGCCTGAATGAGATGCTGCATGTAGCGCTCGCCGGAGAGCGTGACGAGCGTCGGGGGGACGCCACAGCGCGTCTTCTCGTGCGTGCATGCCGCCTCGATGTAGACCTCGACCGGGCGCCCGAACTTGCGGGCGAGATCCGCGACGCGGGCGAGGATGTCAATCTCGCCCGCCGTGAACGCCCGCTTCATCTCGTGACCCGGAAAATACCGCTTGACGAGCGCGCGGTAAACCGTCCCCGCCGCCCCTGCTTCTCTGACCGTTGCCACTACCGTTTCCTCCTCGCTCTCATGGCCGCTCGATCGCGCATGAGAAACGTCCTGAGATTGCCCTTCGTGCGGAGGTTCGCGTAAATGTCGTCCTCCACGCTGTTCTTGATGCGGAGCTCCCTTCGATAAATAGCCTCATAAACCTCGCTGCCGATGCGGTTCGTGCGCCCGTCGGCCTGATACATGTTGCCGAAATTCCAGTCCCGTGAAAAGTTGAAAATCTGGTTGACGAATTGGAGCCCGATGCTCTCGCTGATCGTACCGTAGGTCGCGATGAGAACGCGGAATCGGTGCTCCTTGAAGTCGCGCAGGATGGCGGTCTTCTTCGGGGTCGCCATGCCCCCGACAATGGCGCGGAAATCGGCCTCGATCGACTGCATGGCCCTCGTCAGGATTTCCGCCTCCCCCCGGAAGAAGCACCAGATCTGCACGCGGTCGTCCTCGGGGATGTCCTCGAGAATCTCGAGCAGGCGGTCGAGCTTCGGGTTGCGGTCGAGGAACACCCGACCGCGATCCTTGTCGTCGTAGAACCCTGAGCAGATCTTGCGCTGCTGCATGCGGATGCGCTGGATCTCCGCCATGAGCCCGCCCGCGGGGATGTCGTCCGCCTCCTCGATCGTCACGAGCTGCGGCTCCTCCGGCACCTCGATCTCACCGCCCGCCTCCTCCACTCGGCGGTAGATCTCCTCCGCCCGCGCGTCGAGGTCGGCAAGGCGCGCCGCTTGCTCCCCGGCCGGCGCCAGCTCGTAGTGCTTGACGATCTCTTCCGGAAGGTCGAGGCACTCCCGCCGCTCGAACGAAAGCGTGAGCGGCTCGAGCCGCTTCTTGATCTTGTCATACGAGCCCTTGTAAGGCACGAGTTTTTTGTAAACCTTGCCGACGGGGAAGAAGTAGGTGTTCGTGAAGTGGAAGAAATCGGCGCCGAACGTGGCGCCGCCGTCGAGGATGAAAATCTGCGCGTAACTGTCCATGATATTTTTCGGCGTGAACGTGCCCGTGAGGATCTGCCTGAACTTGAGCGACGTGGCCTGCCGCGCGAACTTCCGGATCGCCTGCGCGCGCTTGCTCCGGGACATCGCCTTCGCCCGGTGCGACTCGTCAACGATGAGCGTGTCGAACACCCCAACCAATTCGTCCCGGATGAAGCCTGCCGGCGTGAGAAGACACTTCGCCGCGATGTTCCACGAGAGCGCGTAGGCCTGATATTCGTTGAACCCGCCGCGCGCGACCTTCTCGAAATCCGCCGTGCTCAAGATCGGGCGCATGGCGAGCGAGGAAAGGAGGCTGAACTCGTCGCCCCACCCGACGTCGAGGGAATACGACGGCGCGATGATGAGCGCCGTGTTCGCCTCGCCCCGCGCGGAGCGGTAGGCGAAGGCGTCGATGGCAACCTGCGTCTTCCCCATGCCGACGTCCGTCGTGAGCCCGACGTTCGGGAAAAGCAGCGCGAAAAGAAAAAGGAACTGCTGATGGAGGAGCGGCTTCCGCTTGAACGGGTAGAGGTCGAGAACCCCGGGAACCTCCTCGATCCCGTCGCGGTCCCGCGTCTTCCGCTCCGCCAGCAGACTGAGGAAGGTCCGCAGCGCCGCGCGCCGCTCCTCGATCTCCCGCGCCGCCGCGAGGAAGGACGGGTCGCGGTGCAGGCCGGGCACCTGCTCGATGTTGACGCCGGCCGGGCAGTCCTCGAGAATGTAGCGCAGCGTGTCGGCGCTGAGCGGAACGCTCCAAACGCCGGAGAGCCGGAGGAATGTTCGGTCGGGGACGGTGCGCCGGAACGCCACGGCCCGCTCGCTGCTCCCCTTCATGCGGTCGACCCGTAGGTGCAGCGCCGGCCGGCGCCCCTCCTGCCGCGGTGCCATCGCCATCTGGATGTAGCCCGTTCGTTCCATGCCCGCCCCCCTTTTTCATATATGCCCCGCCGCGCGCGCCATCCTGCCAACGGCGCCCCGCGGGGTGGTGCGGGCGCCTCTTCCCCCGTCCGCAGCATCCGGCGCCCCGCCTTGGACGTTTAACCGCGTTCCGTGAAAAGTGGAACGGACCCCGTCTCCGGGGTCCGTCCGTTCCGCGGGGCGCCTGCCGTTAGGCCTGCGCCGTCTGGTCCGCCTGCGTCGCGGAGATCTGCTTCCGCTCGG
>JBDKUT010000140.1:0-4285 GCA_039679545.1 Thermotogota bacterium
CCAGACATCTCCTTCCCCCAGCGCGGGGGGGCTCGCGCTGTCCCATACAATCGGCAGAATGCCGGTTCGAGCCACGCACGCCGTCAGGGCGTCGATCCCCTGCGCCACGAGCGCCTGGCGATCGGTCAGGTTTGAGTGCGCGACATCGATGACACCGATCGACGCTTGCCGAGGGAGTGTAATGGCGGCAGCGCGGACCAGGGCGAGGTCCGCGACAGCCATCCCTACGGCGACGGCCAGCCCGACGAAGAGCAGGGAAGCCCCTCCGTCGGATCGGCGAGCGCAAACGAGGAGCAGGGCGACGCCAAGGATTGCCGAGGCCAGCGGAAGCGCGGGCGAAACGCTCGCGCCGCCTCCGAGACGACGAACGAGGCGATCGATGTACCCGGAGGACGAAGCAAGAGAGAGATTCTGGAAGATTGACGTGTCGCCGAACAGGGCAACACGCCCACGGCCGACTGGGCGCTCGATGGCGAGCACGATGTCGCCGAAGGCCTCTCCCGGATCGAACGCCAGGTTGCCGAGAAACGCTTGCTCGTTTGACCGATCCCCGGGGTCGGAGAAGGCGTCCGTCCCAAGAAGCAGCGGGCGGTTTCCGACGCTCCACGGGCGACCGGAGACAGACGCACCGATGCTTACGGGGACGTCGATGTCTCGGAGGATCACAGACTCCGGGTACGAAACAGCAAGCGAACCGCGCCACTCATGGCGAGCGGGGACCGCAGAATCGAAGTTCAGGGTCAGTCCGATGGGGGCGAGGAGTCCGTTGAACGACGTCATGAGCCCGCCGATGTCCGTGTGATCGGCAAGCGCGAGAAGCCCTCCTCCGCCGCGGACGAAAGCGGTGAGGGTCTCCCGCTCATTCGGGGTGAAGGGTCGGCCGGGGTTGATCACGATCACCACGTCGGCCCGCGAGGCAACGGTGGGGTCGATGGCTGTCGCGACGGAGCAGTCGTGTCCGTATGCCCTCAGGTAGAGCGGGAGCGACCCGAACGACGCCCCCGTGAACGCCTGGCCGAGCGGCTTGTCCGCCGGTGTCCGGTAGTCGGCGAGCATAGCCACGTCGAAGAGGAGGACGCGCTGGGGGCGCCGCGCCGCGTCGCACAGGCCGTTGATGGTCGCGACACAAACGGGAACTACGATGCACAGCGCGGCCAAGCTGGCAAGAAGGGCGGTGCTGACGCGGCGCGGCGGGACCGCCGGCCCTCCTACGGGTGGCACAGCAACGTAGTCGGCGACCGCGAGAGCCCCCAGCAGGAACGAAACGCCGCTGCACGCGATGCGCGCACCGAGGGCGGAGATCTGGCGCTGGATGAGTAGCTGTCCCACGAAGAAGGCGAGAAGGGCGAGTGGGACGATCGTCTTCTGCCACGGCTTCGCGCGGCGGCGCGGCGTGGCGGCGAGAACGATGAGCAAAGCAAAGAGCGCAACGAGTCCGCCGGACGCTCCGCTGAAGCAGCCCCCCCCGAACGGCTTGAGGAGCACGCGAGACAGTCCGGCGGAGGCGCCGCCGGCGCCAAGCCGGAGGGCAGGCACAAGGTCAAGCATTGCGAGCGCGAGAGCGGCACAGAGGGGGCCGGCTAGGGATCCCCGCTCTTCGTTGTTTCCCAGCGCGAGTCCCATACCTCCGACCCAGACGGCAATGGCCGCAAGTCGAAGGGCGGGCCAGGGGCTCGCCATGACGCCTACGACGCCCGACACGGCCAGAACGACGCCAGGGAATGAGGTGTGCGTCCGCCGCCGGCGGCCGACCCACGCCGCCGTGCACGCAGCGAGTCCCACGGCGGCCACAAAGCGCGCGATCTCCGGGGGGATCAAAGCAACGTCGCGTGACACACACCCCGAGGCCGCAAGAGCTGCGAACACAAGGGCGAAACACCAGCGTCGCGCGTCGCTTCTTGCGCCGCTCACAGGGTCACCGATTCCGCTGCCCTCCTACCGCGTCACGAGGTATGGCGTTGTCAGCCACACCGTGGTCGAAGACTGCAGCGAGGTTGCGATCATCTCCACGCTGGACGTCCCCCCAGGCGTCGCCGCTGTAAGGGTCTCGCCCAACGTGGGGTACTCGTGCCGGCCGGCCTCGACGGTGCTTGTCCACAGGATCCTGGACGTCGCGTCGGCCCGATGCTCGATGAGCGTGACTTGGGAGATCTCGTTGACGTAGAAACTGACCTCCACGGAGTCTCCGGTCGCGTACAGCGGCTGGTCCGTCATGACCCACCCTCGGAACGTCTCGCAGATCGGTACACGGTAGTCCTCGACTTCCCCGTCGTCCGCCTTCCCGGTCGGGAGGAGAACGTCCGACCTCGTGAACCGGAAACGAATGTACGACAAGGGGGAACGAGCGGCGGTCTCCGGGACTGTTAGGATGACCCAGTTGTAGCCCTGCACGAGAGGAACGCCGTCCGAAAAGACCGCATCTCCCTCGTCGAGCCAATCTCCGCTCATGTCGTAGTCGGCCCACGCGAACAGTCGGCCGGCCTGCGAGGCCGCGGCGATCACGACCGCCTGTCGCCCCGGGTTGAGCGTTGTCGAGAACCAGATTCCGTCTTCGTCGTCCCCCCTTCGGTACGGTTCCTCGTCGTCGCCCAACGCGAACACGGCCGGCTGACCGTCCCTCTCGGCGTCCTCTCGAGCCCCGAGGAAGTAGACGCCGTCGATGATGTGCCGAGCCCCATCGGACTCGTTCGTTGTTGGGTACTTGAGGGGCGTTCCGGGGATCTGAGGGGCGTCCCCGTAGTCGAAGACGTCACAACCCATCAGATGGCAAGTTGGACCTTCGCACGTGTCGCCGCTGCACGTCGGCCCGTCACACGTCGGCCGGGTGCAAGTCAATCCTCTGTACGTCGGCCAGTCGCAGATATCGGCGTCGCACGTTCGCGCCGCAAGGCACGTCATCGCCCCGGCCGTCGGCCCACAGAACTCGGCGTCGAACGTGTCCGACGGGCAGGCCGCTCCTGCGCACGTCTCGGTTTCTGCGCACGTCGGCCACCCGGCACACGTTTCGGTCCCAGAACACGTTACCTCAGACGTGGGATGGCAGTCTGAGGTCTCGCCGCACGCCGCGACCGCCGACTGGCAATCGGCCGTCGGCTGGCAGTCCCGAGTCTGATTGCAGTCCCACGTTTCGTTGCAGTTGGCCTGCGTCTCGCAGGGGGCGGCGGCCGACTGCAGCCCGGCGTATGCCGCGAGCGACGTCACGGGAACCAGCGCGTCTGCGACGCGGCGATCGTAGAGCGGGCTCCAGCCCACTTCCGTACCGGTCGAGCGTCGCATCTCGACCCATGCGGTCACAGCGACGTACCCGACAACCAGGATCGATAGCGCGACAAGCCACAGCCCCTTCCTCTGCATGGCGGTGCCACCTCCCCGCTATCCCCGTACAGTTACCTAGGCTTGTTCCGTATCCTAGTCCGGGTGACGCGACCAGGCAACTCCACGAGCGGCGGGAAGGAAGACACGCGCTCGACGAGGCCCGACCGATCGTCCAGTTTCCCCGTGGACCTCCTCGACGGGGTCGCCGCTACGGCGACACGACATACGGAGTCGTCAGCCACGCCGTCGCGCCAGATAGGAGCGACGTGGCGATCATCTCGATTGTCGTGGTTCCCGTCGGCAGCTCGGCCGTGACAACGTCCCCTCGTTCCGGGAGCGTGTGGCGGCCGGCCTCCGCCGTGGTCGTCAAGAGGAACCTCTGTGTCCCGTCCGGACGGTGGCAAATGAGGGTCACCTGGGCCGTCTCATTGACGTAGAAGCCTACCGCCACCGGATCGCCGGGAGAGTAAAGAAGCTTGTCGACGATGACCCAAGCGCGAAACGAATCGAGGACTGGCACGCGGTAGTCCTCGACTTCCCCGTTCTCTGCCGTACCAGACTGGGCAACCTTTCCAGATTCAACGAACCGAAATCGCGCATACGACCCGGGTGACGCGGCGGCGATCTCGGGGACGTCGATGACAACCCAGTTGTATGCAGACAGAAGCTGTGTGCCCTCGGGGAAGACGTTGTCAGTCTCCTCGCGCCAACTGCCGCTCAGGTCGTAGTCCACCCACGCGAAGAGCGTCCCCGGTAGGGAATTGCTGATGACGACGGTGGCCTTCCGGCCGGCATTGAATGTCGTGGGGAACCACACCCCGTCCTCATCATCCCCGGACTGAAACGCTTCGCCGTCGTCGCCATCAGCGAGATCGGTCGGTCGTCCGTCCGCTTCGCCGTCCTCCTTGGCGCCGAGGTAGAAAACCCCGTCGATCATGTGGCGGGCGCCGCAGACATCGTTCGTCGTCTC
>JBDKUT010000141.1:0-8258 GCA_039679545.1 Thermotogota bacterium
CCCGCTCGTCTTCGTCCAGCTCTCCGACCTTCACTACGCTCCCGACGCGGCGTCGTTCGAGAAGGCGTTCGCCGACCGCCGCATGGAGTATGAACCGGCGCCGGTCCTCAACCAGATCGCGGCGGAAGTGAAGACCCTCGCCCCTGACTTCGTGATCCTGACGGGAGACATCGTTGCCAACGCGAAGGGGCCGGAGCTGTCGGAGGTCGAGGCGTGGATGAAGTTCGGAGCGGAGTCGTTCGCCGCTCGGTTCACGTCGCCGTTCTACGCTGCCGTGGGGAACCACGATGTCGTCAGGGACGCGGCGATCAACGAGGCCCTCTACGAGCGGTACTTCGGCCCCACCTACTACTCGTTCAACGTGAAAGGGACGCACTGTGTCGTCCTCAACACGCACCAGCTTGTCGACACGAAGCAGGTCTACTCCGTGAGCGCGACGCAGCTCGAATGGCTGCGGCAGGACCTCGCCCTCGTCGATCCCGGCGCCGAGATCCTCGTCTTCTGCCACGAGCCGAGCCCGGACTGGGCACCGACGCCCGAGAGCAAAGCGCTCTACGCCCTGCTCGCCAAGGAGCGGATCACCGCGCTCCTCGACGGGCATTGGCACACGAACTTTGTGCTGCAGGAGACGCCGTTCTTCGAACTCACCTCCGGCGCGGTCTGCGGCGCGTGGTGGGAAGGGCCCGGCGCCGACGGGGCGAAGTTCGGCTACCGCGTGGTCGAGGTGCGGCGCGGACAGATCGACAGCGTATGGCGCAATGCCGGAGAGAATGCGGTCTTCTTCCCGGGACCGGCGGCGGCCGCTCTCGCGTGGGCCGACCGGCTTACTGCACAGACGTGGGGTGGGGCGGTCGCGGCGACGTACCGTTGGGACAGCGGCGCCGAGGTTGAGGCGTTTGTGACTTCGAACGGTCTGTGGTCAACGGCGACGGCCAACCTGAATGTCACGCCGCTCGCGGCCGGGTATCACACCCTGTTCGTCTCGTTCAAGATGTCCGACGGAACGGTGAGGATCGGCGAGCGCGGGTTCCTGGTGCTGCAGCCCGGCGTCTCCCTCGCCGACATCCTGGCGCATCCGCAAGTCTATCAAGGGCGGATCGTCGGGATCTCGAAGCTCGAGGTCCGTGCCGCGATGGGCAGCGACGTGTCGGCGACGGACGGAAGCAAGACGATCATCTTGAGCAAGTTCCCCATCACGGTGGTGAAGGGGGACTTCATCTCTCTCGTGGGGCTCTACAGCACGACGAGCGTCAGCCCGATCAAGACGTACGACGGTATGTTCTGCGTGAAGCTCGGCGAGTTGTGAGCTCGCCGAAGAGGGAGGTTGTTCGATGAGACGGAGCGTGCAGGTTCTCGGGGGAGTCGCAGCGATCCTGATTCTGGCGGCGGCCGCGACGAGTGCCGTGACTCTTCAATTCGTAACGCCTGTCTGGCAGTCAGACACAGTCGATGTGATGGACGAACTCGTCGCGGAGTGGAACGCCGCTCACCCCGACATCCAGGTGGAGGTCATCTCGATCGCCTGGGAGAACATCGACGACTTCCTCCTGACGAGCTTCCAGGGGGGCGAGGCCCCCGACGTCTTTCACGAGGATTCGGTGGTCTCCTACGAATACGGCGTCATGGGGTACGCCGAGCCGCTGAACAAGTACCTTGATGCGGCGACGCTCGCCGACATTCCTGAGAAGAGCTGGGCCGGCGTCAAGGACGACAGCGGAAACCTCTACGGCGTACCGTTCCTGCAGGAAACGCTCGTGATCTTCTACAACAAGGCGCTTCTGGCCGCGGCCGGCATCGTGCCGCCGGCCGACGGGATGGTGACGTGGGCCGAGCTCCGCGACTACGCGATCCGGCTGACAACGCGGAGCGCAGCGGGGCAGGTCACCACGTGGGGACTGATGGCGCCCTTCGAGCAGCGCCTCTGGTGGTGCCTCGTCGACCAGAACGAAGGCAACGTCCTCGTTCGTCACGATGACGGAACGTGGCACGTCGAGATCGACGACGCGGCCCGGGAAGCCATCGAGTTCTACATGAACCTCGCCACCGTCGACGGCGTCATGCCCACCGACGTGCTCAGCTACGACTTCACGAGCCTCCTTCAAGGGTTCAAGACGGGGAAGTACGCGATGTTCAGCTTCGGCTGCTGGGTGCGGAGCTGGATCGAGCGGCTGACGAAGAACCAGCTTGACTGGGGAATGCTCCAAGTGAAGGGCCCGAAGCGCAACGTGACGGAGACCGATCCGCAGGCGATCTCGATCTCCTCCGGATCGAAGCACAAGGCGGAGGCCGTGCAGTTCGTGTCCTTCCTTACGAACACGGAGAACCAGGCGCGCCTCGCCAAGGCCGACTGGCTTTTCCCGGTTCGGCAGTCGGCGCTCGCCCGCCCGGAGTTCCGCACGACGGAGGACCAGTGGGACGTCGCCTACCAGTGGCTGGCGTTCGCCGCCGACGTGAAGCCTCACATGTTCGGCTTCTTCGGTTGGGAGTGGCAGACGTTCATCCCGCAGATGGAGCTCGTGATCCTCGGAAAGTCGGATCTCACGACGGCGCTGGAAACGGCGACGGAGAAAGGAAACGAATTCCTGCGCAGGATGGGATTGCAGTAAGCACAGCACGAAACGTCACGAGAAAGAGGAGGTGGTCGCCCGCGCGTGACCGACTCGGAGAGACGGATGAGGCTGGCATAAAGAGCGTTCGAAGGGGGAAGGAGGAGTACGTGAAGCGGATGCTGTGTGTTGGTGTGGCGCTTGTCGCGCTTGTGAGCCTCGCGGCGTGGGCCGGCCCGTGGGTCCGGACGGGGGATGTTGCCCTAACGATTTCAGGCCCGATGGTTCTCATGAACGCATGGGACGAGGCGCGCGGAGTCGGCGTGTGTCAACTGGACATGGACATGATCAAGGCCTTGACCGCAACGACCTACACGGTCACCGATCCCTGGCTTGGCGAGAAGAAGTACACGGGAGTTCTCCTGTCCGATCTGCTCAAGTGGGTTGCCGTTGACCTCTTTGCGCAGAAGGTCGTCGTCGTCGCGTCGGACGGAATGGAGTTCGTCGTAGAGATCAAGGACGCGAACCAGTACCCGATCATGATTGCGTACGCGTCGAACGACAAGGTGATCAAGGCGAGCTCGGGCGGCCCGCTGAAGCTTGTGTTCCCCTACCAGATTGAGGGTGTGGAGGCTCTGTACGCCCCCGAGCAGTGGTCGTGGTACGTGATCGAGATCCGCGTGGAGTACTAGACGTCGACCCTGAGCGAGAAGGGGGCGGGACTCCGCCCCCTCCGCTCCTGTTGCCCCCGAGGCGTACCACGGGGGCGCACCGGCGAAGGCGAACAGGAAAGCGATGCAACGGAGACCGAGCGAAATGCAGGTGGCGAAGCTGGTCGAGTTGGGAAAGATCGAGATCGGGACGGCTCCCATTCCGACCGTCGGAGCGGGCGAGATCCTGCTCGCCACGCGGGCCGTCGGGCTCTGCGGAACCGATGTGAAGGCATTCCGCCGCGGCCACCCGTACTTCCCGCCGCCGTGCGTCCTCGGCCATGAGCTCGTGGGGATTGTCCGCGACGTGGGCGCGGGCGTGGGGACGTTCTCCGTGGGGGATCGCGTCGTGTGTGCTCCGTACGTCGAGTGCGGCGGGTGTCCGACGTGCCGGAAGGGCGTGGGCGAGCTGTGCCCGCACAAGGCGTTCGTGTCCGGAGCCTTGCAGGAGTACGTTCTCGTCCCCGCCGACGTTGTGACTCGAGCGACGTTCCGCGTCCCCGAGGGGATCTCCGACGACGTCGCGACGCTGGCCGAGCCGCTGGCGTGCGCCGTGAACGGAATCGAGCGCGCCGACGTTCGTCGCGGCGACTCCGTTCTCGTCGTGGGCGGTGGGCCGAGGGGGGCGCGTCTTGCGCTCCGGGCGACGGCGAGCACTCCGCGCGTCCTCGTGAGCGAACTCGCCGCGCCGCGGGCCGCGCGGCTCCGGAAGCTGGGACTCGCGGTGGCCGACCCGACCGCGACGTCGATGGAAGACGCGCTCGCCGCGGCGTTCGGGGCGCCCAACGCCGACCGCGTCCTCATCGCCGTCGGCGTCCGCGACGTAGCGGAGGCGGCGATCAGGTGGACGGCGCCGGGGGGCACCGCGCTCCTGTTCGGCGGACTGGCGAAAGGCGACCGCCTCTCGGTCGATGCGTTTGCGATCCACTACCTCGAGGTATCGCTTGTGGGCAGCTTCGGGTTCCGCCTTGAGCACTTCCAGACCGCCGTTCGGTGGATGACCGAGCACCCGCACGCGCTCGACGACGTCGTGACGGCGTCGGTGCCGTTCCGCGATGCGGCGTCTGCGTTCGCTCGCGCCGGAGAGCCGGACGCGCTGAAGACGGTGATTCGGTTCGATGGCGCGCACTAGGTTGTTGGCTCATCGGGGACGATCGTGGGCCGAGGAGCGAGGTGCGATCCCGTTCCTTCTCCCTACGCTCGCCGTGCTCTGTCTCGTCAGTCTGTACCCGCTCATCCGAGGGGTGTCGCGCGTCTTCTACGTCTACCGCGCGCTCACACGGCAGGACGTCTTCTCGGGGTTCGAGAACTTCGTTCTCTTGTTCAAGGATCCGGTGTTCTTCCGCGCGTTTGGGAACAGCCTGGTCTGGACCGTGGTGAGCGTGGCCGCGATGTTCTTCATCTCGTACGTCCTCGCGACGCTGCTCAACTCCCGGCACCTGCGGTTCCGGCGGTTCCTCCGAGCGACGACGCTGATTCCGTGGGCAATCCCCGGGGTCGTCGTTTCCCTGATCTGGCGGTACATCTTCCTGTCCGACGGACCGGCGAACGCGTTTCTGTCGGCGGTCGGCGTGGCGAACCCGCCGGCGTGGTTGACCAACCCGCAGCTCGCGCTGTGGACGTGCATCATCGCGAACATCTGGATGGGGCTCCCGTTCGTCACGATCATGCTCCTTGCCGGTCTGCAGTCGGTCGAGGGCGACATCCTCGAGGCCGCGGCGATCGACGGAGCGAGCTATCTCCAGTCGCAGCTTTGCGTGGTGATGCCGAGCATCAAGAAGGTGATCCTGATCGTCCTCACGCTGGAGGCGATCTGGACGTTCAACTCGTTCGACATCGTGTTCGTGATGACGAAGGGCGGGCCGGGATCGGCGTCGATGACGCTGCCGCTCTACGCGTATCAGAACGCGTTCATGTACTACCAAGCGGGGTACGGTGCGGCGATCGGCGTCGTTATCCTTGCCGTGCTGCTTCTGGCGGTCGTCCTCTACATCCGCGAGGTGCTGCAATGAGGATGAGCGTCGCGAAACAGGTGCTCCTCCATGGGGTCGTCCTCGCGATGATCGGGGGCCTCGTCTTCCCGGTCTTGATCCTCGTGTTCAACTCGCTGAAGACGGAGACGGACATCTTCGCGTCGCCGATGGGTCCGCCGCACGCCGTGACGTGGGACAACTTCCGCCGCGTGCTGACCGACCCGAGGTTCGCCACGAACCTGCGGAACTCCGCGGTCGTCGCCGCTGCGACCGTCCTCCTGTCGGTGATCGTTACGGCGCCGGCCGGGTACGCGCTGTCGCGGTTCAAGTTCCGTGGACGCACTGTGTTCTCGATGTGGCTCCTCGCCACGCAGGCGTTCCCCGGGATCATCATGGTCCTCGGGCTGTTCTTCGTCCTGAAGCGCTACGACCTCATCAACCGCCTGCCCGGGCTGATCATCATGCACACGAGCTTCGGCATGCCGTTCTCGATCTGGCTCTTGAAGGGCTACTTCGACAAGATCTCGGTCGAGATTGAAGAGGCGGCGCGCATCGACGGGTGCACTCGGCTGCAGTCGCTCGTCAAGGTTGTGTTCCCGCTCGCCGTGCCGGGCCTCCTCGCGGTGGCGACGTTCTCGCTTCTTCTGTCGTGGAACGAGTTCTTCTTCGCCCTCGTCCTGATGCGGGACAACGCCCACTACACGCTTCCCGTCTACCTGGTTCGCTTCCTCGGCTCGGGTGGGGTCGTCCAGTGGGGGCCGCTCTCCGCGGCGGCGCTTCTGATCACTCTGCCGGTGTTCGTCCTCTTCCTGCTCGGGCAGCGGTATCTGGTGTCCGGGCTGACGGGAGGCGCGATCAAGTGAAGCTGCGCTCGTGGATCGAGGGGAAGCGGGTCGGGCTCATTGCCAACCCGAAGGCGGGGAAGGCCGCCGACCGGCTCGACGCGGCGCTCGCGTCGCTCGTCGGCTGCTTGCGGGGAGCGGAGATGGCGGCCGTGGATGGGACGCGCGAGGCCCTCGCGGCGAAGACGTCGGGAGCATCTTGCGCCCTCGTTCGCGGCGGAGGACGCGCCGGAGAGGCCGCGGAGCGGCTGCTCGACCGGGGCGTCGACGTCGTGGTGGGCGTGGGGGGCGACGGCACACTGCGCGACATTGCCGAGGCCCTCGTGCGGCGGGAGAGCGAGGCACGCTTGATCGGAATCGGCGTCGGATCCTCGAACGTCGGGGCGCTCGTGTCGGCCGCGGCGGAGAGCGTAGAGCGGCTGTTTGACGGAGACGTTGGCGAGGTTCGGGTTCACGCGCTCGGTGTCTCCGTCGCCGGTGAGCCGATCGGGCTCGCGTTCCACGACGTCGCATTTGCCAACACGTACTTCGGAACCCGGGGCGGGAAGAGAGTGGACCTCGACGCCGCGGCGGCGCTGGGCGGGGAGGACCGGCCGGCGGAGCCGCGGTCGGTGTGCGGGCGCGGGGCGTGGGTCGCGAAGAACGGGCGGCGCGTCCTCGGGGCCGTCGAGATCGAAGGCGGGCAGGTCGTCGCGTCGCCGCTCAACGACGTCGACTCCTGCCGCGGTCGAGCGGTGGGCGGGTTCCTCTGTTGGGGCCCGTATTTGGGATGCTGCGGCCTCCTTGCCGTAGCGAGTACGGTGATGATTCGGACGCGACTCGAACGGGAGGACCTCGAGGCAGCCGAGCCGCTCCGGCTCTGGCACGTCGGGTTCTCGCCCTACGACGTCGTCGAGGTCGGCGGGCTGGACGGTGGGGCCGTCGTGGTCGACGGGACGCCGAAGCACGAGTTGGGCCCGTCGGTCGCGGTCGCTCTCACGCTGCGCGAGAATGCGGTGACGGTGCTGCGGGCGGGGAATCCTCTCGGCCGCGGAGCGATCGTCTGACGGGATCACGTTGAGAGCCGCCGGAACGAAGGAAGGACGGGAGAGACCATGAACTACCGAGGGGTCCGGATCGAGGACACGTTCTGCGAGTGCACGGACGTGTACATCTCGCGCCTGCTCCTGACGGCGACGAGCGGACCGATTGCAGTTTCCGAGGCCATCTACCTGTGCGGCTTCGGCATCATCACCGCTGCGCCCATCCAGGGGTGCGTCGAGGGTGTTGTGCCGGAGTCGCGAACCCCCGACGGCCGCCCCGGCATCGTGTTCCAGCTGAATGCTCCGACCGCGGTCGGCCTCGACGCCTTTCGCAAGGCGTTGCTCGATCGCCTGTACATCGTTCCCCACCTGCCGACCTGCTCGCTCTTCGACGGGACGGACTGCGAGGGGGCCGTCAAGGGGCGGGGCGAGCCGGTCGCCGTCGTTGACGTGGCCGGACGGGTGGGACGCTGGGGCGACGGCTACGAGGCAGCGGACGTCGTGGGAGGGCGCGAGACCGTGCGCATCCCGATCATGACCGGCGATCAGCACGTCGAGCGCTCGGTGCGCGTGACCGTCGGCAGCGACGGTGTGCTCGAAGTGTTTGCGACGAGCGAGGCGGCGTGCCTGTCCGGAGCGGCCGCCGCCGCGTCCCGCATTGTGCGGGAGGTCCACGGGGTCGCCGTGTTCAACTACCCTGTGGGGGGGATCAGCGGCGCGAAGGTCGGAGGGACCAACTACCCGAAGGAAGGGGTCACGATCAACGAGCCGTACTGCCCTACCGTGCGCGATCGCGTCGCGACGAAGGTTCCCGATGACGCCTCGGCCGTGATCGAGTTTCCGCTCGTGGCGGTGTCGGTGGACGCGATTCGGCGAGGGCTGAAAACGGCGATTGATGCGTTCGCTGCGACGGAGGGGATTGTCGCGATCACCGCACCGTCGTTCGGCGGGGCGTGGGGCGGACGCCGCCTGCCGTTGCGTGACGTGGTCCCGGCGGAGGACGAGCGAGGGCAACGCGGATGAACGAGGCGCTACGGACGTGGGTGGCGCGGCGGACGGCGAAGCTCGCCGCGGAACTGATGGCGGATGCCCCGACTCTGGAGATCGAGGCGGTCCGAGGCCCGGGCGGAGCGGCCGTTCTCGACTGCGGGGTCTCGGCGCTCGG
>JBDKUT010000142.1:0-22213 GCA_039679545.1 Thermotogota bacterium
GCAGCGGGTCGTAGGCGCTGGCCCCGTCCAGCGCGTTCACCGCGGCGGCAAGGTTCGCCACCGTCGCCTGGCTGTTCAAGAGCCACGTCATGTTCCCAGAGTTCCACCCGCCGACGTTCCGCAGCCAGGAGTACATCGACTGAGCATCGTCGTCCGTAAACGAGAGGTCAGGAAGCCCCGAGGAAGCGGAATAGTCAGCAACTCCCACAATGATGGCGTAGCTCTTGCCTTGATGGGCGACAATCTGGCCGGTCGCTGAGCTTCCTTCCCCACTGTCATCCCTCACGGTCAGCGTCACGGAGTACGTTCCCGCGGCCGTGTAGGCATGGCTTGTCGTTCCACCCGATCCCGTCTCGCCGTCGCCGAAGTTCCACGAGTAGGACGACACGTACCCGTCGGGGTCGTAGGAGTCCGTTGCGTCGAAGGCTACGTAGAGGGGGGTCCCGCCTTCCGCTGGCGTGGCGGTGTACGTCGCCACAGGCAGCTCGTTGGGAAAGAGGAAGCACCCCCCGAGAAGGAGGGACGCCGCAAGCCCAAGTCCGAGCAGAATGCTTCGTGCGCCGAGTCTCATCGCTCCACTCCTTTTGCTCTCACACAGCCTTGACGCTTCGCAGGCCGATCGTACTCGCGGTGGACCGATACGCCAACCAGCGACTCTCTTGGGGTCCCCACACCGGGTCGTGCGGGTCGAAGCTTCGAAATCCCTTTCCCAGTTGGGATCCCTTCGACCTCGCGTCGCCCCCGTCGTGGGGCTTTCACTCGGGGCCCCGGCAGGGTAAACTGGGGACCGTCACCGCGGGTGCCGCGCCCTCACGGAGGCTTTTGGCGTGGCGCGCGCTGAATAGGGACCAGCGGATCGGGTGCTCCTTATCTACCCGTGATCCTGGTGGGCGTTTCGTGAAGGGAACTTTCGAAGAGGGGAGCGCAAGGAGCTCCGACAAGAAAAGGGAGTCGATATGCTGCGGCGTGTGGGCGTGCTACTGTGCGTAGTTGGTGTGCTGGCATTCGCTGTTGGTTGCGGGGGACCGTCCGAGAAGAGCTTCACGGACCTGTCCGATCAAGTGTCGGCGCTGAAGAAGCAGGTCACGGATCTCCAGACGTCGATTACGGGCCTCCAGACGAAGGTCGATGCGGCAACGCAGGCGTCGACGTCCGTGAAGACCGAAGTGACGAACCAGGGGACGCAGGTCAAGCAGTTGACGACCAAGCTGTCTTCGCTTGAAACCGCGCTCCAGAATCACATCGATCCGCCGCTCGTTCTTGAGGTCACGACCCTGACGTCGCCGGTCAAGCAGGGCGCCAAGGTTGAGCTCGCCGCGAAGACGCGCCCCGGCGCTACCTGCGCGATTGCGATCACCTACCCGACTGAGACCAAGGTCACGGCTCCGAAGTTGAAGAACGCCGTCGCCGACAAGACCGGCAAGGTCGAGTGGTCCTGGAAGGTTGACAAGAAGCTTCCCGCCGGCACTTACACGGTGAAGATCACCGCGACGTCGAGCGGCAAGACGACGACCCAGAGCGCCACGTTCACCGTGACGGCTCCGGAGAAGAAGGTCGAGCCCGCGAAGACCACGAAGAGCACGAAGGATACGAAGTCCACCGGCGGCGGCAAGTAGTGGACTGAGCTCTCCTTTGTTCTTAAGTGCATTCGGGGACGCTGCCTCCAGCGTCCCCGAATCTCTTTTCCCTATCGGTGTGGCTTCACGGAGAGACCCCAACCGTTCCGCGGTCGCCCGTCTACCCCGGATCGAGTCGCATCTTCCCGGCACCGCGGCGGCTGTGGTACGTGTCGAAATCGTCGTTCGTTTCGTGGAAGGCAATCACAATGTCGTACGTGGTACCTGGAACGAGCACCTTGTCCATCCGATCCCCGGAGTTGAGCGCCATAACGAACTCGACGTACGTTTTGCCCTCATCCTCGCGCCCCGCGGCAGCAAGGATGTCGTCCGTCCCGCCAAGGCTTGTGTCGGACGCGTGGGTGAGAGGACCGTTCCCGTAGTCGTCGCGCGTCCACAGCTGGCCGTTGCGCACGGCGGCAAGAACGAAGTTTGCCCCCTGCATCCGGTCGTCAGGGTCGAAGCCGATCGCCAAGTACCCGGTCCCCGGGCTGATCAAGCCGACGCGCAGGAACGAAGCGTCATTCGACCAGTGAATCTGAAACCCTCCAGCCTCCGTCGAGTGAGCGTACTCGCCCTCGCGGATCACCCCGTCGACCGCCGCGGCCACCGGTCCCGCAAGGACGGGCGGCGTCTCTGGAGGCTCAACGACCGGAGCCAATGAGGTTGTCGCTGCGGGAGCCTGCACCGCCGTCGCCGAAGGCGCCTGGGTCGTCGCGGGCGCGGCTTGAACAGGCGGCAACGTGGGCTTCACGGTCGCGGCGGGTGCCGGCGCGGTCGCCGCAACCGTCTGCGCTGCCGAAGGTACGCTCGGGCCCGCCGCCACGCCCTCACTCCTCGGCGCCGTCAGCACCAGCACCAGTCCCAGAATCCCTACGGCGAGAAGAACGCCGATGATGATCAGCGTTTCCTTACTGATAACCAGCATGCCGCCCCCTCCTTGTCGAGCTGTCCACAGATTTACTCTAGATCATCGAATCGGACGCGACAACCACCTCAAGCACGAACGGCACCCACGGTGTGGAACCCGAAGTCCGCGGCCACAGACTCCGGTTCGTCGAAGCGAGGGGGCGCGGAGACCGAAGCCCGCTGCCGCGAGCCGCCACGGCCTACGTCCGTGGTGGCGACAAAGGCAGGTGGTGACCACGGACCCAGGACCGTGGACACATCTAGACACGCGACGTCGACACCGCATGCGTGTCAGCTACTCTTACCGCCATGCCGAACTCGTCGAACGCGCGGTTCGTTCTCCTCGTTGCCTCGCTCGCCTCGTTCCTCGCCGCTCTCATGGGCTCGTCCGTCAACATCGCCCTCCCGGCGATCGGGCAGGAATTCCGCGTCGGCGCCGTGGCGGTGGGATGGGTGACCACGGCCTACTTGCTCGCGGTTGCGGCCGGCCTCCTTCCGTTCGGCCGGTTTGCCGACCTTCACGGACGTCGGCGGATCTTCATCATCGGCGCGGCGACGTACACGGCCGCATCCCTTCTCTGCGCCTTCGCACCGTCCTACGCGCTCCTCGTCACCTTCCGGGCTCTGCAGGGGCTCGGCGGAGCCATGGTCTTCAGCACGTCCACGGCCCTCGTCACCTCGGCGTTTCCGCCGGAGGAGCGTGGGCGCGCCCTCGGCTGGAACACGGCCGCCGTGTACACGGGGCTCTCGCTCGGCCCGTTCCTCGGAGGCATCTTCACGACTCGGCTCGGCTGGCGGAGCCTCTTCGTCGCCAACGCGCCCTTGGGGCTTCTCGTCGTCGTCCTCGCCGCCTGGCGGATGTACGACGAGTCATCCGAGTCCCGCGGCGGCCGATTCGACCTCCCGGGCGCCCTCATCTACGCGGTCGGAATCGTCGCCCTGATGACCGGACTTACAGATCTACAGGACAGCTTCGGCGTTGTACTCCTTCTCCTCGGCCTCGCCACGCTCGTCGGGTTCGGCATACGAGAACTGCGGACCGAGAGCCCGCTCCTCGACCTTCGGCTTTTCCGGTCGAACCGCACTCTCACGTTCTCGAACCTCGCCGCGCTCACGAACTACGCCGCCACCGCAGCGGTGGGATTCCTGCTTAGCCTCTACTTGCAGTACAACCGCGGTCTTACCGCGGAAGCGGCCGGCCTCGTTCTGATTGCGCAACCCGTCCTGCAGACGATCTTCTCGCCACTCGCCGGCCGCATGTCGGACCGGATTCCGCCGCGCATCGTAGCCTCCGCAGGGATGGCGATGACGACGCTCGGCCTCGGCCTCTTCACCCTCCTGCGCTTGAACACCCCGATGCTGCTCGTCGTCGCCACCCTCGCCTGGCTCGGCCTCTCGTTTGCGCTTTTCTCGGCCCCGAACACAAACGCCGTCATGGGCTCGGTCGACCGATGCTTCTACGGCGTCGCCTCGGGAAGCCTCGCCACCATGCGCTCTCTCGGGCAGATGACGAGCATGGCCGTGGCGATGTTCCTTCTGTCGCTCTACGTCGGACCCTCCGCCATCACCGACGCGAACGCGGCCCGGTTCTTGGCGAGCACGCGCGTCTCGTTCGCCGTCTTCGCAGGCCTGTGCCTTCTCGGGGTGTTCGCCTCGCTGGCACGAGGAACCGGCTGCACTCCAGCCGCACGCCCCACCTCCACGAGCGCGGACGACGCAAGTCCTTGAGTCGTTCCCCCGTCTTCCGTAGACTCAAGTTCCATCAGGAAAGGAGCCGGAATGCGGTCTCGAGTCAGAGCTTTCGCTCTTGTCATCACGATCCTAGCAGCGGGGTCTGCCTCCGCGTCAGCGAGTCCTGCGTTCGGTGAGCTCCTCACCGAGGGGGCGTTCGGCCTCCTCGGCTCCGCCGCCGGCACAGCTTTCTCCATCGCCGCGGTCGGACAGCTCACACCGCTCGTTTCCTCACCCTTCGTCGGGACGGCCGTCGTCGTCGCAACGCTCGCGCTCGGAACCGGAGCGGGCGCCTCGGCCGGGGTCCTCGTGGCGGGCGACATCCTCGACCTCGATGCCCGGCCGCTCGCCTGTCTCTCGGGAGGTCTTCTCGGCGGCCTCGTGGCCGCGTTTGCCGAGCCGATCCTTTACCTGCTCGGCGTGCCCGAAGCCGTCGCCGAGTTTCTCGGGTTCGCCCTCCTCCCGATCCTTCCTGCCGTCGGCGCCACCGTCGCGCTCAACCTCTCGCTGCACCCGTAGCCGACACCACCGGCCGCATCGCCTCCTCGTTTGCTTTCCCTTGTTGCCTAGTGGCTTTCCCTTCCTTGCTTTTCATGGTTGACTCTTCTAGTTTTCGCCAGGACATGCTCGTACAGTGGAGGGGAGGAGCGGAGGGAAGCATGTCCAGGCGATGGGCGATCGGGCTCGGAGTCCTTGCAGCCGTGGGAGTCTGCGTTGCGCTCATCCTCGCGGCCGGCCTCTCGCCGGCGGATCGCTCGAACCGCGAGCCGATCTTCGGTGGCATTCCTCTCGCCGTGGATTCGACGGGCGCGCTCACGACTGAGGGCTTCGTCGTTCTTCCTAGCCGGACCTTTGTCGTGGGCTACGACAACGCCCGCATGGATCCCCTGTGGGTCTCCTACTGCGTGACCGCGCCGGTGCAGAGCGGCTCAGGCCGATCCCGATCCTGGAAGACGGACGCGCGCACGACGGCCCGAGTCTCGGACGACGACTTCAAGTACACCGAGGGCGACTACGACCGCGGTCACATGGCGCCCAAAGCGGCAATGTATCGATCGTACGGCCAGTCGGCCGTGGACGACACCTACACCCTAACAAATGCCTGTCCTCAGCGTCATGCGTTCAACGACGGCGTGTGGGGAGACCTCGAGGACCTTGTGCGGGAGGAGTACAGCGCCGCCCTTGACGAGGTTTGGGTCATCTGCGGCCCCGTGTTCGACGACTCGAACGGCATGGCTGTCCTCGTCAAGGATCGCACGCACGCCGACTTGCCGCAGAAGCCTGTCGAGATCCCAGACGCCTTCTACTACATGCTGGTCGACCTCGTCGATGGCTCCCCGCGTGCCCTTGCCTTCCTGATCGACCACGGCGAGGGCTACTCCACGGGCAACATCAAGACGAGACTCTCGACGTTCCTCGTCAGCATCGATCGACTTGAGCAGCTGACTGGGCTGGATTTCTTCTGGTCTCTCGACGACGCGGTCGAAGACCCACTCGAATCCGCTCCTGCTCCGCGAATGTGGTAGCGGCCTGCATCACAACGCAGGCGACACCCTACGGCGCCGTGGAGACGATGCCGATCTGTCCGATCCCCGCGCTGAGCGTGATCTGCGCCGCGCCAGAGCCGAGCACAGTTCTGAGCGTTCGGCGAACGACGCCCTGCGGCGCGGCAACCACATCCGGGAAACCGGCGATGGTGAGCTCGCCCATTCCGACCGACGCCACGATGGTTGCCGAGACATCGGGGAGAACGACAAGGTTGATCTCTCCCATCCCGATGCGAGCCGTGAGCTCGCTCACTTGCGTTCTCGAGAGCGACAGCGAGCCGACGCCTGCGGTGACCGACAGCGTGGCGGCTTGGACGTCATCGAGCACGATCTCCCCAGCGCCGAGCGAGATCGAGACCTCCGTTCCGGCGTACGACGAGATCTCGATCCGGCCGGAACCGTCCACAACATCGAGATTCGTCCCCGCAGGAATGCGGATGGTGTAGTCGATCTGGCCCTTGCCGACGCTGCGCATCTCAATCCCCGTCGCGGCCTGCACCACATCCACCTGTAGACCGTCGAGGTCCCGGGCACGGGCCGCGTGTCGCACGGCCTCCCACTCGATCACCTGCGCGGACGAGGTTTGGCTTCCCTCAACGGCGTACGAGGTGATCTGAATCGTTCCCGCTCCGCTCTCAAGGGAGAAGCTCCTGCCGTTTCCGAGGTCGATGGATCCTCGGCTTGTCTCAGCTCTGTTCGCATCGCGCTTCTCGCCTCCGCCGTCGATTCCACCAAAGGCAAGCGAGAAGCCGAGGAACGGGCCGGAAAAGTCGAGCGACGGCGCGGGCACGCTGACCAGCTCGCCGAAGTCAACCCCGACCACCGGGACGAGGTATCCGATTCGTACTTCGAGCCCCACGAAGGCGAGAACCTGAGCTTCCAAACTCACGTAGGGAAGGACGAACCCGAACGCGCGCCCGATCTCGCGCGTTTCCACCGGCACGGGGACGATGCCGCGCCCTCCTTGGAGCGGAACGACGTCCCAGAAGGAGAGGTCGAGAACCGCGGCGCCGCCACCGAGAACGACTCCCACGGCGAGGACCGATGTCTCGTTCCCGCCGACGGCAAGCCCGACGTCGAACCCGCCGGCGCCGACGACGAGCTCCGCCGAGCGATCGGCTCCTTCCGACTCCGCCACGACGCCGAAGCCCATTCCCCCGAACGCCATCCCGCCAATCAGGCCTCCGCGGCCGCCGCCGCCGCCGCCGACAAGAAACTCGTTCGAAAGCGGGCCAAGCCCGTTCTCCGACAGGAACGCGTTCACTCCCGAGAGGTCGGGGAAGAAGACCATGGCGCCGCCGCCGCCGAACCCGAAGCCGGCCCCCCCTCCTAGGCTACCGAGTGAGACGCCCAGAGCGACCAAGATGACAAGAGCTGGAACTAGGACACCTTTTCGCATCGACCCCTCCTCCTGCTTCCGCAACACGGCACATCCTGCCGCGGGCGCCCGATCGTAGTCGCTCGACGCCCGACCTACGAATCCACCCGCTCGCCTAGCTGCGCGACGGACCGTTCGTCTTCGGATCGTAACGCTTCCACCCGTTGCGGCCGCGGTTCTTAACGTTGTACATCGCGGCGTCGGCCTTTTGAAGGAGACGGCTCCCGTCATCGCCGTCGTCGGGGTAGAGGGCGATGCCGATGCTGGCAGACAGTCCGCGGGCGAGGTCGGCGACGCGGAATGAATCCCGAAGGGCTTGAAGAATCTTCTCCGCCGCCAGCTCGGCATCCTTCGGGGAATCGATCCCCGGCAGGAGGGCCACGAACTCGTCACCCCCCAGACGCGCCACCGTGTCGCTCGCGCGCAGCGCTTCGCGCAACCGTGCCGCCACCTCTTTCAGCACGCGATCGCCGGCGGCGTGGCCGTGGACGTCGTTCACCTGCTTGAACTTGTCGAGGTCAAGGTAGAAGACCGCCAGGCGCTCCAGGTTTCTCATCGCGCGAGCAATCTCAAGCGACAGCACGTCGTTGAGCGCGCTGCGCGTCAGGAGCCCCGTGAGCGGGTCGTGCGTCGCAAGGAACGTCAGCTCCTCCTGCTGACGCAAGAGCTCGGTGACGTCGCGGATAATGCCTTGGTAGACGAGCTCGCCTGTCCCGGGGAGCTTGTCGGCGATCGCCGTCAAGAGACACCGAACGAGCGTGCCGTCCTTCTTGCGCAACGGCACCGGGTAGCTCGTGACAAACCCCTTCTCGGCGATGGCGGCGCGGAAGGCGTCTCGATCCTCAGGCCGCGCGTACAGGTCGTTCGCCGTCTTCGCCATGATCTCGTCCCTCGAGTACCCGAACAGCTCCACGAACGCCGGGTTCACGTCCACAAAGCGTCCGTCCTCCGCCGTGATGTAGAGCGGATCGCGTGACGAGTCGAACAGATTGTGATATCGCTTCTCACTCTGCGCCAACGCGGTCTGAGACTCCTCGATCGACGCAAGCATGCTGTTGATGTTCGTGGCCAGCCCCCCGAGCTCGTCCTTCCCTTCTGCGGCCACGCGCGCCGACGAATCCTTGTCGCGAGCGATCTGCGCCACCCGGCGCGTGATCCTCACCATCCTCCTCAGCACGCGTCGGTCGGTGAAGACGACGAATCCGCCGGCCAGGACGGCGAACGACACGAAGGCGCCGATCGTTAGGCTCCGCAGCGTTCTCATGCCTGCCATGTACGTGATGCGCGGCATATTGATCTCAAGGACGGCGACCGGCATCCCGTGCAGATCGCGCCAGAGGGTGTACCCCGCGACCGCCTTCTCGCTCCGTGGGACCATGGCGGTGGGCGTCTGCGCGGGATCGTCGCCCGTCAGAGCCGCCACAACGGCCGGGTCGTTTCCTGGATCGTTCATCGCGCGGAAGACGAGTGGAAGGATGACTTGAGCGGACAGCCGCTCGACCTCCACCGCGGTGAGGGTCCGCACAAGGACGAGGGTGCCACCCGCCGGAGGCTCGTGGGTGCTGGCCAAGATCGGGTGGATGGCCACGAGCGCCGGGGAGCCGTCGATCGAGAGAAACCCGGTGCGACTGAGCGTGTTGGCGGGCGAAGGCGATGTCGGGACGACAGAGCGGACGGTCTCCATCATGCCCGCGGACGTCGTCGTCGACGCTTCCTTCTCCAGGTCGAACGCCCTCGCGTACACAAGGCTCCCCGAGCCGTCGTAGAAGGCGATCAGGTTGAGCCGCAGGTTGACGAGCGTGTCGGACATCAGGTTGTCGTCTACGAACTCGGGGTTCTTCCCCTGCACGAACTCAAGCGTGTCGTCCCACGCCGCCCAGTCGTGAGACGCCGTTTCCATACCCGCAAGCTCCGTGCCGACCGCGTTGCGCGCCGCGTCGAGGTTGCGGCGCACGTCCATTCGTTCCATCTCGAGGAACTGGTTCCGTAAGTAAGGGGACACCACGCCGAAGAAGAACACCACGGTGACAACCGCGACAACTGCAAGCCCTAAGGTCACCTGCGTGCGAAGCCGCATCGAACCCCCATTCAAGGCCGCCTACTCACGTCACTCTTGTACGTCTCGATGCTTCCTTCTTCTCGAGCGTATCCAGACTAGCGCGGCCCCCTCGAAACGTGCAAACCTCGACCGAATCCAGTGCCCAGCACGGAGCCCACGGGAAAAGAGGGACGCCGGCCTGCAGGCCGGCGTCCCCATCGTTTCGGGATGTGGTTCCTCTATTTGGAGCTAGGCCTTCGCCTTCTCCGGCTTCTTCTCCTCGAACGGCTTGGCGGGCTTCTTGCTCCACCAGATCGCGACGCCGACCGCGAGGAGCAGACCGACGGCGAGGAGGATCGTTCCGACGCTCATCTTGCTGTACGTGACGAGGATCGGAGCGGCCAGCAGGCTGACCATGTTCACGACCTTGATCATCGGGTTCAGCGCCGGGCCGGCCGTGTCCTTCAGCGGATCGACGACGGTATCGCCGACAACGCTGGCCTTGTGCCGCTCGGAGCCCTTTCCGGTGTTCGCCTTGAGGTCGCGGGGCTCGTCCTCGATCGACTTCTTCGCGTTGTCCCACGCGCCGCCCGCGTTCGCCATGTACACGGCGAGCATCTGGCCGCTCAGGATGACGCCCGCGAGGAATCCGCCCAGCGCCTCGACCTGCAGGATCAGCCCGATGGCGATCGGCAGGAACACCGAGATGACGGCGAGCGGGATGAGTTCCTTCTGCGCCGCGCTGGTCGAGATGCCGACCGCCTGTGCATAGTCCGGCTTGACCTTCCCCTCCATCAAGCCGGGGATACGGAACTGCCGTCGGACTTCCTCGACGATCAGGCCCGCGGCGCGGCTGACGGCCTTGATGCACAGCGAGCTGAACAGCCACGGAAGCGCACCACCGAGCAGGAAGCCGATGAACACTTTGACTTCCGAGATGCGGATCGCGCCGAGAACCTTGTCCGCCGGCACGCCAAGCTGCATCTGCACCCGGCCGACGTCCGTGAAGTACGTCGCAAACAGCGTGATCGCGGCAATGACCGCCGAGGCGATCGCTACGCCCTTCGTGATCGCCTTCGTCGTGTTCCCGACGGCGTCGAGGTCGGCCATGATCTGGCGGGCCTTCTTCGTCTCCGCGTCCTCCATGCCGTGCCACGCCATCTCGCCGATGCCGTTGGCGTTGTCCGAGATCGGGCCGTACGAGTCCATCGCCACGTTGTTGCCCGTGTGGCTCAGCATGCCGATGCCGACCATCGCGATGGCGTACATGACGTACGTGGCGTTCATCTCGCCGCCGTACAGGGCGAGCGCGGCAATGAAGCTGATGACGATGGCGAGAAGGGCCCACACGCTCGATTCCATACCGACCGAGAGGCCGGACAGGATCGTCGTCGCCGGGCCGGTCTTCGTGGACTCGACGATCTCCTTCACCGGCTTGCGCTTCGTCGACGTGAAGTACGACGTCAGCGGGTTGAAGGCGACGGCCAGCGCCACGCCGATCGACGTGAGCATCGCCAGCCGCCAGTCGCCGGCGTAGAAGATGGCGACCAGGAACGAGCAGACGATCGTGTTCACGCTCGAGACTTCATACGAGCGAAACATTGCTTCCTCCGCATCGTGCGCGCGCATGAACTTGATCGGGAACTTGACCCACAGCGGAACCGTGAACGTCCCGAGGATCGAGCTGATGACACCGATCGCGCGGATGATGAGCGGGAATACGATCCACTTCAGGCTGTGGGTCGGGTCGACGGCCATCAGCGCGAGTCCGAGCATCAGCCCCGACACGATCGTGACTTCGTAGCTCTCGAAGATGTCGGCCGCCATGCCGGCGCAGTCGCCGACGTTGTCGCCGACGAGGTCCGCGATGACCGCCGCATTCCGCGGGTCGTCCTCGGGGATGTCCTTCTCGACCTTACCGACGAGGTCGGCGCCGACGTCGGCGGCCTTCGTGTAGATTCCGCCGCCGATTCGCATGAACATCGCGAGGAGCGTTCCGCCGAACCCGAATCCGAGGAGGGCGTCCGGCGCCGCGGTGCCGAAGACAATGAAGATGATCGTCCCGCCAAACAGACCGAGGCCGTCCGTCAGCATCCCGGTGATCGTCCCGGCGTAGTAGGAAATCGAGAGCGCCTCGTTGAAGCTGCGACGCGCGGCCGAGGCTGCGCGCACGTTGGCCTGGATCGCCATGCGCATGCCGAGCTGACCGACGAGGAGCGAGAACAACGCGCCCATCATGAACGCGATCGTACGGCCGATGGCGACAACGATGACGGCGTTGCCCCCGAACTCGGCCGTCGCCTCCGCGCTCGGCTTGACGATGTAGACGCTCAGGAAGAGAACAACTGCCAGAACCGCCACCACCGGCAGGATGCGCTTAAGCTGGCGGCTCAGGTAGCTGTCCGCGCCAATGCGGATCGCGTTCCAGACTTCCTGCATCTGCGCCGTTCCCTTGTCCTTTTTCATGACAACCCGTCGTAGGAACCAGGCGTACACGAGGCTGAGGAACGCCGTAAGCAGAATGCAGAGAATCGCGATCTGCTCGAAGTTGTTGAGACCGTGCTTCGCTAGTCCGAGTAGGTTCATGGGTCCTCTCACCGAAAGCGTGTAGTTTTCCGGCCTGCGTCTGAAACTTCGCCGCCGAACTGGCTGTGGTTTTAGTGGATGCGGACCGCGAAGTCAAGGCCGAAGCGAAGCCCAGCCCATGGGCCGAACTCCACCAGGAAGCATCATGTTGTCCCCATCCCTAGAGGAGATTTCCCATGGGGCGCGAGTACGTAGTCCCGCGATGTGGGACTGCGATGAGGGCCATCGTTCGCGCGGGCTCGGTCAGTCAAGAGGGATCCAGGTCGTCCCGCAGCAGGTGAACTCGACGCTGAGGTCGTCCCGGGTCTGATGACGCGCGAGGATGACGGCGACGGACTTCCCGGGGACCAGGTCGACGTCTTGTGGGTCGCCGCTCGCAAGCGGAATCGCGAACTCGAGCGTCGTCTCTCCGTGAAGCTCGGTCCCGCCCGCCTCGAGGAGCGACGACACCCGGTCGCGGCGATGTTGAGTCCGCGAGACGCCGTAGTGGTCCTCGAGGGTGACGTCGCCGTCTCGGACACATCCGATGATGATGTTCGCACCGGCCTCAGCGTCGCGGCCGCCGAACCCGACGGCCGCGCATCCGGTGCCAGGACTAATCAGGCCCACGTAGAGCGTCGTCGCGTCGTTCTGCCAAAAGAGAGACATCCCCGTGTTCGGTTCGTAGAGCCAGTGTCGGTACTCGCGAGCGTAGATGAGGCCGTCGGCGTTCGGTTCGCCAGGAGCCCCGAAAGCCGAAGAGACGGGCATCGTTGCCATCTGAGCGGCCCCGCTCTTCCCTGCAGAAGCTCCGGATCCGGAGAACGTGAGGGGCATCGCGAGCGTAGACGTCTCCGACGCTGCCGAGGCGTTGCGCAGGGCAAGCGCTCCTCCGACCCCGATTCCGAGCAGCGCGAGCACACCGACGAGCGAAACGATTGTGCTCTTCATGCGTCCTCCCTCAGCATCCCTTCTCACCGTCTGCAGACGCGCAGCAAAGAGAGCGCCACACGACATCCCGAATCTACGACCGCAATGTGGAGCCGAGGTGAAGACCCGAGGGGGAGTCCGTGGATCTCGCGGGACGCCGGCTCAGAACTCAAGAACGAGCAGCACCGCCGGGAGAATCGTGAGCGCCGCGCAGAAGATGACTTGGAGAAGGGATATCGTGCTCCGTCGGGGAACCTCCACCATCTGTATCCTGGGCACGTCCACCATCTGAACGCCGAGCCGCCACCCGACGAACGCGGCTATCAACCGCGAGAGCCCAGTCCCGAGGAAGGCTATCTGGACGAGGGGCTCATACCATTCCTCCCGCAGCCCGACCGAGGTGCCGATGAGCACCGCAATGAGCACACCGTCTACGACCATCACGAGGGCTGCCGTGGTCGCGATCGTGCGCGCACGTCGGGGGTCGGAGAGCCGAATCTGCCGCACATCGAGCCGTGGCACACCTCGATAGATCCGCCAGCGGACGAGGTAGAAGAGGATCCAGACCGCGATATACCCACCAAGGAATAACAGCGCCCGCGTCACGACTCACTCCTTTCCGCCATGTTCTCCGGAGATTCTATACCACTACCGTGTACTTCATGGAAGTGCATGTCGTGGTCATGTCGATTCCGCAATCCATAGATCGGCAGGCGATGTACTGCTTGGAAGAAGCTCTCGCTTCGCTCCGCGAACCGGGCCTGCGGTACAATCCCCGTCCCCACGGCGGCATCGGGAAGCTGTTCGTCGGACGGGACGGAGGGGTGACGAAGTGAAGTCTCTACGCGCGGTGCTCCATCACGTAAAGCGGTACAAGCTGCCGCTTGCGCTGACGATGCTCAGCATGCTGGCCCTCGTCGGCATCCAGCTCGTCGGCCCGTGGCTCGTCAAGCTGATGGTCGCCGCCGTCACGGCCCCCGGCGCCGGGCCCGAGGTCCTCGGCCTGATCGCCCGGTTGGCGCTCATCACGCTCGGCATCTACATTCTCCGCGCCGTGATGCAGTTCGTGCGCAGCTACGCAGCCCACGTCGCTGGCTGGCACGTCGTCGCCGACGTCCGCGACGAGGTTTACCGCCATCTGCAGCGGCTGTCGCTCCGCTTCTACGAGAACCGGCAGACCGGGCAGCTCATGTCCCGCACGGTGAACGACACCGAGCTGCTCGAGCAGCTGGTCGCCCACGCGATCCCCGACCTCCTCGTCAACATCCTGCTCCTGATCGGCGTCACCGCCGTCCTCATGACCATGAGCTGGCAGCTCGCCTTGCTCAGCATGATCCCGATCCCCCTTGTCGTCCTCGCGATGCGCGGATTCTCACGCTACGTCCGCCCGGCGTTCCGTCGCCGCCAGGCCGAGCTCGGCGAACTGAACGCCGCGCTGAACGACAACATCTCGGGGATCCGCGAGATCCAGGCGTTCACGCGCGAGGACACGGAGGGCGAGCGAATCTGGAGCCGCATCGTCCGCTACCGCGACTCGCTCTTGCGCGCGCTGAAACTCATGGCCGTGTTCCATCCCGCCGTCGAGTTCTCCGCGTCCCTCGGAACCGTGATCCTTATCTACTTCGGCGGGAAGCTCGTCCTGAATCAGACGCTCGCCGTCGCCGACCTCGTCGCGTACTTCCTCTACCTCGAGCTCCTCTACCAGCCGGTCCGAGCGCTGTCCGGTGTGTGGGAGTCGATCCAGCAGTCGGCGGCGGGCGCCGACCGCATCGCGGAGCTGCTCGAGCAGGAGCCCGACGTCGCCGAGCGTCCCAACGCCACCGAGCTTCCGGGCCGTGCCCAAGGCGCGATCCGCTTTGAGAATGTGAGCTTCCGCTACAGCGCCGGCGACATGGTCCTCGAAGGGATCAACCTCGACGTGCCGCCAGGGTCCGTCGTCGCCCTCGTCGGCCCGACGGGGGTCGGCAAGACGACCCTCTCCCTGCTCATCCCTCGCTTCTACGACGTCTGCGACGGGGCGATCACCCTCGACGGCCACGACGTTCGGGACCTTACCCTGGAGAGCCTACGGCAGCAGACGAGCCTCGTGCTCCAGGAGGTCTTCCTCTTCCACGGCACCGTGCGCGAGAACATCCTGTTTGGGCGCCCGGGCGCGACCGACGAAGAGATGATGAACGCCGCGCGCGTCGCGAATGCACACGCGTTCATCGCTGAGCTTCCGGATGGGTATGAAACCCTGATCGGCGAGCGCGGCGTCAAGCTCTCCGGCGGGCAGCGTCAACGCCTCGCCATCGCGCGTGCCGTTCTGAAGGACGCCCCGATCCTCATCCTCGACGAGGCGACGTCGTCCGTCGACACGGAGACCGAACTCCTGATCCAGCAGGCGCTGGAACGTCTCATGCGCGGCCGCACGACGGTCGTCATCGCCCACCGCCTCTCGACGATCCGCAGCGCTGACAAGATCGTCGTCCTCCAAGAGCGCCGCATCGTCGAGGAGGGTACGCACCAAGAACTCATGGCCCACGACGGTCTGTACCGACACCTGAACCAGGTACAAGCCCAGGACGCCTCGTGGCAGGCGTCGCTCCAGGAAGGGCAGTAGCCGCCGGCTCGGCGGACGCGGTCAGCCGCGCAGATAGACGACGAGAACGACCGTCGTGACGGCGACAAACGCGGTCGCAAGGCCCAGCTCAGCCGCGGACCGCCAGGTTCGCCGCAACGCCGTCGCCACGTGGCTCCGGAGCCCGACGCTCACGACCCGGAATCCGAACCCCCACTCGACGAGGCTGATGAGGAACCACGACGCCGCGGCGATGACGCCAGCGGCGCGGATCCCAAGCGGCCAGACCCCCTTGAACGTGCCGTTCACGATGAACCAAACGACGAGAAGCGCAAGAATCAGGATCGCCGTGCCGGCGCCGCACGCCGCCATGGCCACCTTGCGCCCCGTCGGAACGGACGCGCTCGTCCGATCCGCGGCCGGCGCACGCCGATAGAGAAGCGACCGAGCGGATTCGAGCGCGAGCACGGCGGCCAGGTATCCGAAGAGCAGCCAAAGGTCCGAAGTCATAGTCGAGGGTCCTCCCGTTCGTTCGATTCTACCCGCCGCGGCACGAGCCCGGGTGGCTCGCGGGGCAAGACCGCGATCCCGCGGAGTGAGTTCCCTGGTTCCTCTCCGCTGCCGCGCACGGGATACACAGAAGCCGGCGGCCGACCTCTGGCCGCCGGGTCTCTATCCCCGGCTCGCCGCAGGCGGCACACAGCGCCGAGTGATGGAGTTGCGCCGCCGGCGGCGCGTCGACCGCCACCTCTCGGCACGACACCACATCCGCCTCCGGCGCCGCAAGGATCCAACGGATCTCGCCTTCGTGATCGTCGTGCAGATCTTCCGGCATGCCACGGCGGCGTCCGAGCACCCGGACCCCGCGGCCTGTCGTGCGCGCGAAAAACGTGTAAACATGCTTGCCGTAGTCGCGGAAGACAAGGTTCCCCTTGCCGAAGCTGCCGCCGGCCACGACTTGCACGGCATCGACGCCGCAGGCGTCGTTCTCGACGATCGCCCCCAGCTTCTCGTCTTCGGCACGTTCGCCCCCGAGAGCCCCCAGGGCCGCCGTGGTCATCCGGTACCCGATCACGAGCCCCGGGCAGCTGTGGCCGTGGAACCGCACGGCGTCGTCGTACGGGGATGTTCTCATCGTCTTGTCCCGCGGGCGTTAGGCAATGATCTCATTCAAGCCGTCGACCAAGCGTTGGAGTTCCTCATCGGCCAGCGTCGCGATCAGGCCCTCGATTCTCTCTGTGGACAAGACCCGCACCTGGCCGATCTTCACCCACGACGGCTTCGGCATGTCGGTCACACTCAGCTCGAGTGTGAGCGGAAACCCGGCCTGCTGTGCTTGGCTGGTCACCGCCATGGCCATCGCGATCCCGGACCGCTCATTGAACACGTCATGACTGAGAACGACGACCGGACGTCTGCCTCCCTGTTCGCTGCCGCGAACTGGATTCAGATCTGCCCAGAGAATCTCGCCGCGCCGAACTCGCTTCACGCGTCCGGCTCCTCGAACATGCCTTCCTCGGCCATCGCTTGCTCGGCCCTCCGATCAAGTTTCGCGCACTCCTTGGCAAGCCGCGTTCGCTCGAGGCGCGCGAGCTTCTCTGCAACGGCCTCCTGAATCGCTCGCTCCGACTTGGGAACACCCTGTCGGCAACCAAGCGGTCCAGTCGCTTGAGGGTGCCTTTCTCGAGGCTCACAGCAACCTTCGCTGGTTTCATCAACCACCACCGGTATGACCATACATCACACCGTCGTCGACGCCGCCGAGCCGTCTCGGCACCCCTACGCAGAACCGCGTTCCCGATACGAGTCACACCTCAGCGCGCCCGCCGCCGTTGGGCGACGAGCCGGTCGACCTCAAGCGGCTCGGGCTTCGTCGTATCGCGCACGAGCGACAGCGCACCCTTCGGGCACTTGGATATGCACACCCCGCACCCCATGCAGCGCGCCTCGTCGACGCGCACCGACGTCTCGCCCATCTCCAAGGCACCGAAGGGGCACGCCTTGACGCACGCGCCACAGCGGGCGCAAGACTGGGCGGCGACGCGGCTCACGTACCCGGACGACGCAAGCATCGGCGTCCCGTGCAGGAATGACTGCATCGCCCCGCAGCAGCAGGAACAGCAGTTGCAGATCGCGTAGAACCGCCCGAGCATCGCGTCCTTGAAAAAGGCGTGGTGGACATGGCCGCGCTCGTGTTCCGCCCGCAGGATCTCGACCGCCTCGGCTTGCGTGATCCTCCGCGACGTCTTCGGGTGACGCTCGGTGATGAAGCCCGCAAAGGGTTCTCCGACGATCAGGCACACGTCGAGCGGCAGGCACGGGGTCTCGCGCGCAGAGCGGCATGGACACTCGAGCGCCACAATGTGATCGGGGTGCTTGAGCACGATGTCGCGGGCCACAGGATACGGGATCACCTGCTCCAGCCCGCGCAGATCGAGGTCCATCCGAAGCGTCACCAGCCGCTCCGCCGCGTCGAGCGGCATGACCTTGCCGTGGTAGTGGTCGGCGAACGTGTCATGCCCAGGCGGCGTTTCGCCCTTCTTCCGGTACGCCATCCAGAGCCCAAGATAGGCGATGGGTCGCTTCCAAAACGGAGTCGACCGCGATCTGAGGGCCGTGCCGATGTACTCGTACGGCCAGCGGCTGTAGACGTAGCCGTGCACGAAGTCGAGGAGCGAGTAGCCCTCGAGCTTCCGCCCCTCGCGGTAGAACGCCCGCGTCGACGGGCGGAGGACGCTCAGCCTCCACCGTCCCGATCGCTGCTCGGCCATCTCCATCACCTCCGGTCCATGGGCACGAACGGCGAGGGGTCGACCGGCGCTCCGAACTCCTCTTCGGCGATCTTGAGCAAGAGCTTCCGGTGGCAGGGCTTGTCGTTCCCTTCGTAGCAGATGAGGAAGACGTCGTGCGTTCGCGCACGCTCGGCCAGTTCCGAGAGCCGCTCCGCCGCCTTCGGGTTCGCCGCGATCTCGGCGCGGAATCGCGCCTCATAGTTCGACCTAGCCCACGCGTAGTGGTACGCCGTCGGGTATCCCTCGCCGGGAGTGAACTTCCCCTTCCACTCGTTGAACTCGTCGAGCAGCTCTTTCGACGGCGCCAGCTCGTCGTTCCCCCGCCCGTGCATTACAAGCACGTACTCCGCGTTCCGCGGAAGCTTGTCCTTCATCGAGAGGTACGTTTGCCGCAGCGCCATGACCGACCTCCCGGGCTACTCGCCCGATTCCGCGGGCTCCTCCGTCACCTGCGGGGCCTCGATCGGGACAGGTCCATTCACGTCGGAGAGTTCCATCGACCACAGCATCGAGCCCTTGTAGCCCTCGGCATCGATCCCCTTCGCCGTGAAGACGTAGCGAACGGGATACCCTGCTTCGGCGATCCAGATGTCGTCGGAAGCCTTCTCCAGCGTGCCCTCCCACTCCGTCGCCCAATCCTTTGAGGAAGAGGAATAGTGACGCGCGGGGATCCCGTTCACCGTTTCGGTTCCCATGTACGTGGCGGAGCCCGCGACCCCTTGTGCCAGGTCTCCCCAGCTCATCGTCGGACCGAGCGCCAGGATCGCCGCACTGATCATGTCGGCAACCATCTGCGGAACCGACTGCCACTTGCCTCCCTCGAGCATCCACGCTTCCTCGCCGATTCGGATGACGCCGAACTCCTCTTCCGTCGCGAGGTCCTTCCACATCACCTGCTGGCGGTCGGAGCCGGCGACGGCGCCGCGCATCTCGAGCGACCCCGACTCGGGCTTGCCCTCGACCTCGCCGGTGAACGACAACACGGTGACGTACCGATAGCTCGTGAGGGCCGCCAACGCGTTCGCGGACTGCGCGAACAGCTCGTCCGGGGCTCCGGCGCCCTGGACGGATGGCACCGTCTGTGGAGTTGACTCGGGGACGGGAGTCGCGACCGGCGCCGTCGAGACGACGCCTCTAGGCGCTGACGTACCTTCCGCCGGCTCTGCCGACGACACGCCGGGGGCCGGAGGCGCCGCGGCGGGTTCGGTTGTCGCAGAGAGAGGAACTGACTGGCTTGCTGCCTCTGCTTCCGTCTGCACGGGCGTCGAAGCCGTAGCCGGCGGAGAGGGAGGGAGCGAGCTCGCTGTGGCAGGCGACGTCTGGGGAGCTGCAGGCTGAGGCGCCGCAGTCACCGGTCCTTCGGGCGCGGACGGCGGGGAAACGACCGCCGGTGTGGACGAAGTCGTCGTCGCCGCGGGCAGAACGGCGGAGGGCGTGGACGGAGCTGCCGGCAGAGCGGGGGGCAGCAACCCTGGGGCCTCCGCGGGAGGCGTTGCCGCGGGCTTCGTGCCCGGAGCCGGAGGCGTCGTCGCAGAGGTCCCGGACGTCGGCTTGGTCGGAGCGGGCGCCGCTGGCGCGGGCGCTACTGCCGTAGGAGTCTTGCTCGTCGCCGCGGGCTTGCGCGTCGACGTGCAGGCCGCCACCGTAAGTAGAAGCGCCAACGCAAGGACCGCGAGCGCCAGAACTGCGAACATCCGAGTTCGTTGTCTCATCTCAACCCCCTATTCCCTTCCCAAGCTCGAAGAGCGGACCCACTCCGGTCGCGTCTCAGAGAGCGGCCTCCTCCCCGCGAGGCCTGAACTTCTTACTCTAGCGGGATTCTCCCGCCCTCGACAACGCCTACGCCACCGGGCGGGTACAAGGAGCATGGCCGATCGTGTACCCTGCACCCATGCAGAAGCGTGTCCTCGTGCTCGACAATTCGATCGATCGTGCCACGTACCGTCCGGCGGAGGAGTGGTCGCAGCACTTCGGCGACGTGCCGTTCGACGCGGTCCACGTTCCTTCCGGCGAGCCGATCCCGCCCCTCGACCGGTACACGCATCTCCTCGTGACCGGCTCTGAGGCGTCGGCCCGCCAGCCCGAGCCCCGGTTCGACGTGGAGGCCGACGTGGTGCGGGGAGCCGTGGATCGCGGCTTAGCGGTCCTGGGCAGCTGTTTCGGCCATCAGATGCTCGCGCGGGTGCTCTCCGGCCGCGAGTATGTCCGCCCGGCGCCGATCCCCGAACTCGGCTGGGTGGCGGTCGACATCCTCGAGCCCGATCCCCTGCTGGCGGGTCTTGTGACCCCGTGGCATGCGTTCGCCGCGCACCTCGACGAGGTCGTCGCCCCTCCCGCGCCGTGGCGCGTCCTCGCCGCCAACGACGCCTGCGCCGTCGAGGCGATGCGCTACGGAGATCGCCCCGTCTGGGGAATCCAGCCGCACCCCGAGACTCCCCCGGACCACGCGCGGGTGCTCATGCAGGCAGCGATTAGCCAGCATCCCGAGTACGAGCGTGAGATCCGGCAGGCGCTCGCCTCACCGGTCCGCGACGACCGAACCGCCGCGAAGATCGTCGCTGCGTTCCTCGCGGCATAGCGCGGCGCTTGTACCTCAACTCCCTGCGCCGCTCGCAGGGGGCAGGTCCCTCAACTTCCCGTGATGAGGAACTGAGGTACGCATCCCCTTCTCGCGACCACACGCGCTTCACAGCGTGCTCGCAGGCGCCGAGTATGGTGACGTCATGGCCAAGAGACAACGCATTCCCCGCCGATGGAGAGTCGCACTAGTGGTCGCAGGAGCGCTGGCTCTTGCCGTCGGCGGCCTCGCCCTCGCGCTCGTCCTCTCGACGCCCTCCCCGCCCGCCGCCCTCGCGTCGGCCGTTCCGCCCAAGGAGATCCCCGCCGGCTGGGTTTCATCCGAGGAGCCTGCCGCCGACGCTCTTGCGCCTCGCGCAGATGAACTCGCTCCCGGGTTGACCATGCCGTACGTCACCGCGGGAAGGCTCGCGCTCTTCGCGAACGGGAAGTCTTTCGGAGAAGAGACGTACGAGCTCCGCATCGCGGAAGAGGGGACCACGCTCACCTCGTCAGGCCGCTTCTGGTTCAAGGTCGTCCTCGCCACCGTCCGGGTCACCTTCGAGCAGACCCTGCAGGCGGACTCCAAACTCCGGCCTACCCTCTACGCCGCGCAGTTTCACGCGCCTTTGGGCATGGCTCGCAGCATTCGTGCGGCCGCCGCAGGCGACCGGTTCCTCGTCGAGCGGTCGGGAAAGGAGGAGGAGATCAAGATCGATCGAGACCGGGGTCTCACTCTGGGCACGTTCAGCACGTACGCCCTCCTGCCCCACCTGTTCACGCTGCGCCAGAGCGCCGGCTCAGCGTCGTTCGAGGTCCTCATGCTCGGCGGCCCCCCGAGCCAAGAGGCGGGCGTCGCCGCAGGCGCCCTTCCCGTCATGACCGTGCAGTACGCCGGCCCGGCGCAGCTCGGCGCCGGGAAATCCGTCCTTGACGTCGACCGCTATCGCGTCTCGAGCACGCTTGGAGAAAGCGACCTGTATGCTCGCGGGGACGAGTTCCTCGCGTTCCGCGCCGGCAACGAAGACAACGTCCTGTGGGTCTACCGAGCCGACTTCTTCCCGAACGGCGTGGAGGTTGTAGGCGAGGTGCCGCCGGCCGCGCCCTAGGGTGTCAATGAGAGAGCGCGCTTGAGTTCCTCGAGACTCTCGAACTCGTGCAGCCTGAAGCCCTGGTCGGGAAACCCGAGACCGCGTACCGCCGCATGCGCTGCGCGGCCGATGCACTCCCCAGCCCCTCTGCCTGGTGTATCAAGCTCCAGGGGGCATGCCCGCCGGCTAGAACTCCGCGATCTCGAGCGGTGCGGCGCTTTGCGCCATGCGCCAGACGATCGACGTCCCCTTCGCCAGCCGGAAGGAGGTGAAGATCTCGTACCCGTACTGCGCCACGACGGGCTTCAGGAACGTGAACACCTCGTCGAGGATCCGCTTCGTCACCGCAGCGTCGGCCACGCGCTCCATCTCGCCGCGCACGCGCACCTGGACATCACTCTTCGCGTCCCAGTACTCGAGCTCGACCGAGCCACTCGCCACCAGTTGCTGGTGGACGTCCTTGCTGATGCCCGTGCAGAAGGTCAGCCCGACCGGCTCGA
>JBDKUT010000143.1:0-7409 GCA_039679545.1 Thermotogota bacterium
GCCGTCGTCCTCTTCTTCCTCGGGCTGGACAGGGTGTGCCCCGAGATCCGTCGACCCGAGGAGCGCGGCCGCACCGGAACAGCTCCGGTCCTGGCGCTCGTCGAGGGCGGAGATGGGGTCGCGGGGACCGCTGCGCTTCTCGCGGGGGCACGGCTGTGGCTGCCCGCGTCGGTGGACGCAGCGATCCTTCTCGAGGTCGTGCGGAGCGTGATGGCGCAAGCCCGAGAGGATCGCGCCACCGCGAAGGCGGCCGAGCACGCCCGTGACCTGATCGAGCGAGTGCCCGTCGGCGTGTTCGAGTCGGTCGATGGGCGGATGACGTACGTCAACGAGTACCTCGTTGGCGCATCCGGATACTCTCGCGAGGAGCTCCTCGGGCGACGGCCCGAGGAGCTCGTGGTGACTGACGATCGGGAGCGAGCGGCGCGGGGACTCGCGGAGCGAGTACAGGGTGTCGTAGCCGATGGTCCGCACACGTATCGAATGGCCGACAAGAGCGGGGCCGAGCACGTGGTCGAGGTCAGCACGCGGCTTCTGGATGGCGCGGAAGGCTCGCGTATCGAGGGGACGGTCCGGGACATCTCTCGCGAAGTCCGATTGCGGCGACTGAACCGTGTCGTTCTTGAGCTGGGCGAGGTGATCCTGGCCGAGCCGAACATCGACCGGATCCTGCAACTCGTTCTGGACACCATCACCGAGTACAGCGGATTCCGGCGCGCCGTGCTGTCGCTCTACGATCTCTCGACCGTCGTCCCGCTCGAGGGGGGGACCGAGAAGATGCTCTGCTCGGGACTCTCGCCGGAAGAGAGAAAGGCGCTCTTTGAGCAGCCTCCGATGTCGCCGTCCGAGCGCCGTGAGGTGTTCGACGAGCGCTTCCGCCTGGGTCCGGCATACTACATTCCGCACGACGAAGTCCCGTGGACCAACAACCTCGGGCTGTCGGGGACCGTGACGATCGAGGGATGGCACAAGGACGACTTGCTGTTCATCCCGCTCCGCGGGACGGCAGGGATCATCGGGTCGATCTCTGTGGACGACCCGGTAGACCAGAGCGTGCCGACCGTGTCATCGATCGAGCCTGTGGCTTCGCTGGCGAACCTCGCGGCGCTGGCGATCGAGCACGTCTACAAACTGGATCAGCTTCGCCGACAGAAGGAGCGTCTTCACAGCCTCTCGCAGTTCGGCGACGAGTTGGCCAACGTTCAGAGCCTTGACGCCCTCTGCGATGCCGCGGCACGGAGGATCCGTGATGATCTGGCTCAGGACTACTGCGGGATCTGGATGCGCGAGGGCACGGATCTCGTGCTTCGGGGGACCGCGTCCGACGGCGCGTTTCCCCGGCACGAAGTTCCGGCGAAGGGAACGCGGACCTCGGCGAAGGGGGAAGGGGCCACCCGGTGGGCAATCAACTACGTCGAACCGGTGGTTGTTCCCAACGTTGCGGACGATCCGCGGTGCGAGGAGTCGCGGGCGTCGATTCGATCGATGATTGCCGTGCCGATCATCGGTAAGCGACGGGCAGTCGGTGCGATTGACGTCGAGAGCCGACGCCTCACGGCGTTCGGCGAGCAGGATGTCGAGGTTCTCTCCGCGATCGCAGGGCAGCTGTCGGTAGCGATCTCGGCGTCGAATCGGCGAGACGCGCTTGCGCGGATCTACGGCCTCGGGCAACGAGTCGCTGCGGCGACAACCGTCGAGCAGATCGTCACCAGCGCGCTTGACTTCCTCGTCGACCAATTCGACTACCAGCTCACGTCGATCTTCCTCCTGGATCGGGACGAGCGGTTGTACGCCGCGGGGATTCGCGGCCCGTACGACGCAGTTGGCGTCGCGTTCGGATGGAAGTTGCCGACGGGGAAAGGAATCGTGTCCTGGGTAGCCCGGAACAAGCGTGCGGCGCTCGTGTCCGATGTTCACTCCGATCCGCGGTACTACGAGGCACTTCCGTTGGCGCGGTCCGAGCTTGCTGTCCCTCTCCTGTTCGGGGATCGGCTGGTCGGGGTTCTCAACATCGAGAGCAGCGAGACGGGGTTCTTCGACGAGGAGGATCGGCAGCTCGTCGAGGTCATCGCAAGCCACCTTGCGACGGCGATCTCCAACCTGGCGTCGCAGACGACACTCCGCGAGCAGGCAGTTCGCGACCCGTTAACGGGTCTGTTCAACCGACACTACTTCAACTCGATCATCGCCCCGGAACTCTCCCGAAGCGAGCGTTATGCGCACCCGTTCTCGGTGATGATGATCGACGTCGATGGATTCCGCGCCGTGAACAACCGATTCGGACACCTGCGCGGCGACGAGGTGCTGCAGCAGGTGGCCGTCTTCCTCAACGAGAACGTACGGACATCCGACCGGGTCATCCGGTACGGCGGCGACGAGTTCCTCGTGTTCATGCCGGAGACGGAGGAGGGGGAGGCGAACCTCGTCGCGGACCGACTCCACGATCGCATTCTGCTCGTGCCGCGGAGGTCCGGCATCGGCGACCTCGACATCGGCCTCAGCATCGGCATCTACACCCGTGAGCCGGGCGACACGCGTACGCTGGAGTCGCTCTTGGCCGAGGTCGACCGCAGGATGTACGGCGACAAGAAGTCGCGCCACATGGACCGGGCCGATGAATATCGAAGTTGAGCGGCTTGCCGGGCTTGAGGACTGGCGGGCGTGCGAGCGCCTCGAGTCGGAGGTGCGCGGGGAGCACCCAGCGCGATCGGTCTGCAACGCCCCCACGCTGCAGGCCGTCGACGTCAGCGGTGGATTGATCCTCGGCGCGTGGGAGACGTCGACTCCAGAGCACGTTCTGGCGGGCGCGCTGGTGGACCTGGCGGGGACGCACGAAGGTTTCTCAGGCCTCTTCACGTTATTCTTGGGCACGTCGCCCCGCTGGCGTAACGCGGGAGTCGCAACCGCGCTCCGCAGGGGGGAACGCGCGGCGGCTGGAGATCGCGGAGTCGAGGTCATCCAGTGGTGGATTGATCCGTTGCGAGGTAACGAAACCCACCTCGCTCTGAACAAACTTGGCGCTGTGGGCTCCCGGTACGAACGGAACGTCTTCGGCGAACTCCACGACCGGCTGAACGTCGGCCTGGCCACCGACCGCGTGCGAGTTGAATGGTGGGTTCGCGCCCCGAGGACAGCGGCCGTGGTCGATGAGGGGCGCCTCGCGGCGCACTACCAGCTTGGCCTCCACCAGATGACGGTCCTCACCAAGACGACGGTGGGCTCGTCGGGACAGCGAGTGCTGCTCGACATCGACCGGAGCGCGACGGGTCCGCACCTCCTCGTCGAGGTGCCCGTGCACCTGGATCCGTTGCGTGAGGCGGCTCCCGACGAGGCTCGGCGATGGCGGCTGGCGATGCGCGACGTATTCGAACGGTTGTTCGCGGAGGGGTATCTTCTCGTGGGTCTGGTCCACGAGGCCGGGCGAAGCTTCCAGCTCTTCGAGGCGGCGGATCTCGGGACGGTGCTGGGACGCTAGCGAGGTGGCCGGTTCGCGCAACGAAGCGATCGGCCTGCGGCGGTGCAGGCCGCCCACTAGAGGAGGAACGGCATGAAGCGCAAGGAGTTGGCCGGCCGAATTGATCACACGCTCTTGGGACCGACGGCGAGCCGTGACGGCGTGCGCAAGCTGTGCGCCGAAGCGATACGCTACGGCACAGCCTCGGTGTGCGTGAGCCCGTGCCACGCCGCGTGGGCCAAGGAGCTGTTGCGCGGGTCGGCGGTGAAGCTGTGCGTGGTGATCGGGTTTCCGCACGGAGCAACGACCGCAGCCGTCAAGCGGTTCGAGGCAAATGAGGCGATCGCCCTGGGCGCGGACGAGCTTGACATGGTGATCCGTGTCGACGCGCTCAAAGAAGGGGACGAGAAGACGGTGGCCGATGACATCCGGGTCGTCTGTGACGCCGCGCACAAGGCGCCGCGCAAGGTGCTCGTGAAGGCCATTCTCGAGACCTGTCTCCTCTCGGAGGACGAGAAAGCGACCGGTGCCCGGATCGCGAAGGAGGCCGGAGTCGACTACGTCAAGACGTCCACCGGGTTCTCGACGGGAGGAGCAACGGCGGCCGACGTCGCGCTCCTGCGGCGCGTCGTGGGGCCCGAGATGGGCGTGAAGGCTTCCGGCGGAATCCGGGACACGAAGGCGACGCTCGAGATGATTGCCGCAGGCGCCTCGAGGATCGGTGCCAGCCGGACGGTCGATATCGTGGAAGGCGTCGCCGAGGAGTAGCCGCCTTGCGAGGGGTCCCCGCGCTCTTCTATAGTCTTCGCCTCGCGGGGAGGAAGGGGAGAGAATGCATTGCCGGCTGCGGTCGCCAGACCGAACGTACTACGACGGAGAAGCCACGATGGTAGTGGCTCGCACGCCACGGGGGGAGTTCGCCGTCCTTGAGGGGCACGCGCCGCTCCTGGCGCAGCTGCGGGAAGGACCGGTGAGGATCAAGGGCGCCGACGGCGAGACCGGCTTCTTGTGCGGAAGCGGCACACTCGAAGTGCGTGACGGTGAGGTCACGGTTCTGACCACGGACGTCGAACCGGTTGACGACATCGACCTCGACGCCCTCCGACGGCGGTCCGAAGACGCTCAGGCCACGCCCGAGGCGCGTGCTGCGGCGACTGTGCGTCTCCGAACAGCGGAACGGATGCGGGGGCAGCATGCGTAGGCGCGTCGTCGTCACCGGCGTCGGGCCGATTACGCCGATCGGAACCGGGAAAGACGCCTTCTGGGAGGGACTCCGGAGCGGGCGGAGCGGCGTACGGCGAGTCGACGACCTCATCGACCTCGCCGACATCGATGTCAAGATCGGTGCCCCCGTCGTCGATTTTGATCCGACCGCCCACCTCGATCCGAAACGGGCACGGCACCTCGACCGTTCGGGGCAGCTGGCCCTCGTCTCCGCGGGGCTCGCTCTGCGGGACGCCGGACTCGGCGCAGCTGACTACGACCCCGATCGCTCGGGCGTCGTCTCCGGGACCGGGATCGGGGGAATGGAGACGTTCGTCGAGAACGTCACGGAACTCGAGCAGCGCGGCCCCCGACGCGTCAGCCCGTTCTTCGTGACACGGCTCATGCCGAACGCGCTCGCGGGGGAGATCTCGATCGAGTACGGCCTTCGAGGCGTCAACTTCGGGGTCGTATCGGCGTGCGCGAGCGGGTCACACGCGATCGGGGTCGCTGGGGAGTGGATCGCCTCGGGGCTCGCGGACATGGTCCTCGCCGGCGGAGCGGAGTCGGTCATGCTCCGAATCACATTCGCCGGGTTCTCGCGCATTGGCGCTCTGTCGAAGCGAAACGAGGAACCGGAACGGGCGTCGCGCCCGTTTGACCGCGACCGCGACGGTTTCGTCATGGGAGAAGGCGCGGGATTCCTCGTGCTGGAGGACGCCGAACGGGCCGAGCGCCGGGGGGCGCACGTCTACGCCGAACTCGCCGGGTTTGGCATGACGGGGGACGCATTTCACATCACGTCCCCTGCAGAGGACGGTGACGGGGCGCGGCGAGCGATTGAGATGGCTCTTTCCCGAGCGGGGCTACGGCCGGAGGACGTCGACTACATCAACGCCCACGGCACGTCGACCGAGCCCAACGACCGCATCGAGACCCTGGCGATCAAGCGCGCGCTCGGCGACGCGGCGCGGAGGGTGAAAATCAGCTCGACGAAGTCACAGGTCGGCCACCTCCTGGGCGCGGCGGGAGGCGTGGAGGCCATCGCGACGCTCTTGTCGATGGAGTACGCTTTCGTACCTGCAACGATCAACTACGAGACGCCCGACCCCGCGTGCGACCTCGACTACACCTCCCGAGCCGCGGCGAGAGAGATTCGCGTTGCGCTGTCGAACTCGTTCGGGTTCGGCGGACAGAACGCTGTGCTTCTCTTCCGACGGCCAGGATAGAGGTTGCGGGGACTCAGAGCTGACGAACGAATCGCAAGTCGTTCGTCAGGAACGTGCGGATGTCGTCGATGCCGTACTTCAGCATCGCCATGCGTTCGATGCCGAGACCGAAGGCAAAGCCGGTGATGCGCTCCGGGTCGTAGCCGACGGCGGTGAGAACAGCGGGGTCCACCATTCCGGCACCCATGATCTCAAGCCAGCGCGTCACGCCGGGGGCCTTGATGTGCACTTGGACCGACGGCTCGGTGAACGGGAAGAAATCACCGGAAAACCGCATCTCGTACTCCGGTCCGAAGTACTCCTTCGTGAAGAGTTCGAGGACGAACTTAAGGTTCGCGAGAGAAAGCCCCTCCTCGACCCACAGAAGCTCGATCTGATGGAACACGGGGGAGTGGGTCGCGTCCTGGGCGTCTCGCCGGTAGCATCGGCCGGGGCAGATGATGCGGACGGGCGGAGCGCTCCTCTCCATCACGTGGACCTGCACCGGCGAGGTGTGGGGACGAAGGAGCGTTGAGTCGGTGATGTAGAACGTGTCCCAATCGGCACGTGCCGGATGGTCGGCCGGGATGTTGAGCGCCTCGAAGTTGTAGTGCTCGGTCTCGATCTCCGGCCCCGTGGCGACGTCGAACCCCATCCGCATGAAGATCGACTCGAGTTCTTCCTGAACCTTCGACAGCGGATGGGCGTGCCCGTAGGGTCGGTAGACGCCGGGGAGCGTGACGTCCGTCCGTTCCTCGGCAAGGCGGTCGTGCAGCGCGCGCCGGCGAAGCTCAGTCTCCCTCGTGGAGAACGCGGAAGCGCTCCGGTCCTTAAGATCGTTGAGCCACTGGCCGGCCTGGGCGCGGTCGGCCGGATCCAGGGCGCCCAACTGCTTCAGGAGAGCGGAGATGCGTCCCTTTCGTCCGAGGAACTCGATGCGGAATGCCTCGAGGGCAGGCTGATCCTCGATCGCCTCAAGTCGCACGCCGAGGTCGGCTTCGACCTTCTGGATGTCGTCTCCCAAGTCCGCCAGTTTCGCCATTTGGCCGGGGATTATAGCGGTCGCTTCTTCCATTGACAAGGACATTTCCGCGCGTATAGTTCTCTGCAATCGGGGGCCGAATGAGCATCGCTCCTTCGGGGCCGAACGGGAGCGCCTCGTTAGTACGCCACCGCTACACCATCCTACGTCGGAGGACAACGTGACCCACGAAACGAAAGACATCGCGGCTCGCCGGAAAGCACTCATCGCGCGGCTCGCCGAGGAGGCCATTCTGCTCTACAACTACGAGGATTCGGACTACGCGAGCCTGCGGTACTTGTCCGGATTCACGGGCGAGGGGGCCCTGATCGTGTCTGCGAGGGAGACCGTTCTCGTCACGGACTCGCGCTACACCGAGCAGGCCGGGCGCGAGACCGCAGAGATCCGTATCCAGGAAGAGCGTGACTGGATGGGCGCTGGCATCGTGTCGGTTCTCCGAGGGCTCGGACTCGAGCGCGTCGCGATCGTTGCGAAACGCGTCACGCAGCACTGGTTTGACGCG
>JBDKUT010000144.1:0-1748 GCA_039679545.1 Thermotogota bacterium
CGTCGACCAGCACCGCGTCGGTCGCGGGATGACCGTGATCAAGGCGGCCATCGGCGACGGAACCGGTTTCCTGTACGCCGTGTGGTTCAACCAACCGTGGGTGGCGTCGCAACTCCGCCGCGGCGAAGAGGTTGACGTGTTCGGCCGGGCAGAGTGGAAGTTCCGCGAGTGGCAGATGTCCTCCCCGACGTGGGAGCCCGCGGGTGCGGGGCACGAGATCGGGCGACTCATTCCGATTTACCCGGCTACCGAGGGCCTCAGCGATCGACTCGTTCGGTCACTCGTCGAGCGAAACCTTGACTTGTACCTGCCCGTGATCCACGATGTCGTCCCCGTCGACGTTCGCGTCGCGGAGGGTCTCACGAGCGCGCGTGAGGCGATCGCTGCGATTCATCGTCCCTCCGGGGCCGACGACTTCGAGCGAGCGCGTCGCACTCTCGCCTTTGAGGAGCTGTTCCTGCTTCAGGTCGGACTCCTGGCGACGACGCGTGATCGCGCCGGCATACCCCACGCCGGATCCGGCCAGCTCGTGAACTCGCTCTTCGCCAGCCTTCCGTTCCCCCTCACCGTCGCGCAGCAGCGCGCTCTTCGCGAGATCCGACGAGACCTCTCGGAGCCCTACCGCATGATGCGCCTCCTCCAGGGCGACGTGGGCTCCGGGAAGACCCTCGTCGCCGTCGCGGCCGCTCTCTGCGCGATCGAGGCCGGATTCCAGGTTGCGCTCATGGCACCGACGGAGATCCTCGCCGAGCAGCACGCCGCGAACCTCGAACGGCTCCTCGCAGGGCTTCCCGTGCGCGTCGGCCTTCTCACGGGAACGACGTCCGGAGACGCCGACCTTCGGCGCTCCGTGGCGGGGGACCTGGACCTCGTTATCGGAACGCACGCGCTCATCCAAGAGTCCGTGACGTTCGGACGGCTCGGGCTCGTGATCATCGACGAGCAGCACCGCTTCGGTGTCGTGCAGCGCTCCCAAATCGAAGAGAAGGGCGAGAGCGTGGACCTCCTCGTGATGAGCGCGACGCCCATTCCCCGAACGATCGCGCTGACCCTGTTCGGCGAGTTCGACGTATCGGTCCTCGACGAATTGCCGATGGGCGAGAAGCAGACAAAAACCCATTGGGTCGCCGAGTCGCGCCGTGAGGCGGTCTACGACGAAGTGAGGAAGGCACTCGAGGACGGACGGCACGGCTACGTGATCCTACCCCTCGTGGACGAGTCCGAGAAGATCGACGCCAAGGCCGCGGTGAAGGTCTACGAGGAGCTGTCCGAGCGCTTCTCCCGCGCCCGCGTGGGCCTCCTGCACGGTCGGCTCCCTGCGGCGGAGAAGGCGGACGTCATGGCTCGGTTTCGTCGGGGCGAGATTCACTTGCTTGTGTCAACGACCGTCGTCGAGGTAGGCGTCGACGTCCTCGACGCGGACTTCATGGTGATCGAGCACGCAGATCGGTTCGGACTTTCCCAGCTGCATCAGCTGCGTGGAAGGATCGGGCGATCGGGCCAACCGTCCGTGTGCTTCGCGATTGCAGACGCGCGTACGGACGACGCGCGCCGACGCCTGGAGGCGTTTCGCGATGTCTCAGACGGGTTCGCGATCGCCGAGGAGGACCTTCGCATCCGTGGCCCCGGAGACCTGCTCGGAACCCACCAGCACGGCTTCCTCACGCGGTTCCGCGCCGCGGATCTGGTGGCTGATCTTGACCTAATGGAGGCGGCTCAGGCGGCGGCACGCGCCGTGCATCGGCGCG
>JBDKUT010000145.1:0-2892 GCA_039679545.1 Thermotogota bacterium
GACGACCGCAGGCCCCGGCTCTGCGAGGTGGACGCGCCGCCCGTCGGCAACGGCTTCGGGCAGCTGGTCTGGGAGCCCAAGGGTCCCGTCCCGCTGCGGGTGAAGTACCAGGACAGCGTGGTCGTGGATTGGGAAAACCCGAACGTCGCGCAGGCGCCCGGGTTCCCCGCCGGCGTGATCCACTTCGCCGTCCAGGGCTACCTCGCCAACACGAAGCGCCCCTACGCGCTGTACGTCCCCATCGGGTGCACCCTCGGCGCCATCGCTCCGGCCGCCCTCGTCGCCGACCAGACGGCGCCGGCGAACGCCAGCCGCAACATGACCGGCCAGGATCTCATCGTTCGCCGGATGGTGACGGTGATCGACTCCGCGCACTACCCGACCCTCGCCGTGGACCCCCGGATCTGGCGCCAGTTGAGGATCATGCCGCGGTTGTCCGGGAAGGAGCTCGAGCGCTTCGCTCCGTACCGCGAGCGGGCCCCGCTGGTCGCGTTCGGCGACTCGGTCCAGGTGAACAATCACGCCATCACGATCGAGTTCTACGAGCCGATCCCGATCGACCGGCTGGCGTCGGTGAAGTTCGAGATCCGCAACTTCAACGTGACGACCGGAACGCAGCTGATCGCCACGTTCTGCGGGTGGCGCCGGCCGCCGAAGGACTAGCGCCATGATGGTGGACGGAGAGGTCAACTTCCTGCGTGTCGTCGTCGGCCCCGACGCGATGAAGCGCGCGATGGGCCCCTTCGACTACGACGTCATCGTGCAGGTCAGCCACGGCACGACCAACAGCGTGTACCTCGCCGTCAAGCGGGGCCACATGGCGAAGGACATGCGAACCGAGGTCTTCAACGAGCCGAAGCGGTTTCCGCTCGGCAAGCGCCAGGTGCTCTGGATCCAGAACGAGAACAAGCAGATCGACGTCGCCGTCTCGTTCGAGGTCTGGCGAGCCGGGAGGCCGGTGTGAGCGACAGCGAACAGAGCTACGCCGGGATCCTGTTCCAGTTGGCGCAGGAAGCCGCGACGCTCGCCGTCCACGGTGACGCCCTGTGCCGCATGGGGCCCGTCGCGCCACCGTGCCTGGCGCGGCCGTACCGCGAGTACCGGGACAAGCTGATCGACTCCGCGGCGAACGTCTACGCGGCGTTCGGGCAGGAGCACGGCGACGAGAAGCTCGCCGGGTTCATCGCGAAGTCGAAGCCGTTCCAGCGGATGATCGACTCCGTGCCTGCGCTGATCGGTTCCTACTCCGACGCGCCGCCGGCCTGGCAGCCGGAGGCCTACGCGGACACCGGGACGGTGGAGGGCACGACCGAGATCGTTCCGATGGGGCGACTGCGCGGGCTCGGCGGAGGCGAGGAAATCACCTTCCGCATGCACGAGTTGCTCACCAAGGGGCTGTTCCGCGGCGAGGTCGCCTCTGGGGCCCCTGCGGTCGTCAAGGCGACCGAGGCCGTCGCCAGGGCCGGGTTCTGGCGCGGCCTCGGCAGCGGAGCGGTCGCGTTCGGCAAGCGGTGGTTCCTGCCGCTGTGGCTGGCCTTCGAGCTCCGCGACGAGTCGCTCCCGGAGACCATGGGGCGGATGCTCGGTCGCCCGCCGGCCGTGAGCGAGCGCATCAGCGGAGTCGTGAACCAGCTGCTCGACTTCGAGCGCGACTACTGGCCGCGGGTCGCGCAGCAGTGGCAGGCGATGATCCGCATCTACCGTGCGAGCATGGGGAACCCGGACCTGGTCCGCAAGATGATGGCGGTCTGGGACCCGCAGAAGATGGAGAAGCCGCTCCCGCCTCCGTCGAGCGGCTTCGACGTGTTCTACTTGGGCGACCTGCTCGGCATCCAGTTCGAGCCCAACCCGCACTCGTGGGTGGCGCTTCCGATCCTCGCTGCCGGATCGATCGGCTCGATGATCGCGGTGAGGGACTGACCATGAAGCTGCTCGGACCCGCGCGAAATCCGTTCGAGGCGTGGCTCCGTGCCGCCTCGTGGTATCAGGCGACCCGCCGGTGGGCGACGTTGCTCAACGCGACGGACGCATCGCTCACCACCAAGCTCGACGCGCTGCGGGACAGCCTGGCCGCCGAGGCGGAGGACATCGCGATCGTCTACGGGCAGGGCGAGACCGCTCGGCACAAGTACGTCGCGAGCATCATGCCGATGATCTGGGCCGAAGTGCAGGCCGATTCCGGCGAGGTGATCTCGACCGGCGTCGGCGGGCTCGGGCAGATCCCGGGCCCGGTCTCCGGTGCGTGGATCATGGGCGTGCAGGCCGCGAAGAACGTCTGGACGAAGGTCTGGAAGTACGGGAAGTGGCTCCTGGCCGGCTGGGCGTTCGTCGAGGTCGGGATCCCGGTGCTCAGGTTCGGCGTCGACACGGCGAAGCAACTGCGGGCGCTGTTCGAGGACGACGTGGACAAGGCGATCCGCCTGCACGAGACGCAGATGGAGCTCGCCAAGATCCGCGCGCAGCTGATCGCCGACTGCGACGGGAACCTCGACTGCATCCAGTCGGTGAAGGAGTCGTTCGACCTGGTCACGCCGGATGGGGACTGCGGACTGCTCGACACTCCCACCGGAACGGGGCTCGGTGGTATCATGGGCCTGCTCGGTGGCTACGTGGCATCGGAGGCCGTGATCGGGTGGGTTGAATGAGTTGGGCCGAGACCATGTTCGCGTCGCTTCCGCCGCTCCACGAAGAGCGGACGGAAGTCGTGCGTCAGGCCGCTCCGGTCCGCGAGGTCGATCGGTCCACCGCGCCGGCGACGCCCGAGAAGAAGGACGAGCCGAAGTCGAAGGATCGACCGGCGACGCTCACGGCGATGGGCGGCTACTCCTCGATGATGCTGATGGCGAACGAGGCGTACACCGACATCGTGATCGGGACGAAGGGCAAGGCGAA
>JBDKUT010000146.1:0-2652 GCA_039679545.1 Thermotogota bacterium
ATCGCCTGGCGGATCCACCACGTCGCGTAGGTCGAGAACTTGTAGCCGCGCGAGAAGTCGAACTTCTCGACGGCCTTCATCAGGCCCATGTTCCCTTCCTGAATCAGGTCGAGGAGCGAGAGCCCGCGGTTCATGTAGCGTTTGGCGATCGAGACGACGAGTCGAAGGTTGGAGATCGTGAGCCGATCGCGGGCGGCGCGGCCTTCGCGCATGAGGACCTCGAGCTCCTCGCGCGTCGCCTTGGTGGGGAGCTCGTTGCCCAGCTTCTCTTCGAACGACGCCGTCTCGCGAAGCTCCGCTGCCTCTTTCCCCTTCTGCTTCAGGATCTCGAGCTCCGCCCGCTCGACCTCCGTAAGGTCCTTCACTTTCTTCAGGCGCTTTTCGGCCTCGGCGCCCGCCATCTTGGCGATCGACAGCTCGGCGTACGCGCCGATCTCCATCGCCTTGGCGAGGGTAACCTCGCCCTCCTTGGTCAGGAGCGGCACCTTGCCGATCTCGCGGAGGTAGGTCTTGACCGGGTCCTCGCGCCGGTTTGAGGCATCGGATCCTTCCCAGCCGGTGGGTCGAGGGTGCTTGCGGGCCGGCTTCGGAGAATCGGATGCGGATTCCGACTCGGAGTCATCGTCGCCCGGGTCGTCATCGCCGAGCAGGTCTTCGGGGTCAGCCAGCTCCTCGTCCAGCGCGTCGTCGGATGCGACCTCTTCGTCCTCGCCTGCGGCCTCCTCATCGAAGGAGGGCTCTTCGTCGGCTTCCTCGACGAGGACGTCGTCCTTCTCCTCGTCGTGTGGGAGGTCGACGTCAACGGCTCTCATCTTCTTCGGCTTCGGCGCGCGCTTCCCTTTGGTCTCGGCCATGCATCCCCCTTCGCGCAATCTTCTCGGAGACAAGCGATCGCTTTTCCAGCATCCGCGCGTGCTGCTCGCGCGTCAGCGCCTCCCAGCGCCCCCAGTCCTCCGCCTCCGCGCTCGCCCGGATCTCTCGGTCGAGCTCCGCAAGCTTCCGATCCAAGGTCGGAATCCGAACGAGCCGATCCAGCGCATCCTGAACGGCGCGTCCGGTATCTCGGTCAAACACATTGTCGGCCAGACTCAGCTCACGCGCCCGGCGCGCCGCATCCTCATCCAGCCCCTCGATCAATTCCGAAATGATAGGCGATTCGCCTGCATTCGCCAGGGCTTCGGCGATCGGTCGATAGGGGGCCGAGAAGTCGTCGGGCCCAGCGACCGCGGCGATCGTGCCCCAGCGGATGTCGCCGCGCAAGAGGAGTGAGAGGAGGATCTCCTCCTCAGCGAACCGCCGCGTCGGTGTCGCGTCGATGCCTTCGTCGCCCACCGCCCGCTTCGGGCGGCCTCCAAGCTCCCGGGCGACCCCCTCGAACGGGAGGTCGACGAGGTCGGCGACGCCCCTCGCGATCTCCTGTTGCAAGGGCAGGCTCTGCACGCCGCGGTAGAAGTCCCTCGCCTCCGCGAGAATCCGCTCTTTGCCGGTCACCGTTCTCGGATCGTGCATCGCCGCCAGCGTCTCGAGGTAGAAACGGTGGAACGGCGCCGCGTCGGCGACCGCCTGGCGCATGGCGTCGGCACCGAACTTGCGCACGAGGCTGTCGGGATCCTCGCCCTCGGCGAGCTGCGCCACGCGGACCGCGAGGCCGCTGTTCCGAAGGATCTGCATCCCGCGTACCGATGCGGCGCTGCCGGCCGCATCTCGGTCGTAAGCGATGACGACCTCCTCGACGAACCGGCCGAGCAGATCCGCCTGTCCCTGCGTCAACGCCGTGCCCATGCTGCAAACCGCGTTCTCGATCCCCGCCTGGTGGAGCGTCAGCACGTCCGTGTACCCCTCGACGAGGATCGCCGCCTTCGCCTCGCGGACCGCCTCGCGCGCCCAGGAGAGACCGTAGAGCAGCCGTCCCTTGTCGAACAGCGGTGTGGTCGGAGAGTTCAGATACTTCGGCTGCTCGTCTTCGAACGCCCTTCCGCCGAACGCGATCGGGCGCCCCGAGAGGTCGTAGATCGGGAAGATCGTGCGGTCGCGGAACCGGTCGTACGTGCCCTTGTCACCTTCGACGAGGACACCAAGCTCGACGAGCTTTTCGATTCCATAGCGCGCACCGAACGCGCGTTTCACGTGGTCCCAACCGGGGAGCGCGTACCCCAGGCCGAACCGCTTCCACGCCGTCTCATCGAACCCGCGGCTCTCGAAGTAGGCGCGCGCCTTGCGTCCCTCGCGCGCGTTCGCCAGGTTCGCCGCGTACGACTCCGCGACGGCGGCGACAATGCGGCGCATTGCCTCCCGCTCGCCGTCGTCGACCGAATCGAAGGCCACGCCAGCCTCTTCGGCGAGCCGTTTCGCCGCTTCGACGAACGACAACCGCTCGATCTTCATCAGAAAGGCGACGACATCGCCGCCCTCCCCGCAGCCGAAGCAGTGCCAAAGGCCTTTCTCGGGGGAGACCATGAACGACGGCGTGTCGTCCTTGTGGAACGGGCAGCGTCCCTTGTACCCGGACCCGGACTTCACGAGCGAGACGTAGCGAGAGACGAGGGACACCATGTCGATCCGTTCCTTGATCGCCTGGATGTCCTGTCTTGTCGCCATCTCACCTCTGGCCCTGCAGGAACGGATTCGATCTGCGCTCCCAGGCAAGCGTCG
>JBDKUT010000147.1:0-20020 GCA_039679545.1 Thermotogota bacterium
CTCACGGACACGCCCGAGCTCGGGTCGGCGTGGGCTCTCCGCGCGGACGAGGCCTGGACGATCATCGGCCGCTCCGCTCTCGGCGAGGACGCATTCCCGGTGGCCGCCGAGCGGAGCTGGGGACGAGGGCGAATCGCCGTCGTCACGGACACTTCGGTCTTCACAAACGAGGCCCTCGAAGGCAAAGGCTACGCGTACGTCGAGAACGTCCGGTTCGTCGAATGGCTTCTGCACGGGGAGGTGGCGCCATGAGGCTCCGAGCCGCATTGTGGTGGACGAGCCTCGGTCTCGGAGTGATCGGCGCTTGCCTCTGGGTGAGGGTGTACGCGGAAGTTCCGTTCCTGGCCGGAGCGATCTGCCTGATCGCCGCCAGCGCGCTGGCCGGCTGGGGTTCATCGATCTCCGAGGGCCGAAGGGCGGCGACGAGCCACTGGGCGCTCGGTGCCGCCATAGCGGCCTGTGTGGTGGCCATCCCGTTTGTCTCCGCTGAACTCCGCGTCGCCGTGGGCATCGTGACCTTCGGTGCGGTCGCCACGATGTCCCCCTCCGAGCGGACCAAGAGGGCGGGAGCCGGCGTCGTCGCCTCGGGACTCTCTAGCCTCCTTCTCGTCGGGGCGACAGGTTTGTATGTGCGCTTCGCCGCGTCATACCACGAGGCGCCGGCTCTTCGTGCCCTGGAAAGCGGAATCGCGCGGGTTCTCGGACTGGGAACGGCCACCGTCGGCCGAGAGATCATCCTGCCGGCCGGTTCGTGCTTTGCCCCGGTCGTGCCGAGCTGGGATCAGTTCGGCCTTATCTTCGGTGTCTTACTCGTTTTCGGTGTCGTCGGCTTTGCCCTGCTTACCCGAGGATCGCGCGGCCTAGGCCGTGCGGCCGCGCAAACCACCGGACTGGTGACCGCCTACCTCATCGTCCGCTACGTTCTCCTCCTGCTCGTCGCGCTTGAGCTCGGACGCCCAAGTGTCTTCTGGGTTCCGTCGATCACGTTCGCGACGATCGCTCCGCTCGCATTCCTCCTGCCGCGGTACGCAGGCGTCCGTGCGGAGTGGGATCCCATGCCCCTGATCCAACGAGGAAGCGTTTCGCCACGACGTGCATGGCTCGTTGCGGCCACCGCACTCCTCGGCACGTTCCTCGCTTCCCTCTCACTTCTCCTCGCCCCCGCGGGCACGCGATCGAGCGGGCGCATCCTGTTCGATGAAGCGCACGGCGAGTGGGAGACTACAGCGCGAGAGATGGACACGGAATGGTATGGAATGGCCTCGACGTACAACTACGACTCGCTCTACCGATGGCTCGACGGCTACTACGAAACCGGGCGGGTGCTCGAGCGAATCGATGCCGCCGGTCTCGAGCAGGGCGATGTCCTCGTGCTGAAGACGCCGTCCGTTCCGTACTCGTCAGATGAAATCCATGCGATCGTGGCCCACGTGCAGCGAGGAGGCGGCCTCCTTGTGATCGGGGATCACACCAACGTCTTCGGCACAACAAGCGTCCTGAATCCCGTTTTGGCGCCGTTCGGGCTGCAATTCGGATACGACGCTACGTACCGACTTCGTGACGGCGGGTTCACGACCTACGAGCCGCGCAGCGCAGTGGACCCCGTGTTCCAACACGTGTCACGGTTCGACTTCCTGACATCCTGCTCGCTGCACGGCGGCCTGTTTGCCCTCCCTCTGATCTACGACGGCCGGATCCTCGCCAGCGCGGCCGACTACTCGACCCGCAACTTCTTCCCGGAGGGCCGGATCACCCTGACCTCGACATTCGGCATGTTCCTCCAAGCCGCTGGGACCGAGGCTGGCCGAGGCCGTGTCGTCGCGTTCACGGACAGCACGTGCTTCTCGAATTTCAGCCTGCACATGGACGGCTACACGGGGTTCCTCCTGGGAGCCCTGGAGTACTTGCGCCGCCAGAACCCGCTGCCGGGCTGGCGTCCCATCGCGGCCATCGCAGGGATTCTGTGCGCCACCGTTGGGCTTGCCGCCGGCATCTCCGCTCGGCGACGCGCCGTCCTCACCGTTGGATTGGTCAGCATCGCCTTGGGTTGGGGGGCCGCCGTCGCCACAACGGCCGTGTGGCACCACACGACGTATCCGGTCCCCCTTCCGAGACACGACGTTCCGTACGTGTACTTCGATATCTCCGCGAGCCGCGCTCGGATCTCGTCCCAGCCGCTGGTTGCGAACTCGCTCGGCACACGTGGAGCGTTCGGCACGTTCTTCACGTGGACTCAGCGGGTCGGCCTCGTGCCGAGCCTTGTCTCAACGCGGACCTCCCTCGTCGAGGGGCGGCCGTACGTCGTGATCAACCCAGAAGGCGTACCGAGCGCATCGCGAAATCGCGTCGTCGACTATGTTCGCAACAAAGGCGGGAGCCTCGTCCTGCTCGGAGACCCAGTCCGAGACCGAGGAGGGCTGGACGAGTACTGCGCGCTCTTCGGCCTCGCGGTCGTACGCGCGCAGAGCGACAGTCTCATCCTGTCGACGGGCAAGACGGTGCAGACCGTAGTCAGTCCAGCGCAGACCATCTTCACCTCCGTCGCTCCGGCTGGGGCCGGGCGCGTCGTCCTTCTCTCCGACTCCGTGGCATTCTCCGACCTCGCGCTTGGAGGCGGATTCGCCGTACCCTCCGTGATTCAGCGACGGCTGTACGACCTCGAGTTTTGGCTGTTCGGCACCCTCCTCGCATCGCCCCCCTAGCCGCTGTGTGAGCGTCCCCGCGAGACGGCCGGGTGAGAACCTGCGGGTTATACGCCCCCAGGCTGGGTCGAGTGGTTGGCCGCATTGAGGGCACAGCACGGGCGGAGTATCGTCTGCCCACCATGCCGAACGCGGAGCGACGTAAGGCTCTTCTGATCTTCGATCTCGACGGAACCCTCTACCGGACCGACTCGTCGTTCGTCCCCACGATGCGCCGGGTGTACGAGGAGTTCGGCGTCCCGTATCCGGGGGACGGTGCGATCCTCGCTATGGTCGGCGAGACGTTCGAGACCTTCCTCAATTGGCTTGTGCCCCAAGGCTTTGCCGTCGACGAAGCGCGGCTTTCGGCACGCATCTCCGAGCTCGAACTCATCTCCATCCGGGAACGAGGCATGCTGTTCGACGGGGTCGCCGAGACGCTCCAAGCCCTGTCAGAGCGTGAGCACATCCTGACGCTCTGCACGAACGGCGATCGACGCTACGCCGAGGCCGTTCTTGGCCGATGCGGAATCCTCGGCATGTTCCAGCGGCTGCAGACGTTGGACGGCGTCCCGTCCACGAAGGCGCAGCGCATCGCAGAGCTTCAGCGCCTCTACCCGGGGCATCGGACCTTCGTCGTCGGCGACCGCTACCACGACATCGAGGCGGGGCGGGCGACCGGGTGCACCGTGGTCGGCGCCGCGTACGGGTACGCGCGCAACGGGGAACTCAACGGCGCAGACCATATCATCCGCTTGTTCTCGGACCTTCTTGCGCTCATCTAACCTGCGCGGCGCAGACGTGCCGCGCTAGAATGGGCGATCGTGCATCGGCGGAACGCCAGGGACGACGGAAAGGGGAGTCGATGGGATGAAGACCTTGAGCCTACTCGAGTCGATCGGCAACACGCCGCTCGTGGAACTGGTGAACATCCCTCCCCGCGGTGCGAAGGTCCGCATCCTGGCGAAGCTGGAGGGAGCTAACCCCGGAGGCTCGGTCAAGGATCGTCCGGCCAAGTGGATGATCGAGCACGCTGAGGAGACCGGAGAACTGGTACCCGGCAAGACGATCCTCGAGCCGACGTCGGGGAACACGGGGATCGCTCTCGCGATGATCGGAGCCGCTAAGGGGTATAAAGTACGGCTCTGCATGCCGGAGTGCGTCAGCACCGAGCGACGCCACATCCTCGAGGCGTACGGCGCCGATCTCGTGCTGACTCCGTCGAAGGAGAAGACCGACGGTGCCATTCGCGAGGCGCTCCACCTCGTGCACAAGGACCCGGAGCGCTACTACATGCCGAACCAGTTCGAGAATCCCTACAACGCCCGGGCACACTACGAGTCGACCGGCCCGGAGATCCTGAAGCAGACGGAAGGAGTGATCGATGCCTTCGTCGCGGGACTCGGGACGGGAGGCACGCTCATGGGAATCTCAATGTTCCTTAAGGAGACGCGGCCAAGCGCGAAGGTCGTGGGCGTCGAGCCGGTCCGGGGGCACGCAATCCAGGGGTTGAAGAACCTCGACGAGTCCATCGTGCCTGGCATCTACGACGCTCGTCGGCTCGACGCCAAGCTCTCCGTCGGCGACGAGGAGTCGTTCGCGATGACGCGCAGGTTGGCAACGTCCGAAGGGTTGTTCGTGGGGATGTCAAGCGGAGCCGCGGTCGTAGGAGCGCTCAAGGTTGCCGCGGAGCTTCGCTCCGGCACCGTCGTCGTCCTGCTTCCGGACCGCGGGGACCGGTACCTCAGCACGAGCCTGTTCCGGTCGATCTGCGGCGAGTGTCCTCCGTAAGCAGAAGGTCGGAGCGGTAACCCATCGAGAGCTTGTCGGTGTAGGTCGCACCCGCAGAGGTTTTCGTCTAGGACGACGGGCACCGCCGCGACGTGGCGACCTTCGAGGCGAGCGCGACGTCACGGATCCGAAAACGCAGGTTCGCGAGGTCGTCCGTCGGTTCGAACTCGCGCAGCGGCACACACCCATTCGCACGTTGCTCGGCCTGCACGGCCTCCTGCGGGGCGTCGACAAGGACGCAGCGCACGGTCGCATCCCGCCGCGGACCGCCCTCTGGATCAACGAGTACCGGGAATACCCCGATTGCCACCGCCTCTACTGGCGGGAGCACTCACAGCGCGCGGCAGCGGGCCGTCGTCGAGTTCACCCTCGCTCACCCCGCCGCGCTAACAGGCGACGGGTTTGCAAAGGACCTCGCGAACGCGGAGGTCGAAGAACGTGTTCGCGTGGGCGGGGCGAAGGACGACGGCCGTGTCGGCCCCGCTGCCTGCCCCGCCGACGCAAATGACGTCGCGGTCGGTAGGAATCAGCCCTGCATCCGCCGCCATGACCGCGATTTCGACGCACACCTTCGTCCCTTGTCCGAACAGGCGCAGGGTGTTCGCGATCAGCTCGACCGGCGTCGCGCCGCCGAACTTCGTCGAGATCGCGCGGCCGACGCCGGAGAGACTGTGCGTGGCGATGAGGACAGGCACCTTGGCCTCGCGAAGCTCGGACGCGTACTCGGGGTCAAGATCGAGGAGATCGCCGCTCCGGAACCCGGAGTGGTGGCTGACGCAGACCAGTTCCGCATCCTCCCCCGTGAGCGCCTCGGAGAAGCGAAAGCCGGTGACCCCGGAACTCGTGGCCACGACGACGTGCCGCACGTCACCCTTCTCCAGGCGCCGGAGCACGCAGTCGATGACGTCGGGGGTTGTGTCCCTCTCGGCCACCTCGAACGGTTCGGTCATCCCTCCTCCTTCCCATTCCTAGAACCCCGCCCGCTCAAGCTACAACGCTCTGCGGTTCATTCCGCTTCGCTCTTCCACCATACGGTCAGGAACGGGCAGAGACAAACCCCACCCGTCCTGTGGCGGGTCGTTCAGGCGGGCAGATCACACTCCACAGACAGATAGGAAGGAAGACTCGAGATGCCGACTCCGGACGATCGAGCCCGGCGGGACTGCTACCGGGCTCGATCGTCGACGGAGAGTCCCGGGATTCGAAGCTTGGCTTCGACGTACGCGAGCACCCTCGACAGGAGGATGACGATGACGAGGTAGATCAGCGCCGCCGCCGAGTAGGAGTCGAATGCCCTACCGTACTTCGCCGCGATCTTCATGCTGACGAACGTCAGATCGTCGAGCGTCACGAAGTAGACGACCGACGAGTACAAGAGCGTGTAGATGAGCTCGTTCGACCACGACGGCAAGACGATGCGGAGTGCCTGGGGCAGGATCACCGACCGCACGGCCTGCGCCTTGGTCATTCCCATCGACCGCGCCGCGAGCATCTGCCCACTCGAAATGGCCTGAATCGCCCCTCGCAAGTACTCAGCCTGGTACGCAGCGCTGTTCAGTCCAAGCGCAACGCACCCGGCGGCGAAAGGGCTCAGCGGCTCGAGGCCCATCGCCTTAAAGTACGGTGGAAGGCCGAAGTAGATGATGAGCGCCTGGATCACGAGAGGGGTGGCCCGAAAGAACTGGATGTAGACGTTGGCGATGCCGCTCACCACGCGGTGAGCGTAGACACGCGTAAGTGCCAGCAGAAGCCCAAACGCGAAGCCCGATCCGATACCAATCGCCGTCAACTCGAGCGTGACGACCGTCGCCCGCAGGAGCCGAGGCAGGATCATCCCCACGAACTCGAAGTAGCTCATCGCCCGTTCGTCTCCCCGTAGAGTTCGGTAATCTTCCGCAGGAATTGCCCGGTGCGTTCGCAGCGCGGACAAGTGAACAGCTCGGCGGGCGTCCCTTCCTCCAGGATTACCCCGCCCTCCATGAAGATGATCCGGTCGGCGACAGCGCGAGCGAACCCCATCTCGTGGGACACGACGATCATCGTCATCCCGCCCCGCGCAAGCTGAACCATGACCTCGAGCACCTCCCCGATCAGCTCAGGGTCAAGCGCCGAGGTGGGCTCGTCGAACAGGATGAGCTTCGGGTCCATCGCCAGGGCACGCGCAATCGAAACACGCTGCTTCTGACCTCCGGACAGCTCAGCCGGGTACGAGGCGGCCTTCTCCGCCAGACCGACGCGCGCGAGTTCGTCGCGGGCGCGAACGACGGCCTCCTTCTTCGACATCTTCTTGACCTTGACAAGACCAAGGGTCACGTTGTCGAGCGCGGTGAGGTGGGCAAAGAGGTTGAAGTCCTGAAACACAAAACCGATCTGCGCTCTAGCGTGGTTGATGTTTGTGCGGGCGTGGGTGATCTCGACGTCCTCGAGCCACACGCGCCCCTTATCCGGTACGGAAAGCTGGTTGATGCAGCGAAGAAGCGTGCTCTTCCCGGTCCCGGAAGGCCCGATGACGACTTTCGTCTCGCCCCGCCGAAGCTCCAGTGAGACACCCTTCAGGACTTCGTCCTTCCCGTACCTCTTGTGAAGACCCTCGACCCGAAGGATGACGTCGCTTGGGCCTGTCCTCGTCCCTGCCGCCATCAGCGTTCCACCTTGCCTTTCATCTCGAACCCCGGAATGCGAAGCCGCCTCTCCAACAGGGCCAAAAGTGCGTTGCCGCCGTACGTCAGCGCGAGGTAGAAGAGACCCACGATGAGGAGAACCGGCAGGATGAGCTGTGACCCGATGCCGTGCGTCATGGAAAGGCGAGTCAGACTGGTCATGCCCAGGCGCGTGAGTTCGAGAAGACCGCCAATCACACAAGCGAACGCCGTGTCCTTCACGACGCCCGAGTATTCGTTCGACCACGGCGGGATCGCCAGGCGGAACGCCTGCGGAAGGATGACGTGCCGAATGGCCTGGAGCTTCCCCATCCCGAGCGCGCGGGCCGCCATCATCTGCCCCGGTGGCACGGCCTGGATTGCACCGCGGAAGATCTGGGACTGGTAGGCGGCCGAACGCAGTCCGAGGGCGAGGGCGGCCGCCACAACCCCAGGCAGGAAGACGTGGAAGGATTGCGAGAGCCCATTCCAAAAGATGAGGATCGTCACGAGCGGCGGGATGCCGCGGAACACCTGTTCGTAGACGACGCACACGTAGCGAAACGGCCGACGACCATAGACTTGGACGAGCGCCAGGACCGTCCCGAGCACAAGCCCCAGGACCAACAGGAGAACGGTAATCTCCACCGTCACGGGAAGCCCGCGCGTGAACAGCGGGCCGACGCTCTGCCACAGCAACCGCGCCGCGCTGATGGCTGCCCCCTTGAACTGAACAGAACCCGTGACGTAAGAAGAACGCGGAGACAACCGCCCCGCGTCCTTCTCACGTTGGCGAAACCACGCTAAGGACTAGGGAGCCGTCACTCCGGCGGCCAGAGTCTTGGCGAAGCCGACAACATCCTTCGCTGTGAGGAAGGACGCCGCAGCTTTCCACGCGGCCTCGATCTTGGCCAGCTCCGCGCCACCCATGTAGGCGGTGATGAGGTTATCCCACGCGGTCGAGGCCTTCAGCTTCTGCAGCCCGTCGTTGATCTTCGGCAGCAAGCCTTTCGGATCGCCGTTCGCGACGAAGAACCCGAACTGCTCGCCCGTCTCGATGACGCCGGTGATGGCCAGCCGCGCGTCAGCAGCGACGCTGGCTCGCGACGCCGGCTCGTCCTGGATCACGGCGTCGACGTTTCCGTTCAAGAGGTCAAGAACGGCGAGCGGGTAGAGCGTGTACTCCTTCAGCTCGACCTTGATCCCCTTGTCGATGAGCTGCTCTTGGACCCACTTCGCGCCCGTCGTTCCGACTTGGGCGCCGATCTTCTTGCCGCTCGAGAGAGCCGTCGCGATGTTCAGGCCAGAGTCCGCCTTCACGACGACAGCCTGGTTCGACGTCCAGTACGGAGCGGAGAAGTCCACCTTCAGCTCACGCTCGGCCGTGATGGTCGCGCCCGACGCGCCGATGTCGACCCGGCCGATCCCCACGTCGTCGAAGATGATGTCCCAGCTGTAGCTGATGATGTTGACGTCGTACCCCTCAAGAATCGCGACGAGGCGCATCACATCAAGGTCGAATCCGTACAGCTGCCCGTCAGCACCTGCCCACTCGAACGGCGGCCACGTCGTATCGGACGCTATGGTGAACGTCGCGGCAGCGACCGAGACCGCACAGGCTCCGGCGAGAACCGCCAAGAGACCCAAAACGAGGAGACTCCTCTTCATTCTCCTACACCTCCTTGCTAGAACAACCTAGCGGGAAAGGGGCATGAGAGTCAATGGGCCGGATTGGAAGGCGCAGCAGCGTAGCGGAAGGACATACGTCAAGAGACGGGCTGCCGTGTTGCTACAAGGGAAGGTCAGGCTTCGCGATCCGCCAAAGCCATCGCTCCGCCTCCCGCGGGGAGCGCAGCCGCACCACCCTGAGATGCCCATACTCCGGATCGGCGAGCAGTCTCCGGTACTGCGCCTTGCGCCGCCGATGGGTCTTCACGGCCCAGAGGAGGATAGATTCCCGCGACAGGAACGACGTTCGTAGGCTCTCCCGATTCCCGTGCCAGAGCGGCTCACGGAGAACGGCCCGCCGGATTGTCCTCGCGAGGAGCTGAGAGAAGACGCGCAGGAACGAGTAGTCAAGCCACACGAGTGTGTCGGCGCGGGTCCAGATGAGATCGCGGACCCGGCTGTAGTTCCCGTCGATCACCCACGCGTCGCCCGCCGCGGCTTCGCTCACAGCGGCGCGCAGCTCAGGGTCTGTCGCCTCTCCCCACCCGGAGCGCCAGAAGAGCGCGTCCAGCTCTACGTGAGGAACGCCAAGGAGTCCCGCAAGGCTCTTCGCAACGGTTGTCTTGCCCGATCCGCACGTGCCGACGACGTTGATCCGTGTCCCGGGCTCCGGGAAGAGTGGACTGCGTCTTGCCCTCACACTCTCTCCTCGATCGCGGGAATGTGTGCACACAAGAAGAATACCTAGAAGAAAGCGGCCGCAGGCCAGAACCCCGCAGCCGCACCAGAGATGTAGAGGCTTACCAGCCCCTCATTGTGCACCGGACGCCCGCCCATGTCGGTAATGGAAGTCACGCTGCTACACGGACTCACTTTTCTTGCTGCAGCAGGGCATCAAGATCGATCGCCCCGTTCGACGTCTCGGCGGTGAGCGTGGCCGCCGCCGGAGCGTTGAGAACCGCATCCCAGGTGTGGCCCTCCGTGTCGCCGACGAGAGGCAGGCTCGACGAGATGCTTGCGTTGCTGGTTCGCGCGACAACTCGAATCGCTTCGGTGCTTGGAACGCGAACGCCGATGTGGCCGTTGCTCGTGACAAAGCGATGTGCTCCGTCGAGGAGCCTGCCGGAGAAGGTGATCTCCCCATTCGACGTCTCGGCGTCTACGATGGCCACGACGTGGACGATTCGAATCCGCCCATTGGACGTCACAAGATGGAGTGCGCCCTCTCCCCCGTCGACAACGATCTGCCCGTTGGACGTTCGAGCGGTTACGCCGCCGGCGAAATCGCTCACAACGATCTCCCCGTTCGACGTCGTGAGGTCAAGCGCCCCACGAATTCCGACTACGTGGATCGCGCCGTTCGAGGTTTCGGCGTGCACGTCCGCGGACTCAGGCAGAGTGACATCGAAGTCGACCCCGCTGCGACGGCGAACCTCAGCGTCCTGCTCGCTCGCAACGTACCGAAGGACGATCCGGTCCCCTTCTTGCTCCGCGCGGACGACGATCCTTTCGACACGTGCCGTGGCCTCCTCGAGCGTCGTCCCGCGAGATCGAAGGGTGATCTGAACTCGGACGTCTGTCTGCCCCGCCGCGGTCTGAAGATGGACCGCTCCGTTCGCCGTCACCGCGTCAATCGTCGGAGCGCCGACGACGACAAACGATGTCGCCCGGACGGTCGTGCTCTCGACACGCGGCCCGAAGACATCCTCCACGTCGCACCCCGCCGCCCCCACCAGGGCGAGTGCCAGCGCGGCCAATACAGCGATTCTCCCGAGGAGACCTCGAGTCATCATGCGCCCTCCTCACGGCCCCCAGACCGGGGAATCTGCGGTGCACGGCCTGCTCGGACAGCACCCACAATCCAGACCGGAACAGCACCGCCGACGTTGAACAGTACGTGAACCAACACGGCGGGGATCAGGCTCCCCGTCGTCTCGCGATAGACGCCGGCCACGCAGCCCAGGAGAAACGTGGCGACGAGCACCGGCGCAGCGTTCGCCCCCATCCGCTTGAACAGAACGAGGTGCAGGGCGGAGAACGCGAGCGCGCTGGCCAGCACCGGAAGGCTGACGAAGTGCGTCCCAACCGAGAACCCAATGTCCGACAGGAGACCGAGCGAGCTCTGAACCAGTCCTCGCATCAGGATCTCCTCCGCCAGGCTGGCAACAATCCAGACGCGAACGACGGTCTGCATCGGAGTGAGCCCGAACGGCAGCTCCAGGGGCTCGGTCCTCCGCGCCAAGAGCTGCGGCAGCGTCAGCACAGCTGACGGAATCGCCCACAGGAGCAAGAGGAAGCTCCACCGGAAGGTTCCGGCAGTGAAGCCAAACGCCTCGAACCGTCCCTGCGAGAGACCGGCAATGGCGGCGACCGACAGGATCGCCATCAACCCGTGGGTGATGAGCGAGTTCGTCCTTCGCTCGTGGCGCCGCGCCCAGAGCTTCGCAACGCTCATGGACGCAACGGCGATCGCCCCGGCAAGAAAGAGGGTCCACGGAATCCAGAGAGCTCCCCAAGACTCGTTCATTCGCCCCCTCGCTGTACACGTGAAGACCGCTAGAGTGTACCCGCCACGATCTGCCACAGGAGCGTCGCAGAGAAGAACGCACCCACGAAACGGGTCGTCCAGCTCCTCGTCCCCGTCCAGAGTCGATACGCCCAGAATCCGACCAGAGCTACGAGGAGGACTCGTACGACGATCAGAAACGCTTGGGTCATCCCTCCACCTCCTGCCAGATCCGACCCGCAATCGCCAGAAGGATGGCCGTCACGGCGAGCATGATCCACAACGGCTCCTGCGGCAACACCGCGATCGGATCGAGCTCCCCGTTCGATTGCGCCGCCGCCTGGCGGATCGCACCCTCCAACCCGCCGAACAAGTGCCAGCCCGGCAGCCGGTACGACGCCCGCACGATCCCCTCGATCAGCCAGCGCAACGCAAACGGCGTCCCGAGGACCATCACCGTCCCTGGAATCCACCCAGGCCCCGACACCCGATAGGCGGCGATGAAGACCATCAGGAGAAGCGTCCACGCGAGGAGCGGCAGGACGGTGATTCCCAGACCGTAGAACGGCACGGCGAGGGTCAGCTGCGCGACGCTTCCCGCATCGAGCGGAAGCCCCGACATCGCGATGGTCCACCAAGCCAGTCCGCCGACGGCCACGTAGTAGACAACAGCCGTCGCCACGGCAAACGCGTACCGGGCCGCGATGTGCACGTAGCCGGACGGAGGCGTCAAGAGCAGCACCTGAAACTGCCCGCCCCGCGTTTCCGAGCGGATTCGTCCGATCATCAGCGCGAGAACAACCGCTCCGATCGCCGACGCCAGCACCAGGAGGATGGCGCGAACCTCGAGCTGCTGGGACACCTCAACGAGGCGAACCTGGAAGAGTCCCCACGCCCAGAACGCGAGTGACCCGATCAGAATCGCGGCCCAGATACCGTTGCGCCGGAACTCGAGCCAGAGAAGAGTCTTGAACCCCTTCATCCGAGCACCTCCCGGTACGTTTGCACCACGCTCTTCCCACGCCCTCGGAGCGTCTCCGCCGTCGCGTCGAGGGCAATCCGCCCTTCGCGCAGGTAGACGACTCGCTCGAACAGCCCCTCTGCCTCTGCGACCTCGTGCGTCGAAAGAAGGATCGTCTCGTCCGTGTGCCACCCCCGAACGATCGACTGAAGGATCTTCTCGCGCGACAGGAGATCGATTCCGCCAAGCGGTTCGTCGAGCAGGTACAGCTTCGCGTCGCGGGCAAGTGCCATGGCAAGGCGCAACCGTCCACGTTCCCCCTTGGACATCGCCTTCGTCCTCCGCCGCGGAACCGCGAGACTCGCGAGCAGCTCGCCGTAGCGCTTCACGTCGAAGTCGTCGTAGAGCCCCACCATGAACGTCGCCGCGTCGTCGGGGGTCATCCAACTCCACAAAGCGTCGGTCTCGCCGAGGTACACAACGCGGGCACGTTGGGCACGGGCCGGCCCGTCGAAGACTGCCACGTCCCCCGAAGTCGGAAACAGGAGCCCGGCGAGGAGCTTGAGCATGGTCGACTTCCCCGAGCCGTTCAGCCCGAGCACGCCGACCACCTCGCCCGGAGGAAACTCCACTGTAAGGTCGCGCACCCCCTCCGTCCGACCGTACTGCTTGGTCGCGCGATTGAGACTAGCCAGCATTCAGTGCCTCCTTCAGAGCAGCGAGCGCCTCGGGGGTCGACACACCGAGCGCTGTCGCTTCGACGGCGAACGCCGCCGCCGCCGTCCGCAGCATGTCGCGGCGCATCGCCGCCACCGGCGCGTCCCCGCGAACGAACGTCCCCAGTCCTCGTCTTGTTTCGATCACACTCATCCTTTCCAGTTCGGCGAACGCGTGCACAACCGTGTTCGGATTCACGCCGAGCCCAGCGGCCAGGTCGCGAGCGCTGGGGAGCTTGTCTCCTGGAACGATCTCCCCGCGCGCCAGCATCTGCCGGACATGGTTCGCGATCTGAACGAAGATCGGGCCCGCGTTCATGTCGATTGGACACGTGCGTTCGATGGTCATAGTGCCTTAGTATACTAGGACACTGGCTGCTGTCAAGGGGCGCGCGTTTATCGGCTTGACTCAGCGCCGTAACAGTGCTAGTATGGTCCTGGAGGCGAGAAACAATGCTCCAGGACACGAGCGAAATCAGAAGTCTAGAAGAAGCAAGAGTGGAGTTCTCGACGCAGTACAAGTGTGCGCATCACCTAAAGCGGTTGCGGTGGCCGGATGGGGTAACGTGTCCGAAGTGTGGAGCGAAGCATCCGGGATGGATCGAGACTAGAGGGCTATGGCAGTGCAAAGCGTGCCGCCATCAGTTCTCGGTTACGAGCGGGACGATCTTCCACCGCTCGAAGATTGATCTACCTCGCTGGTTTGTTGCCGTCTGGGCAATGCGTCACAGTCCGAAGGGCATCAGCGCGAAACAGCTTGAGCGTGAGCTAGGCGTCTGTTACGAAACGGCCTGGTACATGGCAAAGCGTATACGGCGAGCCATGAAACACGACATCTTCGAGGACAAGCTGTGCGGCATCGTGGAGGCTGACATTGCAGTGATCAAGACTGACGGCGGGCCGTCTACCCGCGCCGGGCATATCGCGCCAAGCACCAACGTCCTAGGCATGGTGTCACGCGACAACGGAGCCCTACAGATGCAGATTCTGCAAAGCCTCAAGACGAGAGAGATTGAGCGCGTTTGCCTAGCGAACTTCGGGCAAGTACGACGGCTCTACACCGACGCCACGTATGCCTTCAACCTGCTTCCCTACTACACTTCTCTCCAGCAGGTCACTCATGCCAGAGAGTACGTTCGCGGGGATGTGCACACGAACTATGTCGAGAACGCCTGGTCCCTATTCAAGCGCGGACTGGTGGGCATGTATCACCATGTCGGCGCGAAGTACCTACAGGAGTATCTTGATGAGTTTGCCTTCCGCTATTCCCACCGAAGAGAGAAAGGACGGCTGTTCGACATCGTGCTCGCCAACTGCTAGCGCCTGCCGGAATGCTTCGGGGCTTTCGTCAGAACAATGGGCAGAGCACCTTGAGTCCATCCGCGAGTTAGAAGAGTGGGCTGACTCTATGCCATCTCTACGAAGAGAGGCGAAGCGCCAACATTCCGCCCCTTGTGCGAGCGTTGTAGCCGAGTAGGTCGAAGCGCGCCCCGCGATTCTTGATTACTAGGTCGTTGCCCAGCACCGAGACAGGAAACTCGAATTGCTCCTTCTCTAGAACAAGGTCCAAGCACGCGGCCATTTGAGATGGATCGATCCACGTGACCTTGAGCTTACGTCCCGCAAGTTCGATATTCCCGCATCCGGTCTTTATCTTCAGTCGTCCACCAAGATCTACCGTCACGATTCCTTCGTCCGTCATCATTCCTCCTCTTCTAGTGGGGCAGTATGCCCTGAAGCGATCAATCAACCCAACCCGCCAACAAGGTGACACTGGAGCGACCATGATGAGAAAGACCGATAAACGCCAAGAGGCGGGGGCGTCCATCTCTTCAGCAGCAGAGGGAAAGGCACTTGAAACACGAGAAGCGGGAAACAACGTTTGAGGCCAACTAGCTCGTTGGGGCCGCAGAAGAGGAGAATAGCTGTCCAGGATCCCGTCCATGGGCGATGCAGATCCTGCAGCCGCATGCTCGCTGGCCGGTGAAGTGCCGTACACCCACGCGTGTTCCCCCTATACGATCGACGCGCGCCTCAACAACATCCCAGAGCGTCTCTTCCCCGTTCTCGATGAGGCGACGAAGTGCAAATGCGCAGAGATCGGCAATCTGGATCATGCTGGTTAGGGAGCTATCAACGAACAAAGGCGTCTCGACGATGTTCGTGATCCGTCGGTAGAGCGTACCTACTTGGTGGAACTTGCGGGTGAGCCTGGTAAGCCGTGGCGCGGCTGTCGAGTTGTTGTCGTGCACGACTATCCCCATGTCGTGTTTGTAGGTAAGGAATGCCTGAAATCTTGTGAGCACTTGTTCAAATGCCATCTCATACGGCGTGCTTGTCCGCACCCCGTAGTCTGGCTTGCTGATCGCATCTGCTAGTATTCGCACATCTGGCTGCAAAGAGAGTTCTTGCGCCAGCGCCTGCAGGCAACGCAATCGTTCAATGCGTGTCAGGTGCAGGTAGGGACGAATCGCGCGGCTTTCCCGTCGATATGCCTCGATCTTCTTCTTGCTGCCTTGAACGCCGATTATGCCTGCGCGCCTGCGCACTGCCGCCTCAGCCACCGCTCGCCGAGCATCGTAACTGAGCGCGTCGAACCCATCGATCGATTCTTGCTCACTGTACCGGCGGTGCATCCACGCCGCGTGGATCTCCGCGTCGCGCAACTCGAACCTGGCCTTGAGATTGCCGAGGGCTAAGTCAAGCTGCTTCCACTGGTCCGCCGGGATCACTAGACCGAGCAGGACGAAGTGCGATGTACCTGCAGTGAGTTCCTCTACGCCGGACTCGTCCATGTAGAGGATGTACACTCCGCACCTCCAGCAGCTAGTGGTGAAAGAGAAAAGCGTCTAGAGTGGCACCCACAGGTTCCATAGGAGTCGCAACGCGTCTCCGCCTCTAGTCGCTGTGCAATGACATATCACAAACCGCTTCCGCTGTCAAGTCATCCCGGCCCGGGAGTGCAACACGCGTGACGCCAGAACGAAGAAGCCTACTTGACGGCATGCCAGGACATGAACCAGCACAGAATCAGGTCCTCTTCTTCGGCTTGTCTCAGTACGGGTTCTTGTACTAGGGACAGACGCCCGACTTCTCCTTCCAGTCACGCGGCACCCACGCATGCCCGCATCGCCTGCACTTGTCGCCAGCTAGCATCATCTTGGCCGTTTGTGGGAGACAATCCCGCTGGTGATGGAGAACTGATGGCGGCCTCCGCACTGCCACTGCCGGCGCGACTCCACATAGGTGACAACATGGAGAGGCTTGACGACTTGCCAATCGTGCTGGCTGACTGGAAAGATGCGGCGCAGCGTATCTGTCAGGCGCTGCCTGAAGGTGCCCCAATCGCTGTGTCAGTAGCCAGCGTGGATGATTCGGATGCGCCTTTCGCCCTTCGCTCGTTCGACTGTGCACGGCAGGGAGGGACGCAGTCTTCGGTCTTCCGTGAGAGAGAGCCGATACCCGTTGTCGACGCAAAGCCCCGCCGCGCGGGGAATGAACTCCTCGGCAATGGGATCGGCGGTAGAGAAGTCCCCGCTGAGAGAGATCGCGGCGATCATCCCGGGAACGGGCCGCGCTCCATCCACCCCTGTGACGCTTCTGTGAATCATGCCGCTTACGAAGGCTCGCCCTTCTATCGTCGGCTGGTTCGTGTCGTTGGTCACGCGCTGCAGAGTTGCCTTGCCGTCATAGAAGTACTTCTCACGTTGCGCGGTCATTCGCGGCCTCCTGAACTCGGAGGATAGCGGAGCAATGACAACGCGAACAACTCCGCCCTAGCGGCTCGTCAGCACCAGTCCAACCACAGCCTCCCGCTCGTCCCCGTGCGATCCACGGAGAGCGAACTCGTCTCTGGAGTCCTGTACGTACTTGACCGAAGAGCCACCGGTCGTTCATCAAGCCACGGGACCCCGGCGCGCGCTACACCCCCTCTTGCCTGCGCCACCTCCTCGGGGCTACGGTGACTCGTGCAGGAGGTGATTCCCATGAACGCAAGAGGGTTGGTCGTCCTCTTTGTCCTCGTCCTCTCCGCGCCGCTCTCCTGTGCGGCGCAACTCTCGTCCGAGGCGCAGCCAGCAGCCCGCCTGTCGTGCGATCTGGGCTTTGTCCAGGTCACGTATGCGGACGGCACAGCCATCAGCACGAGCTTCCGCGGCTTGCTGTCGCTCGCTGTGGGAGAAGAGTTCTATCCGGGCTACACGCGACTCCTCGTCGCGGACTTCGAGGCGACGATCTCGGGACTCCCCGTGTTCGTCGATCTCAACGGCGACGGTGTAGCGGAGCGCTTGCTGCTCGACGAGGTATCGCTGGCCGCCACGGACATCCGCTGGACTCACGGCGGCGTCCACCTCGCGACCGGCGAGTTTCTCCTCTACGTGCACATCCTCGTCCCTGATCTCCGCGCGCAAGGCGCGACTGCGCTCGGGCCACAATACGTGCGGTTCGTCCTTCGCGGGACACTCGAACAAGGAGCGACGTCCGTGTCCATAGGCGGGACCGGCACGATTCTCGGGGGCACCCTGGCGGGAACGACGCTCACTCTGCGCGCCCGCTGTTCCCCGCGATAGCCGAGGCTCAACAGCTTCGACCCAAGACGGCTTCTCTGACGGGCATGGCGACCGCCGAGCTAGTCCGCGCCGGCTTTCCGTCACCCGCGGCGAACGCGGCGTAGGAAGTACAATCCTATGCAACGCTGCGAACAAAGAGCATTCCGTGCTGTAGTGGACAGCATACCGGCGATCCAGCGACTCGGCGGGCGAGGTGCGCCATGCTTCTTTCCCATTCCTGTCGGTATTGACAATCGGTTTGTTCACGGATACCGTATGTTCACGAGACGTGAACGGACGGATACCGTGAACATAAGTCAACATGATGCCCTGCTGAACGAGTGCCTCGTCAAACTACGAGGTCATCTCAGTCGTCAAGCGTCCCTTGCGAAAGTTCGGCGACGAGAAGAGGCAGAGGGTCCGGACGCCGTCTATCGCCTGACCCCAACAGGGGGCGAGCCGATCGACGTGTGTGTCGGCATCAAGGCGGCTCTCCGTCCCGCTCTTCTCCCCTCGGTCGAAGCCCAGGCAAGCTGGTGGCGGGAGCAGACCGGGTGTGCCGCCGTCCTGCTCGTCGCGTCGCACGTCTCGGAGTCGCTGGCGCAGAAACTACGTCGTCGCGGGATCTGGTTCGTCGACGCGGCGGGAAACGCCTACGTCGAGGTGCCGCAGAGCTTCCTCGTCTACGTCGTCGGCCGCCGCCCGTCTCGATCCCAACCGAGCGCCGCGCATTGGATGACCGAGCAGGGCGCCAAGGTCCTGTACGAACTTCTCGCCTGCGGCCCCCTTGTCGAAGCGACCTACCGGGACATCGAAGACTCCACCGGCGTGTCTCTCGGACTGATCTCGAAGCTCGTCTCATCCTGGGTCAAGGACGGCTCGCTCCGGCGATCGGGACGAGGAACCTACGAGATCGTCGAGGGCGCTCGCCTCCTGGAGATGTGGCTCTCGGCGTTCGCGGCGAAGCTAGAACCGAAGATCGTTCTGGGCCGGTATCGTCTCACGATGCGCGGCGGGTTCGACGCGATGATCGAAGCGGCGCGCGACGAAATGGACATCGAGCACATTACGCTCGGCGGCGAGTACGCAGCCGAATTGCTGGTCGGCCACCTGCGCGCGGGGTCCGTGCGGCTCTACGTTCCGGAGGAGGAGCGAGGCCGTGTGCAGCGAGCGTTCCAGCTTGCGCCGTCACCTCAAGAGGGAAGCGTTCTCCTGTGCGAGGCGTTCGCCGGCGACCTCGGACGCCCGTCGACGGGCCTCGAGATCAAGATCGCCCACCCCGCCCTCATCTACGCGGAGCTCATGTCGAGCGACGACGCCCGCCTCGCCTCGATCGCTCTGCGCCTGAAAGCGTCGCGGCTGACCTGGATCCGCTGAGCGAGCCGAATCATCCTCCGTCGAGAAGGTCGCGCTTCATCTGGTCGAACTGCTCCTTGGTAATCTCGCCCTTGGCGTAGCGTTCTTTCAAGTAGTCCATCGGCGCTCGTCGCGACGGAGGCGTCGAATCCATTCCCCCGCGGTTCGTGAGCCGATGGATCGCCCACACGATCAGCGCGACGACGCTTCCCCAGAAGAGAACCCCGACAGCCAGCATCGGCCACGGACCGTAGACGTAGTGCACATGGGGCATGGGAACCTCCCTTCTTGCTCTCTGCGAAGAGTCAACCCTCTGCAATTGGAGTCTGCGTGACGGGGGCGTGTCGGAACCGTGAAGAGCTTGACCGCGCCGAGCGAGCGGAAGGGATTCCTGCTCGACCCACGGGCGGTTCGCGGCGGGCTCGGTGCAGGCTCTGCACGCCGGAGGCGCGGGCCACAGCGGGCGGGTTGACTTCCGACGACCGACCGGCTACGAAGGTGCGCACGGAACAGGTCGGGGTTCCGAACGGGAGGAAGACGGATGGACAAGAAACGAATGGTGGCGTACTGCGGTATCGTCTGTACCGAGTGCGACGCGTTCATTGCGACGCAGGCCGGAGATCGCGAGGCCCTCGAACAAATGGCGAAGCGGGCGTCGGAGGAGCTCGGAATCCCCATGACGGCGGACGACGGCATGTGCGACGGCTGCCTGGCCACAACGGGGCGGCAGATTGGGTACTGCGCGCAGTGCGCCATCCGAGCGTGTGCCGCTGAGAACCTCGTCGAGAACTGTGCTCATTGCAGCGATTATCCGTGTCTCAAGATCGAGGGGTTTGCCAAGCCGGGCAGCAAACACCGAGCGACGCTGGATGCGATCCACGGGAAGCTTGAGAGGTCGGCCTAGACGCGGAAGATCGTACGCCCCTGGACAGAAAGTCGGGGAGCCTGCCTATGCAAGCTCCCCGTTCCCTTGAAGCTTAGAACCAACCTAGATCAGGACCCAGCCGGAGCCACGGGCGCCGGGGTCACCGGGGCCTCAGGGGCCACCGGCGCTTCCTCGCCGCCGCCGAGCAGGCCGCCGAGCGAGAACTCCGCCGACAACACCAGCGTGTTGCCAAGGTCCTCTTCGAGGACATACGCCGCGTCCACGTACAG
>JBDKUT010000148.1:0-20900 GCA_039679545.1 Thermotogota bacterium
AGCGGTGCATCGGCGCGGAGTCGCCGCCGCGACCGCGGCGGCGGCCGATCGGCGCTTCGGCGAGGTCATTCGTTGGCTCCGGGTCTGACAACGTGGGAAGCGCAACGCAGAGCACGCGGAGGGGACGGAGAAACCGCAGTGAGAACAGAGAGCCTGGGAGTGGATGACGATCTAAGAACTATGCTGCTGTTGAACCCGATCGAGGAAGCTGGCTTCGCACGGGCTCGTGGCGAAGCATAGCCCGCTGCTCTGGCCCTGCCCTACCCGATACCCTTACGGGGTACTCATGAACTCCTTCATGTAGGGTCTGCACTTGGTCTTGATGCTCGATCCCTGGGGGCAGATCAGCTGGCCAGATCTGCCATGTGGGAAGATTGCGGACTAGATCGCTGAGAGGGTACTGCAATTCGCCGTAGAAGTCATTGGACGCAATCACACGGGGGGCGCTAGACTGCTCCGGGCATGTGCGCAGCTGGGGTAGGCAAGGCTCTGGTCGTGATGGTCGAAGCCTGGAGGACCATGTATGAAGGGGACTATCAAGTTTGTTGACGTGAAGACTGGGCTTTGGGGATTCATCGTTCCTGAGGATGGGAGTCCGGATGTCCATCTGGACGTCTCTGACTTCTCTGGCCCGCGGCCCGGCCCTGCCGACGCAGGACTCCCAATCGAGTTTGATCTTGATGAAGCGGATGGTAAGCGGCACGCTCGGTCTCCTCGCCTTCTTGCTGCGCCTTCGCCGCCATCCGCACGCCAGGAAGTACCGGGCAAGGCCCTAACGCGCTGGGCCTTTGTACCCTTTGTCCCCTTCACCAACAGTGAAGGCAGGAGGTACGCGACGGTAACTGAGCTGCTGGCGTCTGTGGCGCTTCCCGAGAGATGGCACTTCGGCCAGGACCCTGATCCTGAAGATCCGTATCCCATCCTGAAGAACTACCTGACATACACGTTCCATAGGCTGCAGCGCGAAGGGAAACTGGTGGAGTACAGATCCGCTCAGGAGAGCTGGGCGGCCTTCAATCCTGGGCTTGTTGATAGCCTCTACGACCGCATTTTCGCGCTCTTCACGCAGAATCGGCGGCAAGAGCCCGAGTGGTACTTCCACGACTTCTGCGTGCCAGGCAAGGGCAAGTCGGGGAAGCAGCTTACGTCAGTCTTCGACCCTCTACCGAAGGCTGCGACGTACTTCTCCAACAGCTTCGACATGCTACTGGACACGTCGAGAGACATCCACGTGGACTACGAACATGTAATCATGGATGGGATACGAAGGGACCGGTTTCCCCACGCGTTCGTTGAGAGCCACTGTCCCAAGGGATGGCAGGAAGAGAAGTACTGGGAGTTCGCCGCGGACAAGCGCGAGGCGTATCTTGGGAAGCTCGCTTCTGCAATCGCAGACGATGTTCAGTGCCTACGTGGCATCAAGAGCCGGCTGGAGGATGCCAAGGGCCTTGCAGAGAAGCGAACGTCGTGGAACTTCAAGACCGCCATTCCGCAGTACTATCCCCGCTATGATACAATGTCATTACTCCTGCCGCTGGCGATAGTGAACGATGAGGTGGTCGACGTCGCTCTAGTGGTGACAAGGAACCCATCCGGATCATACCAGGGGCGAACGGTCCTGCCGCTTGCTTGGGCATACATGAATGCAAGACTGGTTTGCAGGCCAGATAGCGATTGGCTCGTCCCGGATCGCATTGAACCCGAGGAGTTCGCCAGCGAAGACGATCAGGCCAGAGACGCAGAGGTAGTGGGCGAGGAAGATACGCCGGCCCCACCTCCAGCACTTGCCTGATCAGGTTCGAGAGACGAGTCGGTGATTTGGCAGCTCGCCTGTGCTGAGTACGAAGGGAGGGACAGTGTATGGCTGAGAAGCAGATGGCCTCTGACCGCATCCGACGGCCTGCTCCCCTGAAGATCAAGAGCGTAGCTCTTGGTGTGCGGTTCCAACCCCAATTCGGCGTGGCAGACGTGCTCGGGGAGTTGGTGGACCGCATCCTGCGATCCGAGGGAACGCCATTTGACTCATCACGATTCCCGTTGGTGCGCGTGAACCCCGCGGAGCGGGTGCTGGTGAACGAGGAAACTGAGGAGTCCCTTCACCTTGGCGTCAGAGACGCCATCCTAGAGGTCAATGTTGGCACTGCCGACTTCGCGGACATTGAAGGGGTGGCACAGCAGTACGATGTCTTCGTCGTTGAGAACCTTCGCGACCTGGCTCCTCCAGCTGCGATTGACCGATACGGCATACTACTGAAGTTCGCCGAGTGCAGCAGAGAACTCGAAGAAGCACCGACGGTGCATTACTTGGCGTCAGAGTCTCCCGAGGCGCGTACTCTCCAGCTGAGGTTCACTCGGCGGCTTGCGTGCATCGAAGCGCGTGTGAGGAAGAACGTGGACGACTTCCGGAATGTCATCCACGCAGTTGAGCAGAGAGACAACGGCGAAGTGGACATAAGCGTCGACTACCAAGAGTACTTCAAGCCGCCACTGGATCTCGCCGATTGGCGAGCAAAACCATTCACTCAGTTCGCTTGCCGAGGACTCGAGTACTTTGAGTCGGGGTTCGCGGAGTGGCTAAAGAGCCTGCAGCGTAAGCCTGCGCTTGTTAGGGAATGAGCCGCCGAGCCATGCACGTGATGAAGTCGCCCGAGGAGTATCGCGAGTACTTGGACACGACGATTCGCGTCACAGATACAAGCACAACTGCCCGACTCGAGGCCGCCGGCGCCACGGATCAGCCGTCTCCCGCTGACGTCGAAGCAGCTGGCCCAGTCCAGGCCCACGCGATGCGTGCGGCGTGGCTTCAGACGCACTGGCAAGGGGTCGTTGCTGGGGGCATTGCTACGCTCCTCGTCGGAGTCTTGAGCTGGTTGGCGGTGACCCTGATCGGCTTGTACCGCGAAGACGGCGTCACTGCGGCGAAGCTCGAAGCAGTTGATAAGAGACAGACCGAACTGTCTCACGCGATGGATCGCCTAGAAGACCGGATGGCTCGCGACATGGATGCGCTTCGCCAACGGATGGACCAGTATCTAGCTCCTTCCTCCCCACGCGTTGACTCCGGAAGTGGCGGCTAGACCAGCGGTCGCCTATCCTGAGCGCGGGACATCCCGCTGGTGGAAGACACAGTGGTGACGCGGCGGAGAAGCCTTGCGGGCAGGTGCTACGCAACTGAGATAGCGCGGGCCGCTTCTGCCCCTTCGAGAAAAGGGCGGGCTGCAGGCCGACAGACCGGAGGGTGCAGCAGGGACCAGCTCCCCGGGTTCTGCCACTGCTAAGTTCGAGAGCAAGACTGTGACCGAGTCCTCAGGTCTTGGCTCCGCCACAGTCATTCGGCATCAAGGAGGCCGACCGACGCCAGCACGTCTACATCATCGGCGAGACTGGCATGGGGAAGACGACCCTGCTCGAGAACATGATCCTCCAGGACATCGAACAGGGTCGGGGAGTTGGAGTCCTTGACCCGCACAGCGACCTGGCACAAAGGCTGCTCGAGTTCATTCCCCGCCACAGGATCAACGACGTGGTCTACTTCAGCCCGCAGGATCTTGCGCGGCCGTTCGCGTTGAACCCGTTCGAGCAGGTGGACGCCGAGAAGCGCCACCTCGTGGCGGCATCGCTGATGTCTGTCTTCGAGAAGCTGTTCGCCTCCTCGTGGGGACCGCGCATGGCGCACATCCTACGCAATAGCATCTTGGCGCTTCTCGAAGTGCCCGGTTCAACCCTCCTCTCAATTCCCCGACTCTTGTGTGATGCACATTGGAGTGGAGGATTCGAACTCAGAGAACCGAAACGGCGACGGTCGCAGAGATGAACGGCAAGCAGACACGCGCCAAGCACGGGAATCCTGAGCCGAAGACTTCCTCTGCGTCCGCCGCGTTGAGGCCTCTCGGGCTTCTAGGCGCCGATTCGCGTCCCGACGCGGTCGCCCTCCGAGAGGGCACGAAGTGCCCCCGGTCGGTCGAAGTCGAACACCTCGATCGGAAGACGGTGCTCGCGGCAGATCTCGACGGCAACCTGATCCATCACGCCGTACCGCGCCGCAAGAAACTCATCGAACGAGATGTCGGCCAAGCGACGGGCGTCCGAGCTCTTCGCCGGATCACGATCGAACACGCCGGAGACATTCGACGCCTTCGCGAGGAGATCGGCGTCGATCGACACGGCCCGGAGCGCCGCGGCCGTGTCGGTCGTGACGAGCGGGCTTCCCGTCCCGCCGGCGAACACAACGATCGCCCCCCCGGCGAGGGCCTTCCTGGCGTCGCGCGGGGAGATCGGATCGGTCAGCTCGGTGCCGACCGCCGACTGGACGAAGACGTCACGCCCCGCCTGCTCGAGGTACGCTCGAAGAGCGAGGGCGTTCAGGACCGTGGCCAACATCCCGAGCGTGTCCGCTTCGACGCGGTCGAATCCTTCGGTGCGGGCTCCGCGAATGATGTTCCCTCCGCCGACGACGATGGCGATCTGCGTCAAAGAGAGAGGCGCGATCTCTTCCGCGATTCGGGTGAGCGAATCGGAAGAGAACGCGCCTTCGGGTCCTTTCAGGGCCTCGCCGCTCAGCTTGAGCAGGATTCGCGAGGGCCGCGGCTTCATGTTCCGGCGGCCCCCACCTCGTAGCGGGCAAACCGCTTGATAAGGATGTTCTCGCCGGTCTTCGTCCGGAGGTCTGCAAGCAAGTCCTCGATGCGAACCGTCGGGTCCTTAGCGAACGCCTGCTTGAGGAGGCAATTCTCCTCGTAGAACCGATTCAGCCGTCCCTCGACGGCCTTCTCGATGATGTGCGCCGGCTTCCCTTCCTTCTCGAGCTGCTTGCGGTACACCTCGCGTTCCTGGTCCAGGTCGGCGGCCGGAACGTTCTCCGGAGCGATGTAGCGCGGGTTCGACGCCGCGATGTGCATCGCGAGATCCTTCGAGAACTGGACGAAGTCGGCGCTCTTCGCGGCGAAGTCGGTGTTGCAGGCGATCTCGACGATCGCGCCGAGCTTGGCGCTGTGGTGTACGTAGCATTCGACGCGGCCTTCGCTCGCCTCGCGCCCTTTCTGCCCCATGAGCTCGAGCCCCTGCTCGCGCAGGATCTGTCTCGCGCGGGCGAAATCGCCGTTGGCGTCCTGGAGTGCTTTCTTGCAGTCCATCATCCCCACGCCGGTCTCGGCGCGGAGTTTCTGCACGTCTTCGCTTCGAATGGTGGTCATGGTCCTAGGCGCTCTCTTCCTCGGTCTCGACTCCCACGACGGCCGCAAGCTTCTCGACAGCGGGGTCTTCCTCCCCAACGGGGGCCTCGGCGTTCACGGGCGCGGCGGCTGCCGCGGCGGCGGCCGGAGCGTCCTGCCGCCCCTCGCGTCCCTCAAGCACGGCGTCGGCGATCCGCGCGGTGATAAGCTTCGTCGCCTTGATCGCGTCGTCGTTTCCCGGAATCAGGAAGTCGATGGGATCGGGGTTGCAGTTCGTGTCCACGATCGCAATGACCGGGATCCCGAGGATGTTCGCCTCGCGGACGGCGTTCAGCTCGACGTCGGGGTCAATGATGTAGAGCACATCGGGCCTACGCTCCATGTGGCGAAGCCCGTCGAGGTTTCTCTGGAGCTTGGAGAGTTCGCGGCGCAGCCGACTCGCTTCCTTGTTCGGCATGTGCTCGACAGTCCCGTCCTCGACCATCGTCTCGAGCTTCTTCATCCACTCGATGGAGAGCTTGATCGTCGGGAAGTTCGTGAGGGTGCCTCCGAGCCAGCGGCGGTTCACGTAGTGCGCACCGCATCGCAGGGCCTCTTCGGCGATCGTCCCCTGGACCTGCTTCTTCGTGCCCACAAACAGGACCTCGCCACCCCCGGCGACGCGGTCGCGCACGAAGTAGTAGGCCTTGCGGAACATGTCGACGGTCTGCTCGAGGTCGATGATGTGGATTCCCTTGCGCTCCGTGAAGATGTACCGAGCCATCTTCGGATTCCACTTTCGCGTACGATGTCCGAAATGGACGCCCGTCTCGAGCAGCTCCTTCATCGTTAGAACTTCCACATCACCCTCCAAGGTTCTGAAGTCGTTTCGCGCGAGTATAGCCAACCCTCAATGCCCCTTCAATCCATGCGTTGCAGGGAAGAGGCCGATCCAGGTCCCACGATCGGGCTGCGGTTGGGTCGCGCCGGTGGGACGGTCTATAATGCCCGTCGTCCCGTCATGAAACAACCCGATGTTCCATCGACCCCAAGCGAAGGCATCCGCGAGCTTCCGAAGAACGTGGAGGCGGAGCAGCAAGTGCTGGGAGCCGCCCTCCTCGACCCGGACGGAAGCGTCCCGATCCTGATCGAGCGGCTGACCCCGGAGCACTTCTACGTGCAGCGCCATCGCGTGCTGTTCCGGACGATCCGCGAGCTGTTTTCTCGCGGGGAGCCGGCGGACATCATCGCGGTCGCGAACCGCCTCGACGAGCGGGGGGACATGGAGCGCGCCGGCGGGCGTGTGTACCTGAACGAACTCCTCGACCGCGTGGCCACGACTGCGTCGCTTGAGTACCACACCGACATCGTCCGCCGAAAGGCCGTTCTCCGCGCCCTCATCGAGTCCGGCGGGCAAATCTCCGAGCTCGGCTACGACGAGGTCAGCGACCCGGACGAGATCCTCGATCGTGCCGAGTCGAGGATCTTCGAGATCTCGGCCAACAGCCTCGAACGCTCGTACTTCCTGGTCAACGACTTCCTCTACGAGCACATCGGGTCGCTCGAGGAGATCCACCGCGACCCGGAGCACCAGACCATTCGCGGGTTCTCGACCGGATTCAAGGAGCTCGACGACCTCACGTCCGGGCTGCAGCGTTCCGACCTGATCATCGTCGCCGGCCGGCCCGGAACCGGAAAGACGAGCCTTGCGCTGAGCTTCGTCCGGCAGGCCGCCATCCGCGACAAGGCGGCGATCGCCTGCTTCTCACTCGAGATGACCAAGGAGCAGCTCCTGGAGCGGCTCTTGTGCGGTGAGGCGAAGGTGAGTCTGCACCGACTGCGCGGCGGGTACGTGCCGGCCCCCAAGTGGCGCGACATCGCGAACGCGGCGAGCAAGTTCCAGAAGTCGACGATCGTCATCGACGACACCCCGGGGGCTTCGGTCCTTGAGATTCGTGCCAAGTCACGCCGGATTGCGAGTCAGTACGGCCTCGACATGATCGTCGTCGACTACCTGCAGCTCGTTGACGCCGGAATCCGCACCGACGTCCGTGAGCAGGAAATTGCCTACATCTCGCGCTCAATGAAACGGCTGGCGCGGGAGCTGAACGTCCCCGTCGTCGCGGTCTCCCAGCTCTCACGCGCTGTGGAGCGCCGCGAGTCGAAACGCCCCGTCCTGTCGGACCTCCGCGAAAGCGGTGCCCTCGAGCAGGACGCCGACGTCGTCATGTTCATCTACCGCGAGGATTACTACGCCCAACCATCGGAGGCCGTCGAGACGTCAGGACAGGGCGCCGGCGCGGAGGCGGAGATCCTCGTCGCCAAGCAGCGCCACGGACCCCCGGGGACGGTCAAGGTCCACTTCAACAAGGCCTACGCAAGCTTCTATCCCATGACGTGGGACGAGGGCGGCGCCGCACCGTTCTGAGCGGTGGTCGCTCGGTCTCACGCCCCGTATAATCCCCCGCGAACCGCGATTCAGGGCGAATGAGGAGGAGACATGGCGTATCCAACGTCGTATCGCTACACCAAGGAACACGAGTGGGTGAAGATCGAGGGGAATCGCGCCCGAGTCGGGATCACCGATCACGCCCAGGCTGAGCTTGGTGACGTCGTGTTCGTCGAGCTTCCCACGGTCGGCGCCGATATCAAGCAGGGTGGACTCCTCGGTACCGTTGAGTCTGTCAAGGCCGTGAGCGACGTCTACGCCCCCGTAAGCGGAAAGGTCGTTGAGGTGAACCGAGACCTCGAACAGTCTCCCGAGACGGTGAACCAGTCGCCCCACGAGGCCGGCTGGATCGCCGTAATCCAGCTCGCGAATCCCTCCGAGACGGGGAACCTCCTCGACGCGGCGGCTTACGAAGCGCTCATCGCCTGAAGGGCGATGTCCTATGCGCTACATCCCGAACGCTGACGCAGACCGTCAGGCCATGTTGCGCGAGATCGGGCGGTCGTCAATCGATGAACTGTTCGCTGACATCCCGCAGCCCGTGATCGACGCCCACCGCCCGCTCAACCTTCTCCCGCGAAGTGAACTCGAGGTGCTCGACGAGTTGACGAGGCTCGCGGACGCCAACGAGGCTCCCGGGCGCGTCCCGCTTCTCGGCGGCGGCGTCTACGACCACTACATCCCGCGCGCCGTGCATCACCTCGCGTCCCGCTCCGAGTTCTACACGGCCTACACGCCGTACCAGCCGGAGATCAGCCAGGGAACGCTCACGGTGATGTTCGAGTTCCAGACGATGATCTCCGAACTCACGGGAATGGAGATTGCGAATGCGTCCATGTATGACGGCGCGACTGCCCTCGCCGAGGCGGTCCTCATGGCGGAGCGCATTCGGAAGCACGGCAGGGTCGCGGTGGCGGCCAACCTCTTCTCGCACAACCGGCGCGTCATCAACACGTACGCCTGGGCGGCCGGAGTCGAACTCGTCGACGTGCCCTTCACTCCAGCGGGCCGTTGCGACCTCGCACGGCTCCCCGAGGGAATCTCCGCTCTCGTCGTCCAATCCCCCAACGCTTTCGGCGTCATCGAGGCTCTCGATGGATTGAAGGCCCGCCTCGGCGACGCGCTTCTCATTGTGGCTACATACCCGCTCGCCCTCGGGATCCTTGAGCCGCCGGGGGCATTCGGCGCGGACATCGTCGTCGGCGAGGGGCAGTGCCTCGGCCTCCCCATGGGGTATGGGGGACCTCTCCTCGGCCTCTTCGCAACCAAGAAGGAACACCTGCGGCAGCTCCCGGGACGGGTGGCCGGCCGCACGGTGGACGCCGACGGACGCCTTGGGTACACGATGACGGCTCAGACGCGCGAGCAGCATATCCGCCGCGAAAAGGCAACGTCCAACATCTGCACGAACTCGGCTCACTGCGCGTTGACGGCCACCGTGTACCTTGCGAGCGTCGGGGCCGGCGGCCTGCGACAGGTCGCGCTTCTGAATCTTGAGAAGGCCCACTACCTCGCCGCAAAGATCGAGAAGCTCAAGGGGTACTCACTCGCCTTCGACGGGCCGTTCTTCAACGAGTTCGTCGTCCGGCCGTCCGGTGATGCCGGCGCGGTTCGCGAACGGCTCGAGGCCGGCGGATTCCTGGTGGAGTCGTCGCAGACGATGGCCGATCTCGGCGTGCCGAACGCGCTCCGCTTGGCGGTGACGGAACGGCGCACTCGAGCCGAGCTCGATCGCGTGGTCGACATCCTCGGAGGCAAGCGATGAGAACGATCTTCGAACGAGGCGCCGCCGAGGCCGCCGACGGAATCTTCCCCGCGTGCGACGTCCCGGCGAAGGGGCCGGCCGCGTGGCTCGGCGCGAACCTAATCCGGTCGAAGCTGCCGCGGATCCCGAACACCAGCGAAACCACGGTCGTTCGGCACTACACCCGCCTCTGCAAGCTGAACTACGGCGTCGACGACGGAATCTACCCACTCGGCAGCTGCACGATGAAGTACAACCCGAAGGTGAACGAGGACACAGCGGCGCTTCCGGGGTTCGCCGACGCGCATCCCGGCGCCGACGAGCGCTACGTCCAGGGCTCCCTCGAGCTCTTGTACGAGCTCACGCGTCTCCTCCAAGGCATCGCCGGTCTTCCCGCCGTCACACTCCAGCCGGTCGCCGGCGCCCACGGCGAGCTCACCGGGATGTTTCTCTTCCGCAAGTACTTCGAGTCCCGCGGAGAGACCCAACGGACGCGCATTCTACTCCCCGACTCGGCGCACGGGACAAACCCCGCGTCGGCCGCGGTCGCCGGCTTCTCCGTGACGGAGATCCCTTCGAACGCCCGCGGCACCGTGAACCTCGAGGCCCTGCGCGCTCAGCTGGACGACACGGTGGCGGGGATCATGCTGACCGTCCCGAATACGCTCGGGATCTTCGAGGAGAACATCCTCGAGGTCACGCGTGCAGTCCACGAGGCCGGGGGGCTCTGCTACTTCGACGGCGCGAACCTGAACTCGTTCATCGGCCGGGCACGCCCGGGCGACATGGGCGCCGACGTCTTCCACTTCAACCTTCACAAGACGCTGTCGACGCCGCACGGCGGGGGCGGCCCAGGAGCCGGCGCCGTGGCGGTCTCCGAGCCCTTGGTCGACTTCCTCCCGGTTCCGCGCGTCGTGAAGCGCCGCGATCGATATGCCCTCGACTGGGACTGTCCGAAGTCGATCGGGAGCGTCCACTCGTTCTTCGGTAACGTCCTCGTTGCCATCAAGGCCTACACCTACGTGCTGCAACTCGGCGACGAAGGATTGCGCGCCGTCAGCGACAACGCCGTCCTGAACGCCAATTACCTCCAGGAGCGCCTCAAGCGGACCTACACCCTTCCCTACGACCGCCTCTGCAAGCACGAGTTCGTGCTGACCTCGGAAGGACTGGCCAAAGGGGTGACGACTCTCGACGTCGCCAAACGGCTGATCGACTACGGCATCCACCCGCCGACCGTCTACTTCCCGCTCATCGTCCATGAGGCCCTCATGATCGAGCCTACGGAGACCGAGTCACGGGAGACGCTCGATCGGTTCGCGGAGATCCTGGAGCGCATCGCCGTCGAGGCTCGCGAGCACCCGGAGCTCCTCCACGAGGCTCCGACACGAGCTCCGGTGCGGCGGCTCGACCAGACGGTCGCGGCACGGAACCCTGTATTCACGTTCCCGTTCGAGACGGAGTAGGCAGAGCGCGGCTTCAAACGGCCGGCGAAGCTCGATCAACCTCGCGCTCGAGCCCCGTCGCGAGGTCCTCGCACGTTCGGTCGCACAGCCGTTGGTCATCGGCCTCGACGAGGATTCGCAGAACCGGCTGGGTTCCCGACGGACGCACGACTACACGACCCCGCTCGGCAAGTGCCTTCTCGGCCTTCGCGACCAGGGCAGCCACCGCCTTGCGCCCGGCGAGCTTGTCCGGATGCGGGCACGGAACGTTCCGCGACGCCTGAGGGTAGAGGGGCACGCGATCCGCCAGGGCCTCCAGGTCGGTCTTCGCCTCGTGGGCGATCTCGAGAAGCTTCACGGCCGTGAGAATTCCATCGCCCGTGGGAGCGTGATCAGCAAAAATCACGTGCCCGGACGGCTCTCCGCCGATCTTCGCGCCGCGCGCGATCATCGCTTGGGCGACGTTTCGATCCCCAACCGGCGTACGGACCACCTCGACGCCGTGCGGAGCGAGCGCCTTCTCGAGTCCGAAGTTGGAGAGCACGGTGGTCACGACGACGCGCGGCGTGAGGAGACCGCGAGAGAGCCAGTGCTGGGCAACGATGCCGATGACCTGGTCGCCGTCGATCGTCTTCCCGCCCGCCGAAACGAGAAGGACGCGATCTCCGTCGCCGTCGAACGCGAGTCCGAGGTCGGCGTGGTGCTCCGCGACGGCCGCACGCACGGTCTCCAAGTGCGTCGAGCCGCACCCCACGTTGATCCGATCACCGTCCGTCGACGTGTTCAATTCGATAACGCGAGCTCCCAAGTGGCGCAGGACGTGAGGGGCGATCGGTCCCGTGGCTCCGAACGCGCAGTCGATCACGATCGAGAGGCCGGACAGATCGACATCCTCGCTCTCGATCGCCCCCGTCAAGAAGGCCGCGTACCGCGTAGCCGCCGCCTCGAGCCGTCGGATCGTCGCAGCGCGCGGCGCCGGAACGAATGGGCCCGGAAGAGCAGCTTCAATCTCGATCTCCTGTTCTGCCACGAGTTTGCCTCCCGACCGATCGAAGAACTTGATCCCGTTGTCCCCGGGAGGGTTGTGCGAGGCGGAGATCACAGCGCCGAGATCCGCTCGCTCGTCCTTAATGAGGAACGAGATGGCGGGCGTTGGGATGATCCCGGCAAGGCCCACGTCGACGCCGGCCGACGCGAAGCCCGCGGCAAGCGCGGCTTCGAGCATCGGCCCGCTTGTCCGAGAGTCCCGTCCGATGATGACGCGGCCGCCGTTGGGCACGAGGCGCGCCGCCGCCGCCCGCGCAAGGGACACCGCAAGTTCGGGGGTCAGGAGGCGGTTCGCTTCGCCTCGAACCCCGTCGGTTCCGAACAGGGGCGTCATCCGGGTGACCACCTTCCGGCGACGGTCATGAGCGGCATCGGAAACGACAGCGGGTAAAGGAACTCGCCCGCAACGGAGACCGTGATTGCTGAAGTCAGCCGCGCGTCCCACGAGAAGCCTGCCCCAACGAACGGGGTCGGGTAGGGCTGCGCAGGGTCGAAGTACGAGATCCCCGTCGACAGACGAAGGAAGATCTCCGCGAAGTCGGGGTTGTCCGACAAGCGAACGTCACCCGAGATCGTAATCAGCGTCTCCCCGCGGGTGGAGAGGAAGAACGTCGCGGAGGCGACCCCGAACGAGACGTCGGCCGCCGCCTCCAGGCCGAGGAGGAACGGGACGTCGCCGAGCGGAACGACCATTCGCAGGCCGATCGATCGAAACGACGCGCTCTGACCGGCCATCGCGGTCACCGCCACGAGGGCGACAACCACAACGAGGCACTGAACCGCTCGCACACCGCGACACGTCATGGCGGAAGTCTATCCGAAAGCGTGTCGGCCGCGCGATCTACGGTCCGATCCAGCGGGCGACGTCCCCGATGCTCGGCTCGAAGTCGGACGTTCGAACACCGTAGGAGACGCGATCATGCACTTCCACGATCTCGATCTCCCCCTTCTTCGCTGTTACGTCGAACCCGAGGATCTCGAGGCTTTGAGGATCGGAGACGAGATTCTCGACGGCAAGAATTTCGAACCGATCTCCGACAGCGACCCCGGACGACGACCCGATGTTGATCGCCACTCGCCCGTCCGGGAGTGTGGCGGCGACTTGGCCAGACCTCGCAAGCGCCGGCTGCTGTTCGGCCGCCGCCGAGGCCGCACCCAGAAGCCTCCCTCCATCCGCGGTGCGGGAGGCGTTGCTCGCCACAGCGGAGAGAACAGATGCGGCAAGCTGGTCGACGACCTGATGCACAGCCATGCCGGCAATCGTGCGGTCGAACGCTTCGGTCCCGACGGTGATTTCCCCGACCGGAGGCGCGGAGGCGCTCCCCCCAGGACGGATTTGGAAACCTACGGCCGCGGCATACGAATCGCCGTTCCACAGCTTGGCGGTGTAGAGCCCTGGGCCGACCTGGGCTCCCAGCGCATCTCGCTGGTCCCAAAACCACTTTCCGCACTCGCCGGTGCCGATGAAACGCCATCCGAGCCAGCCGAGGAACTCGTTCGACGCCGTGTAGATCTCGACGCTGAACCAGCCGCCGTTCGCATCGTTCGCGTACCCGATCGGCACCGTCTCCCCGACCGAGTACTCCGCGTCGTCGCTTCGCAGGCCTCCGCCACAGACGTCGTACGCGTTCGCCAGAGCGAGGAATCCCGTCAGATCGACGGAGACTCCGGTCGCGCCCTCTTCCCGTCCCTTGGCCGACACCGAGGACGTGGAGACCCCCGTCTGCACATCGACCACTTGAGCCGAGGCGCGAACGTCGACCGCGGCGCTGGAGAACCGAACGATCCCTAGGTTGAGCGTGATCTCCGCCACATCCACGGAGTCCACGGCGCCAGCAATCACCAGATCCACGCCGAGCTCTCGGGCTGCAAGGATCAAGTTTTCGGGAAGAAATGGATTCAGGCTCCGCTCCTGCAGAATGGCCTCAAGCTCACCGCGTTTGACAACCACAAGGCCGGACCCGCTGAGCCGACCGGCCAGCTCGTCCGCCACGCCGGCGCCCACGTTCACAAACCCGGCGCGGCTTCGGTCGGCGAACTCCGCAACCGCTACGCGGACGCCGCTGACGGCCTCGGACGACGTGGATGCAAACGGCACGAAGACCGTGATCGATGCGGAGTTGTTGGTCTCCCTCGATTCGGGGACGCGATTGAACGGCTCGTCGACGTCCACGGTCAGGATGTGCGGCCCCTCCTCCGCAATCCACGACGCCGATACCTCGCGTTGGTCCCGCGCTTCCATTCCTCCGACGATCGTGGAACTAGCGAACTCCTCGCCGTCGACAAAGAATCGCACCGAGACCGAGGACCCGAAGCGTCCGTCCCCCGCGTTCTCGATCACTGCCACCAAGGTGGCCACGGTGCCGGGAAACGGAACCGGCGGTCGGACCTCAAGGCTCGACACGATGAGGTCCGACCGTGCGGCTGCGACGATCGAGATGCACACGACCGCCGCCGCGAGGGCCAACCCTGTGCCTACGATCCGCCTTCCCATCACTCCTCCGTGTGTAGCGTACGTACACGCTCGCCGCCGCGGAGTTTCGCGCCGCACACCGCCGCGCGGCCCGGCGTCGACTTGCTAGATCTCCCCCCAATGCCGTCCGACGGACATCTTCACCTCGAGGGGGACGCGGAGTTCGAGGACCTCCCGCATCGCTCGCTCGATCTCACACGAAATCTTAGAGCATGCGCTCTCCTCAACCTCAAAGACCAACTCGTCGTGGATCTGCAGCAGCATCTTCGCCGGCCACCGCGCGTTCCGCATCTTGCGATCAATGTCAATCATCGCGAGCTTGATTAGGTCGGCCGCACTGCCCTGAATCGGCGTGTTCACGGCGTTCCGTCGGTCGAAGTTTCTGCGTGACGCGTCCTTCGAGCCGAGGTCGCGCAATGGACGTCGGCGCCCGAGCAGCGTCTCCGCGTAGCCACGCTCGGCCGCTCGCCGGATCAACGTCTCGATGTACGCGTGGGCGTCAGGGTATGCCGCAAAGAAACGGTCGATGTACGCCTTCGCCTCCGTCTGGGAGGTCCCCAGCTCCCTGGCGAGGCCGAACGGACTGATCCCATACAGGATGCCAAAGTTGATCCGCTTCGCCGCGTCGCGCTGCGCTGCCGTCACGAGATCCTCAGACACACCGAACACGCGGCTCGCCGTGACCCGATGCAGATCGGCTCCCGCCTCGAACGCCTTGCGGAGCTCCGAGTCGCCCGACAGGTGGCACAACAAGCGCAGCTCGATTTGCGAGTAGTCGGCGCCTACCAGGACCCATCCTTCGGGCGCCACGAACGCTTGCCGGACGCGTCCGCCGATCTCCGTGCGGGTAGGGATGTTCTGCAGGTTCGGGTCGGACGACGATAGCCTCCCCGTCGCCGTCGACGTTTGATGGAAACTCGTATGAATCCTCCCCGTACGGCGGTTCACCGCCTTGGGAAGCTGCTCGATGTACGTCGAGAGGAGCTTTTTCAGCTCGCGATGGACGATAAGTTTGCCCGGCAGCGGGTGCTGGATCGCCAGTTCGGCGAGCACCTCCGCGCTCGTGGACGGCCCGCTCTTCGTCCGCGCCAGAACAGGCAGCCGAAGCCGATCAAAGAGAAGCTCGGCCACCTGCTTGGGCGAGTTCGGGTTGAACGGACCGCCGGCGATGTCGAACAAGTCGGACTCAACGATCGCAAGCTCCTTGCGGATCTCGTCGCCCTGAGCCGCCAGCTCGCCGCAGTCCACAAGAATGCCGTTTCGCTCCATCCGCGCGAGCACGGAGACGAGGGGCACTTCCACGGTCTCGAACAAGCGCGCGGCCCCGACCTCTCGAAGCGCATCCGAGAGGGGGCCGTACAACCGCTGGACGACCTCCGCGTCCTCCGCCGCATAGCGCGTCGCTTGGTCCACCGGCACGGCGGCAAACGCTCCGTTCTTCCCGGCGACCTGTTCGTAGGTCACGGTCTCGTATCCCAGCACGGTGCGTGCGATCTCGTCCAGGTTGTGCCGACGTTCCTCGGGGCGAACGAGGTGCGAGGCAATCATCGAGTCGAAGGCGACGCCGCCCGGATGAACGCCGTACCGTTCGAGGATCGTGATGTCGTACTTCAGGTTCTGTCCGATGATCGCGGGGGTCTCAGCTTCGATCAGCGGCCGCAGGGCCTCCAACACGCGGTCAACGGGAAGCTGAGGCGGCGCGCCCAAGGCATCGTGCCCAACCGGGATGTAGTACCCGAGAAGAGGGGCCGGGGACACAGCAATTCCCACGATTTCCGCCTCCATGGGGTCCAAGCCGGTCGTCTCGAGGTCGAGGGCGAACCGCTCGGCGGCGGCGAGGACCGCGGTCGCCTCCGCCAGACCCGCCTCGTCGAGCACACAGCGGTAATCCAGGGCGGGGACCGCCGCGACAGGCCTCGGCTCGGCCGGGCCGGGAGGGGGTGCGCTCAGCCGGAGCTCATCCAGCGCGCTGCGAAACCCGACGTCGGCAAAGAACCGCGCCAGCCCTGCGGTGTCCACTCCGCGAAGGCCGCAGGCCTCGCGAACGCCCGCCGTCGGAAGGCCCGTCCGAAGCTGGATGAGTTGCTGGGCCCGGTGTGCAACGGCCTCGTTCTCTCGCAGTTTCTCGCGAATGCGCACATTGCGGACCTCATCGAGGGAGCGGAGGATGTTGTCGAGCGAACCGAACTGGTGAAGGAGCTCGACCGCCGTCTTTTCTCCGACCCCCGGGACGCCCGGGACGTTGTCCGAGGTGTCGCCGACCATGGCGAGGAAGTCGACGATCTGATCGGGCGACACTCCGTACGTGCGGCGGACTCCGTCCGGATCCAGGACCTGCCCCTCGGCGTCGGCACCCCTCCCTGTCGGACGGAGTAGGGCAACCTGTTCGCTGACGACCTGAGCCATGTCCTTGTCGTTCGTCGAGATGAGGCACCGCAGTCCCTCCGCCGACGCCCGCTCCGCCAGAGTTGCCAGGACGTCGTCGGCCTCGACCCCCTCCAAGCTCAGGACAGGAATCCCGAGGATGCCGAGAAGATCAACGATGAGAGGTATCTGGGCCGAGAGGTCGGCGGGCATCGGCTTGCGCGTCGCCTTGTACTCGCCGTACAGGTCGTGCCGGAATGTGCGCCCGCCCGCATCCAGCACGACCGCCGCGTAAGCCGACGGGTAGTCGCGAAACGCGTGAAGAAAGGCTTTCCAGAATCCGAAGAGGGCGTTGATGGGGCGCCCGTCCGGAGCCGATAGGTCGCGGATCGCGTAGTAGGCGCGGTAGATGTGGGAGTGCCCGTCGAACAGAAGAACACGGGACTCGTCTTGCGGACCGGGAAGACGAAGAACCTCTTCATACGTAGACATCGTCGGCTCCTCCCGGGCTGCGAAGGTCGAGAAGATAGCAGAGGGCGAGAGCGAGGGCATCGGCCATGTCGTCCGGCTTCGGCGTTTCCGAAAGGCCGAGAAGCCGCTTCACCATCGCCTGGACCTGTGCCTTGTTGGCTCGTCCGTATCCAGTGATCCGCTTCTTCACTTGCAGAGGCGTGTAGCCGCGCACCGCGAACCCGGACGCCGCGACGAGGATGGCGCCGCGAGCCTCCGCCGTCCTCATGGCCGACTTCGCGTTGGTCGCGAAGTACACCTCCTCGACAGCGATGCCGCGCGGGCCGTAGAGGTCCACCAGTTCCCTCGTCTCGGCGGACAGCGTCGCGAGACGATCCGCGCGTGCATGGTTCGCCGGAGTCTCGATGACGCCACCCGCAAGGACGTGCCACCCCTGCAACGTGGCCTGGACGACGCCGTACCCCGTCGTCGCCAACCCCGGATCGAAGCCGATGGCTATTTCGTCGACCATGAATCGAAGTACTCCCCTAGCCTGCGCCGGCCCTCATCGTCGGCCGCGTGACGGTGGTCAGGGTGCCGATTCAGATCTTCTCCACAGATTGGACAGAGACCGCGGCAGTCCGGGCGGCACAGCACGTTCGGATCGTGGGAGGAGAGCACAAGCTGAATCGCGTGCGGCCGCACGTCGATGGTCTTCGCCTGAGGGGGAATCGGGAGGGTGAACGATTCGCGCAGTGCGAATGGGATCTCGATCGAAGCGAGGCACCGCCGACACGGCTGAACAATGTTCGCGGTGATGTCCACGTCTAGGTAGAGCGTGGAGAGTTGAGCGAACGCCTCGCCATCAAGCCAGATCTTGCCGATCGTTCGCACGCCATCCACCTCGGCGTCCGAACCGTCCAGCACGGCGTGCACCGGAAGCCGCCGGCCCGGCCGGTCGAGGAACTCAAGGACACTAATCGACATGTCGTCGCAGGCGGCGAGCCACGTCGGCCGCCCGCCGCCCCTCCCGTACGTCGTGAACACGAATGAGGTCCGCGCCGCGCGCCACAGCGACCGCGTGAACCGCCAGAGTTCCCTCAAGACGTTCCTCGGCCGGAAGGTCGAGGATCTCGCCCAGAAACGACTTCCGCGACGCCCCGACCAATACAGGAGGGCCAAGGTCGGTGAACCGCTCGATGTTCCGTAGAAGCTCGAGGTTGTGGGGCAACCGCTTTCCAAACCCAATTCCGGGATCGACGATGACTCGTCCCCTCGGGATTCCGGCGGACTCGGCCGCTCGAATTCGTTCGGCAAGAAACTCGCGCACTTCGCCCACCACATCCACATACTCAGGTCGCTTCTGCATCGTGGCCGGAGTTCCCTGCATGTGCATCAGGATGACGTAGGCGTTGCCGGCGACGGCGATTCGGGCCATGGCCGCGTCGGACCGAAGCGCGCTGATGTCGTTCACGATCGTAGCCCCCGCCGCCAACGCCTCTGCGGCCACCGCAGACTTCACGGTGTCGACGGAGATGTGGACGTCACTTCGTTGACGAATCCCTTCGATGATCGGAACGACACGTGCCGCCTCGACGTCCGCCGGCACCGGCTCCGACCCCGGCCGACTGGATTCGCCGCCCACATCGATCACGTCGGCACCCTCGGCTTCCATCTGCAAGGCACGCTCGACCGCCTCCGACGCCGCTGGGAACCGGCTCCGTTCGAAGAAGGAATCCGGTGTGGCGTTCAGGATTCCCACCACAAGCACGCGGTCACGCCGCTCGAACCACCGCACCAAGTCCACCATCGTGGAGGAGTATACCCGTACCGTGCGGCCCGAAGCGCAGTTTGACGGGGTGTCCCACCCCTTCTACAATCACGCGACGATCGAACAACATGGGGTGATGATCATCGCTAAGGTGCTTTTGACAACTACGATTGACAAGGTCGGCCACGTCGGTGAAGTGGTGAACGTGGCGAGCGGGTTCGCCCGCAACTACCTGTTCCCGCGCGGCCTTGCCATCGAGCCGAGCGAGCACAACATCGCTCGCTTCACGAAGGAAAGGGCCGCCCACGAAGCGGAGCTTCTCCAGCGAGCCGAGAAGGCTCGACAACTGAAGGCTAAGTTGGCGGACCAGATGTTCGTCTTTACGCGCAAGGCTCACGGGGACGGCCACCTGTACGGATCAGTGCGTTCGGAGGACATCGCCGCCCAGATCGAGGAGACGACCGGCGAGCACATCGAGGCCTCGAAGATCCGCATGGACACGGCCATCGAGACGCTCGGCCCGCACGCCGTGACGGTCAGCCTCTACAAGGACATCGCCGTCGACGTGCGCATCCGCGTCGATGAGGAGGGCAAGAAGGAGGAGTAGCACCTATGTGCGACGGGCGGGAGGGGGAGAACCGTCGCCTGCTGCCTGCTTCCCCGCATTGCCCTCACGGACGAAGCGGGACGGGTTTTGGGGGTCCTCAACTCAAGATCCCGAGTCGACCCGGCTCTGTCGGAGTTCGAGAACGTCTTCTCGCACGCCGTCTTCTCCGCTCCCCATGAAAGTCCGGAGGAAAGCCGACGGTCGCGATCCAGCGGCTCGCCCCCGGAGGATTCGAAAGAGTCTGACCACAGACATTCTTCTTATTGCCCTCGCCACGGGGGTCTCGCGGATCCTGGGTCTGGTGCGCGACGCATCGATCGCTCGCCAGTTCGGCGCCACGGCAGCGTACGACGCCTTTCTGATCGCATTCTATGTACCTCAGCTTCTCCGACAGCTTCTCGGCGAGGGAGCCTTGTCGACTGCGTTCGTTCCGCTCTACGCGGGCCTGAGGGAGACGAACGATGACGCCGATCGATTCGCGAGCAACGTCCTTTCGCTTCTCATGGTTCTCTTTCCGGTCGTTTGCGCCGTGGGCATTCTGCTTGCCCCGGTGTACATTCCGTTCCTCGCGAGCGGGTTCGCGGTGGACAAGCTCACTCTGACCGTATCGCTCTCTCAATGGCTTTTCCCCTCCATCGCCCTCGTCGGCTTCGGGGCCGTTTTCATGGGCATCCTCAATGCTCACCATCGGTTCTTCGCCGCCTCGTTCTCCCCCGTATGGTTCAACGCTGGTGTGATTCTCGGCGCGCTCGTGGCAGCCCCGTATTGGCCGGGACCGCCGATCTTCGGCCTCGCGGCCGGTGCACTCTTGGGAGCGGCGGCGCAGACTGCATCTCAACTACCCTTACTGTGCCGCGTACGCTTCCGCTTCTCGTTTACGTTGTGGCCTGTCCATCCGGACGTGCTCATCCTCGCGAAGCGCATGCTGCCCGCGATCGTCGTGCTGGCCATGGCCGATATCAATTTGCTCGTCGACAACAAGTTCGCGTCCTACCTTTCGGACGGAAACATCGCCGCGCTGCAGTACGCGATGCGCCTGTTCCAGCTTCCTCTCGGGATGTTCGCCGTCAGCATCGGGACGGCTTTGCTGCCCCGTCTCGCCGTGGCCGACACGAGAGGCGACCCAAGCCTGTTCCGACGCTACTTCGGCGACGGCTTGGCGACGACGGCGCTTGTTCTCATTCCCGCCACCGCCGGACTCATCTTGGTTGGAAGGGACACCGTCGGCCTTCTCTTCCAGCGCGGGAGCTTTTCCGCGGCCGACACGGTTCGCACCTATTCCATCCTCGTGTCGTACACGTTCGGTCTCCTCGCCTATGGGTGGGATTACGTCGGGGTTCGCGCCTGCTACGCGCTCGGGCAGACGGCCCTTCCGATCGTGGGGGCCGTGGCGTCCATGG
>JBDKUT010000149.1:0-8382 GCA_039679545.1 Thermotogota bacterium
GCCGCGTGTCCCGTCGCCGCGACCGGAACGTCTCGTCCTGCGTCCGCCGAAGTAGAGCTTCCGCCTCGCGAAGGGCCGCGGGCCGCGACGTGATTTCCCCCGCCAGGATTCGATCGTGGAGAATCTCCAAGACGTTGCCCAGTCGAGGCCCCACGGGCATTCCCAACCGGATCAGATCGTTTCCGTCGATCAGCCTTCGCGCCCGAGTCAGATCCCCGACGCGCTCGACGTGCTCCGCCACGCGAAGGGTCTCGCGCAGGACGGGAGCCCACCCCGACGAGCGGTGTGCACTCGCCTCGCAGTCCGCGACGAGCACACGCAACAAGTCGAGAAACATCGGGTACCGCTCGCTGAGCGGTCCGCCCTCACCGGGCTCCCCGGACGTGAGAAAACGGACCTGCTTTCCCCGCCCCATCTCGGGGAAGTCGGCAATGCGCATGTGGTTTTTCACGAGGAACGCAAGTCGGAGCGTCTCGGAGCGGCTGAGGCGCAGCCGCCGGGCGATGCGTTGAACCATGCCGGCACCCACAGCGCAGTGCCCTCCCATGTTCACGCCGCGATTCCGGACGAGAGCCTCGGGCTTCCCGATATCGTGAAGCACCACCGCGAGTTTGACGAGCGGGTCGCAGATGAACGCGTCGGCCACGCGGACGGCCTCCACGGTGTGTACGAACACGTCACCCTCGGGATGGTACTCCTCCGGCTGAGGAACGCCCTTACCCGCCGTGAGTTCCGGAAGGATGTGCACGAGAAGTCCCAACTCATCCAGCAACGAAAGCCCGATGGAGCCGCGCGGCGTCGCCAAAGTGCGCATGAGCTCGTCCCGAACACGCTCGCCCGAGATCGACTCGATGTCCGCGGCGTGCGTTGCCACCGCGCTCGCCGTCCCTGGATCGAGCGTCCCACCGATCTGGCAGACGAATCGGACGACGCGTAGCATCCTCAGATGGTCCTCGGCGAAGCGTGCTTCCGCGTCGCCAATCGCGCGAACCCGCCGCTCACGGAGGTCGGCGATGCCTCCAACCAAGTCCGTCACGCGTCCATCGGCGGACGCCGCCAGTCCGTTGATGGTCAAGTCTCGACGCCGGACGTCCGTCTCGAGGTCGCGGACCAGCGCCACGTTCCCGGGCCACCGTCCGTCGTACTCCCCTTCGATCCGGAACGTTGCGACCTCGTACGGATGCCCGTTCGGAGCGACGACGACCACAACTCCAAACTCCTCCCCGACGGCTAGAATCGGGTGGCCGCGGAACAGCTCGCGGATCTCGCTCGGAAGCGCCGACGTGGCGATATCAACGTCGGCAGGCGGGAACGCCACGTACTCGCCCCACGCGGCGAGCAGCCCGTCACGGACGACCCCGCCGATCAACACCGCGCGGTGCCCCGCCGCGTCGAGGGTTCGCAGAATCTTCTCCGCAAAGGGGTGCGCCGCGAACAACGCGCTGACATCGATTCGGTCTTCGCGATTCATAGGCGGAGTGGACTATACTCACGTTGCGATAGGGACAGCAACCGAGTCGCGGCACTTGCCTTTCGCCAGGATCTTGTGCCACACTACGATGTCAACATCCGTGGCAACGTAAGGAGGGGTACCTATGCTGTACCGTCGAGGGTTTCTCGTTCTCTTGGCCGTCGGCGTGGCGGGACTTGCCGGCTGCTTCTTCATCACCAACATCCTCCCGGAGGCGATCTTCACGGTGGACGATTCCCACGTGAACTCCGGAGACACCGTGTCGTTCGACGCCAGCGGCTCGAGCGACACGGACGGGACCATCGTCAGCTACTACTGGGACTTCGACGACGGCCAGACGGCCTCGACGGCCATCTTCCCGTTCACGCATGTGTTCACGGTCCAGACGGACCCCGAGGTCTTCCGAGTCACGCTGACCGTCACAGACAACGCCGGGGGCACGGATTCGGCTTGGAAGGACATCACGGTCGATCCCTAGACGGGCCCTATCGGCAAAGTACGAACGTGTGGGAGGTCGTCGGTCACGAGAGACCGACGACCTCACCTTTCTCATCGATGTCGATCCCCATGAAGGCCGGTCGGGCCGGCAGCCCCGGCATCGTCTGCATGTCGCCGCACAAGGGGTAGACGAAGCCCGCGCCGACGCTGGCTCGGACCTCGCGAATCGGCAGCGTGTAGCCCGACGGGACCCCCTTCCGCGCGGGGTCGTGGGACAGCGAGAGGTGGGTCTTTGCCATGCAGACCGGCAGGTTCCCGTATCCAAGTGCCTCGTACCGGTCGATGGACGCCTCCGCCTCGGCGGTGTACGAGACCCCACCCGCTCCGTAGACCTCCCGAGCGATGATCTCGATCTTGCGGCGGAGAGGCAGTTCGAGCGGATAGAGGAAACGAGGCGCCGCGGTCTCTTGGCACGCGGCGGCGACGGCGTCGGCAAGCTCGAGGGCCCCTTGTCCGCCGCGCGCCCAGTGGTCGGCGAGCGCGCACGTCGCTCCGGCGGACTCCGCCGCTCGGCGGACGCCCAAGAGCTCTCTCTCCGTGTCGGTCGGGAATCGGTTCACGGCCACGACGACCGGAACTCCGAACTTCCGAGCGATCTCGACGTGTCGAACCAGGTTCGCCGCTCCGCGCTCCACCAGCTCGACATTCTCGCGCACATACAGATCGGGCAGGGGGCGTCCGGGGCTCACGGTTGGGCCGCCGCCGTGCATCTTGAGCGACCTCACGGTGGCAACGACCACGACGGCTGAAGGGGCGAGTCCACTCACACGGCACTTGATGTCGAAGAACTTCTCCATGCCGATGTCCGCGCCGAATCCCGACTCAGTCACGACGTAGTCGGCGAGCCGGAGCGCCACCCGATCGGCGATGATCGACGAGTTGCCGTGCGCGATGTTGGCGAACGGTCCGGCGTGAACAAACACGCCTTGCCCCTCCAGCGTCTGCATCAGGTTCGGATGGATCGCGTCCTTGAGGAGAACCGTCGCCGCGCCGGCGACGCCGAGGTTCTCGGTCGTCACCGGAGACCCGTCGGGGCGAAAGGCGACCACAATGCGCCCGATGCGGCGGCGCAGGTCGTGGAGGTCCACAGCTAGGGCAAGGCACGCCATCAACTCCGACGCCGGCGTGATGTCGAACCCGGACTCCCTGGGGATGCCGTCCTGCTTCGCGCCGAGGCCTACCCTGATGTGACGCAGTGCCCGGTCGTTCACGTCGAGAACCCGCCTCCAGGTCACGGCGGCGGGATCGATCCCCAGTCGCTCCAAGCCACGCTCCCGAAGTCCAGCGTCCGAGAAGTCGCGCTCGTGCATCATCCGCGTGTCGAGCGCCGCGGCGATGAGGTTGTGGGCGGCGCTTACGGCATGCATGTCTCCCGTGAGATGGAGGTTGAAGTCCTCCATCGGAATCACCTGAGCGTGTCCCCCGCCCGCGGCGCCCCCCTTGATCCCAAATGTCGGACCCTGCGAGGGTTGCCGAATGCAGGCGACGACTCTCGCGCCGCGCTTCGCGAGTCCCTGAACAAGGCCGAGGGTCGTCGTCGTCTTGCCCTCTCCGAGCGGGGTCGGCGTGATCGCGGTGACGTCGATGTACTTCCCGATCGGACGTCCAACCCGTCGTTCGGCGGCGTCCGCTCTCACCTTCGCCTTGTGCTCACCGAACAGGATGAGTTCGTCGCGCGCAAGCCCGAGATCGGCCGCCACGGCTTCGATCGGACGCGGCTTCACGCTTCGGGCAATCCGCAGGTCTTCGTTCATCGTTCCTCGCTTACCGCGGTCAAGAGTCCGCAGAGTCTACGCGCCGGCGCCCCCGCTCTCCACGGAGCGAGCCTGCAGACGCACGGTGTAGAGGTCGGTGAGAAGCGTGTTCAGGAGGGCCAAGAGAGCGCCGGAGACGGCGACGGAGAAGACCCCGATCGCGACCTCCGAGTGGAGGAGGGTCAGAAGCGCGTCGATGCCCAGCATCACCCCGTAGAAGACGATGAGTGCGAGCGACGCCCAGAGAGCCGTCTTGCCGTCCGCCGTGCGCTGGAAGCTCGTACGTACTGCCTGTATGGGTTTCGCGCCTTCGAGGACAATCGCCTGCTTGTAGAGGACGGTCCGAACCCCGAAGTACACGCCCGGCACGATGAGCGCGACGGCTCCGATCACGGCGCCCGCACCCACAAGGAGTTGGCCGACGAACAGGCGAGGGAAGGCCGCAATCGTCGTCGATCCGACGGCCTTCGGCGCCCCTTCGCCGACGGCGGCCCACTGGAGCACGAATCCGTGGTACAGAGGCGAGAGCAAGAGGGTTGCGGCGACCGTCACGACCCACAGGGAGGCTTCGATGTCAAGAATTCCTGCGTTCAGTCCGGCGGCGTAGAGAGCTGCCGCGTAGAGGAGCGACGACCCCAACACCGCAGGATGAAGGGCCCGGCGCGCCGTTCGCCTAATCCGCTCCAAGGTCCTCACCCTCATCTCTCAGAATCGCGTCGAGGCGCATGGCATGCTCGACCGTCTCGTCGATCACGAATCGGAGCTCCGGCGTGTGTCGCAGGGTCAGGCGCTCCGCCAAGAGCGATCGGTAGAAACCTCGATCCTGAGCGAGGGCTCGTTCCACATCCTTCGGTTCGGCGTCCGCGCCGAGGGCGACATACACCTTGGCGTAGCGGCCGTCAACGGATAGCCGGACGTCCATGACGGTCGGGAATGCGTCTCGAACGACCGGGTCTCGGCTTTCGAACTCGAGGATGGCCGAGAGCTCCCGCTGAATGTCTTCCCGCGTCCTCGCCTTCCGTCGGGAGCCGCTCACAGGAACTCCTTCTCGGCTTCGATGATCTCAAACCCGTCACCCCGCTCGATGCGTCGTTCAAGCAGAGACAGTGCCGCGTCGGTCACCTTCGCGTCGTTCGACACGTGGGCGATTCGGAGCACCGCGCGATCGAGGTCCGTCGACCCATCCAGCTCGCAGACGCCGAACGCCGCGCCGGACCGCCGCACCTCGGCTTCAAGATGGCGAAGGATCGAGCGTTTCTCCTTGATGGACTGGACGGAGTACAAACGGTACGAGAGCGTGAGCAGCCCGACTTTCATGTCGCGCTACCGCTCGATCTCCTTCAAGTCGAAGGCGATCAACTTGTCTCCGATCTCAATGTCGTCGAAATCCTTGATGTGGATGCCGCACTCGCGACCCGCCAGGACTTCCTTCGCATCCTCTTCAAACCGCCGCAGCGAAGCGATTTCGCCGACGAAGATCTCCTTGTCGGCGCGAAGGACACGGATGTGACTGCGACGGGTTACCTTGCCCTCGACGACTGCGCAGCCCGCCACGCGGCCGGACGGGATCTTGAACAGGTTCCGCACCTCGATGACGCCGGTCTGGACCTCTTCGAACTCAGGGGCCAGTCGTCGCTTCAAAGCACGGCCGATCTCGTCGACGAGGTCGTAGATGATGTCGTACGAGAGGACGACGACGCCCTGCTGTTCGGCCATTCTCGCCGCCTTGGAGTCCGGCTTCACGCCGAACCCCACGACAAACGTGTCCTGAGCGACGGATGATGCCAGCAAGATGTCGCTCTCGGTGATCGCTCCGACTCCAGCGTGCAGGATCCCGAGTTCCACGCCCTCGATGTGGAGCGTGTCGAGCTCTCGCTTTGCCGCCTCGAGGCCTCCAGTCGAGGATGCCTTGAGGACCAGTTCGAGGCGAACTCGCTCCTCGGCATTCGCGAACAGCTCGTCCAGGGTGAGAACGCGGCGGTCCCGCTTGGGCTTCAGGGCCTCCGCTTGCTGCTCCGCCGCTGATTTCGCTTCCGCCTGGCTCTGAGTCACACCGAGGGTCGTCCCGACCATCGGAACTTCCCCGAATCCAAGGACCTGCACGGCCTCGCCGGGCTTAGCGGACGTCCGTCGGGTCCCCGTCTCATCGAGCAGCGCCTTGACGCGTCCCCAGGCAGCTCCCGCTACGATCCAATCCTTGTCGCTCAGGGTCCCGTTCCGAACGATCGCCGTCGCCACCGGCCCGCGCCCGGCCGAAAGGTGGCTCTCGATGATCACGGCCTCGGTCGCACCCTTCGGATCGGCGCGCAGATCCTCCATCTCCGCGACGAGGAGGATCATCTCCAGGAGTTCCTCGATGTTCGTCCCCTGCAGCGCCGAGATCTCCACCGTAATCGTGTCTCCGCCCCACGCCTCGGGCGTCAACCCGTGCTGGGCGAGGTCTCCCAAGACCTTGTTCACGTCCGCGTTCGGCTTGTCGATCTTGTTGACCGCCACGACCATCGGGATTCCGGCCGCGCGAATGTGATCGATCGCTTCCACTGTCTGCGCCATGACGCCGTCGTCGGCCGCCACAACGAGCACGGCGATGTCGGTCGCCTGCGCCCCGCGAGCCCGCATCCCCGTGAACGCCTTGTGCCCCGGCGTGTCGATGAACGTGATCTTCTTCCCGTGGAGGTCGACCTGGTACGCGGCAACTCCTTGGGTAATGCCGCCAGCCTCTTTCTCCGCCAAGTGCGAGCTGCGGATTGCGTCCAGCAACGTGGTCTTCCCGTGGTCGATGTGTCCGAGGACCGAAACGACAGGCGGACGAGGATCCCCGTGATGAGGAACGCGCACCCTGGGAGCCTTCGAAGGCGCTTCGGCAACCTCCGGCCCGGGCTTTCCGGTCGACGCGGGGGCCGCGGCCTTCTCCACCGGCTTCTCTTCCGCGGTCGCCTTCTTGCCTTCCTCTCGGTACAGATTGACGATGAGCGTGTACTCGTCCTCGTCGACCGAGTTCGCCGCCTTCATCCCGGAAAGGCCCATCTCCTCGAGCTTCGTGACCAAGTCCTTGCTCGAGACTCCCAGTTCACGTGCAATCTCGTAGATTCTCTTCCGGCCCAAAGAACTTCATCCTTTCGCTTCTGGAGATGAATCGGCGCGGCACTGACTATACGAAATCGGCTTGGATTCGTCAAACGCGGCGCTGCGCTTCCCGCCGCCGGTTCGGGCTCTCGCGACGGCCTCGATCTACTCCACCGGTGCGGACGCCCCGCTCTCCCGCTCCGTCAACCATGCCTTCACCTTCTGGATGTCCAACCACGTCAGGTACTTCGGGCTTCCCTTGTCCCGCGACGGATACCGAAGCAGGTAGCTTGGGTGGAACATCGGAAAGAGGAGGATGTCTCCACGCCAGGAGTAGAACGTTCCCCGCGATTGGGTAATCCCCGGAGCGTCCGGCTTGAGCCACTGAGTGGCCGTGTTCCCCAGGGACACGACGAGCGACGGCTGGATGAGAGCGATCTGGGCCTCGAGGTACGGCGTGCACGCCTCCATCTCGCCCCGCGCGGGAACCCGGTTCCCCGGCGGACGACACTTCACGATGTTCCCAATGTAGACGTCCTCTCGCGCGATTCCGACCGAGGCAAGAACCTCGTCGAGCTTCTGTCCCGCCGGGCCGACGAACGGGCGGCCCGTCGTGTCCTCGACCTCGCCCGGTCCTTCGCCGATGAACATCACGCGGGCGGTGGAGCTTCCCTCGCCGAACACGACGTTCGTTCGCGTCGTCGCAAGAGGGCACGCCGTGCACGAGAGGGCTCGCGACCGCAAGGACTCAAGGGTAACCGCCGCTGGAGCGTCGGGGCTTTGTTTCACCATCGCCTCCCGCAGGCACCGCACGCACATCGGCGTAGGGCGCGTCGAGGCCAAGACGAAAGCGGGCAACGGGACTCGAACCCGCGACCCTCAGCTTGGGAAGCTGATGCTCTACCAACTGAGCTATGCCCGCAAGGCGCGGTGAGTATAGCATTCGCTCCGGAACCCGACAAACTCAGGTCATCAGCACGTCAAGGGCCGGCAGCGACTTTCCCCTCAGGTACGCGAGGCACGCTCCGCCGCCCGTCGAAACGAAGGAGACTCGGTCCTCGAAGCCCAGTTGCGCTACGGCCTCGCCCGTTTCGCCTCCGCCGATGACGCTGAACGACGGCGATGCCGCCACGGCCTCCGCCACGCCTCGCGTGCCCGCCGCGAACGGGGCGAACTCGAACGCGCCCATCGGTCCCGCCCACACGACCGTCTTGGCTCTCGCGATCCGCTCTCCGAACGCCCGCACGGTCTCCGGGCCGATGTCGAAGCCTTTCCATCCCGCGGGAATGGCGCTCGCGCGGCACGCGCGCGTCTCGGCGTCGTTCGAGAGGACCTCGGCGGCCACGACGTCCTTTGGAAGGACGATCTCCGTCCCCTTCTCGTCCGCCTTGCGGACGATTCCCCGGATGTCCTCGAAAAGGCTCGGGTCCACGACCGAGTCCCCGACGGTCGCTCCGGAAGCCGCCAGGAACGTGAAGGCGACACCTCCGCCAATGAGGATGCAGTCGACACGGCTGACGAGGTCGCGCAGCGCGCCCAGTTTGTCGGACGCCTTCTTCCCTCCCACGATGGCGGCGTACGGACGCGCCGGGT
>JBDKUT010000150.1:0-28450 GCA_039679545.1 Thermotogota bacterium
TCCGTCCTGGAAAGTTCCTCGATCGTGAAGTACGCCACAATGACCTCCCTCGTCCTGACGTCGCATTCTACGGTTGCCCGGTGAGGGGGTTCAACGCGCCCAGAAAAGGGCGGTGGGGCCCTCGTAAGGGCCCCACCTATCTAGAATGCTTCTTGTCGTCGGAGTTACGTCTTCCCTTCTGCTCTCGTACAACCAGGAGGATGCCGACGAATTGTGAAGGAACCGTGATCGAACCTTGGACTTCCCGTGTCGCCGGTGATCGCCGAGAAGCAGGCAGGCATCTACGCTTCAATTCGCTCGATCAGGAATGAGACGGGGCGCATCCCGTCCGAGCGGCAGGCGACGACCTTTCCGTTCTCCTTGAACCACGGAAAGTCGGCGTCGGAGTCAATGACGGCCGCCGTGCATTGGATGTCCGTCCAAGCCCAGTCGCACGGGAAGTCGTCGGGCTTGGTCAGGAAGTCCCGTGCTGTGAACGTTTGGCCCTCCGCAAACAGCGAGCAGAGCCCGAATCCCCTCGGGAAGAGCTCCGCGTGGATGTACCGGGCGGAGAGTTCCTTGTGGAGGATTCGCTTGACGATTGTGCTGCGCCCTGCTGCCATCGTGCTCCTCGCGATTAACGGGTTGCCTTGTCTAGATACATGGTTCGGTCCGCTTCCTCGACAACGTTCTCCCAATTCCGCCCTTCGCTCGGATGCCAGTGGGCGACGCCGATGGCAAAGGTGAGGGGCCTCGGCAGAAGAGAGGCTTCTTCGTTCCAGGTGGCGAGAGAGGTCTGCAGCCGGCGGAGGAGGGCTGTGCTCTCCTCGTGGGCCGGCGACTCCGGAACGACGAGAAGGAACTCGTCTCCGCCGTAGCGGATGACGAGGTCGTACGAGCGGACATTGTCGAGCAGGACTCGACCGATCTCTTGCAGCACGCGATCTCCAACCTGGTGCCCAAGGCGGTCGTTGACCTGCTTAAACTCGTCGATGTCGATCATGATGAAGGCGAGCGGGTAGTTCCGCCGCGTCGCGCGGGCGAGTTCCGCGGAGACGGCCTCGAGGAAGTGGTGTCGGTTGAGGGCCCCAGTCAGGGCGTCCCGCCGCGCCTGCTCGCGCAACTCCTCTTGCAGGCGGATCCTCCGCACGGCCTCCTCCACGTGCTGGGCGAACAGCTGAACCCAACTCACGTCTGCATCCCGGAACGCACGTTCGCCGATTGCCAGGATCGTCAAAACTCCGGCATCACGCATCGGAGCGCAGATTCCCGATCGCCAGGGGAGAGGGACGGTACACCCCGGCGGAGCATCGTCGGGGGAGTTGAAGCGAAGAGTTGTGCCCGTGACGTACGCTGCGGCGCAGACGTGGGGGCCGGAGAGAGAGATCGAGTCGTGGACGTGGAGGATGCTCGCGGCGGCCGCTTCAAGTTCGTTCCCCTCTGCTGTGTAGACGACACACGTCGCGGCAGGGAACTCCCTCTCCGCCGTCGTGGTCGCGAACGCGTACACATCGGATTCCCGTTCCAACCCAGCCAGTCGGAGCGCGTGCTCGTGCAGCCGAACCATCCGTTGCCCGGTCTCGCCAAGCTCCCGCTCGATCTGTTTGCGCTCGCGGACGTCGAGAAGCGTGACCACGTACCCAATCCTCCGCTTCCGGAAGTCGGAAAGAGGCCAGCCGTGGATTTCCACGTCGACCGGATCTTCGCCGGGGCGAGCCGACCCTTCGACGTGGAACGGCGCAACGTTTTCATTCGTGAGTTCCACGGCGTCGCGGAGAGCGGGAAGGACCTCCGTCAACACGCTTCCCACCAGCGTGCGGCGGTCGGTGCCGAGGAGCCTCTGCGCCGCCGGGTTCGCGTCAAGGACGGCGAGGTCGCGACTGACGAACAGCATTCCCTGGCCGATTTCGTGGATCGCCAGGTCGCGCGCGACAGGAAGGAGGTCGAACAACCCGGTGCGGCGGAGTCCCCAGACAAGAGCAACGGTCGACACGGAGAACGCGACCGGCGTTAGATCCAAAAGGGGGATGGGATTGATGCGGGCAATGTACAAGAGGTTGACGATCCACGGCGCGAAGATGGCCACGAGCAACGTGGCGGCCTGTTGCCGGTGCCGTCGGAGGGTTCTCGGGAATCCCCGTACGAGGACGTACGTCGCGGAAAGAAGGAGCAGGACAACGTAGCCGTAGTAGACCCAGAACCACGGTCCGTACGACTTTGCGATCGCTACGAACGGCCCGCTCGTGTCCAGTGAAACGCTCGTTTGCATGGCCCCGTGCCACTCGTTGGTCCACAAGAGCACACAGGTCGCGATCGGGATCACGGTGAGGGCGAGGAGGCGCTTCGGGGTCAGCCACTTCCCATGGTAACTGTACTGAAGGATGAAGCAGAACCAGGCCAGCGGCGCTGAGGTAATTCCGATGTACTCGAGGCCGGCCAGCCACAACTTGGCGCGCAGCCCCGGGGCTCCGATCTCGAGACCGTACCCGAACGTCCACCAGAGCGTCGCCAGCGAGAGAACGAGAAGGGCCCAGCCCCCCGGAAGCCGCCTCTTCTGCCATGCAGCCGGTGCGACACCCACGGCAATCCCGACCGAGATGAGGATCAGCGCTACGGCATACGGGTTTGGGGCCCACCTGAGCATTGGCTTGTCCTCCGTCACCCACCGACGAGGGGGGTGAGTATAGCGAAGGGGTTTCCCCGCGTACACATCGCACCTTCTTGCCTTCCAGTCACGTGCGGCTCGTGCTAGGATGGCATGCAGGAGGTGATGAGGAGTGAAGGAGTTCTCCTTCTTGGTCGGCAACTGCCCCGGGGCGCTGGTGGACATCGCGGAGGCGCTCGGCGCCGAACACGTGAACATCGAGGGGATCGCCGGACTCACGGTTCTGGAAGAGGGTGTCGTCGGTCTCATCACCGACGATTCGGGGAAGGCGCGTCGAGTTCTGAAAGACAAAGGAGTAGAGTTCGAGGAGAGGGAGGCACTCGTGATCGACCTCCCCAATCACCCCGGAGAGCTGGCGTCCATTCTCGCTCGGCTCTCCGCTGAGGGAATCAACGTCCTGTCTCTGTATGCGGTGATTGGGAAGCACCAAGCCGTCTTCACCGTCGATCAGCTCGACCGGGCGAAGGGGGTCTTCCACTTGGCGTAGCTCCCCCAGAGGACTCTGCAGCGCTCCGCAGTCGGGACCTTGTGCTTGCGTGGGTCGGCGAAGAACACGTGGGGGCCACGTTTGGAAAAGACTTCTGCCCTCGATTCCGTATTCCGAGGAGCGCGGCAGCACCTACGCTTTCGTTCTCGCTCACGGCACCCCTCCTTCGTTGATTCCTTTCAGCGCAAACCGGCTTGGCGCAACCGGCTGCTGTCACCCCCGCTTGCCGCGGCTCGCGGCAGCGAACGCGGGGGCGCAGGTGGATGTAAAGATTCCTTGACATTCCATCGCGAGTCAGTACGATGTAAACCATTCTTGACATCAGGAGGGCAGAGTGCTCCTGGAAAACAAGTTGCGCACGATGCGCGTAGATCGCGGCTGGACCCAAGAGGACCTCGCTCGGGCCGTCGGAGTCACGCGACAGACGATCCACGCCATCGAGAAGGGTGGCTACGAGCCCTCGGTCCGGCTTGCCCTCGAGCTGGCCAGGGCGTTTGGCGCGTCGGTGGATGACGTCTTCTGGCTTGTGAGGGCGAAGGGGGAGAAGAGTTTGACATGAACGTCCGATACGTGGTCTTGCGGGCAGTGCTCGTTGCGGTGCTCGGCGTGGCGCTCTGGGCGGGAGGCCTCCCGTGGTGGGCGGCGACTCTGGCGAGCGTTGTGGCGTTCTTCTTCTTCGTTGCGGCGCCGTGGTCAGGGAGATATGTGGTCGAGAACGGAGGTGGGGTCGCGCCGCTTCGTCGAGACGAGCGATCTCGAGCGATTCGCGACAAGGCGGCCCGGAACGCCTTCATCCTCACCATCCTCGGCGTGGCGGGACTGACGGTCGTCTACGGTCAGGTGCTCGAGGTTCCGGTGCCTGTTGCCGCGCTCGGTAGCCTTCTTGGATTGGCCACCGTCACGTACATCGCCTCTGAGCTCTGCCTGCGACGTCGGGCCTGAAAGGCGTCGCAGCAGAGCGTTCGGGTTACGGCGTGTCGACGCGGACGTACGTATCCGCTCCCGCCACGCAGCGCGAGGCCTTGCCGTCGGCGATGCAGTCGAAGGTCAAGATTTCGAACGCGAAGCTCGGCGGGTCGGAGCGGGATCGGCCGTCGCCGTCTTCAATGAGCGGCGTCTCGGCGTAGCCGCTCACCCACATCAAGACGAGCTGGCCTTTCCGTTCGATCACTCGGAAGGTGCGCATCAGGGGCGCGAACGACCGGTAGTGGCCGGCGTACCGTTGCCAGTCTCGAGACACATCGAACGACGCTGGTCCGGCGTAACGGTTGCCGCGGAACCAGCTCCCACCATGGAGCGCCTCGGCAACCTTGCTGCCCTGGCGACGGAAGCGGAGGAGGAAGCGGGCGAAGCGCGGGTGGGGAACCTGGAACGTGTCACCCTCTAGGTGGATTGGTCGGATCTGCTCTCCGTCGTACACGAGGACGAGGGAACCGTCTTCGACGCGACACTTCAGGGTTCCGGATTCCGAGGCATATGTGCCGGCGTAGCCATCCAGGTCTACCGCTGGCGTCTCCGGCGTGGGTGGGGAGGGAAACTCTCCTCCCTCCGCGAGCGCCTGAAGAATGCGCAGTGTGAAGTCGGCCTCGGCCTCCGGCACCGCGAAGCGGTTGACGAAGAGAACGGCGCCGACGCTGGCATCCAGGTCGGCGACCATCGTGGCTTCGTACCCCAGGTTTTCTCCTCCCATCCACACCGTGGTGTGCCCCGCGTGCTTCTTCAGTCGCCCCGCGAACAGCCCGAACCTCAGATATACTCAGGATCAAATGGCTCCTGCATCCGATCGCGGCTGATCAGTGCGTCGAAGCTCGTCTCGGACAGGTAGCGGCCGCCGGGCGTGTCGCCGCCGCACACCAGCATGCGTACGAAGGCCGCGAGGCCTCTCGCAGTGCATGTGAAGCTCGCACAGCCTGCGGTTACCTCGAACCACTCGGCGGACATCCACGGCTCCCTCGGAAAGGGCGGTCGGCCGTCGGAAAGCCCGTTCTTACGGCGTTCTCCAAGCGTACCCCCACGATGTCCCTACGTTGGAGGAATGGAATCGCTCGCCGGGCGGAAAGAGGGTTCTCGTGTCGCGGAGCATCCATGCCGTGTACTTCGACGCGGGCACCGAGTCGATGATGCAGATGGGGCCCGATGTGTGTGCGATCGGGTGCCGCACGGTGATCGGAGCGTAGTTCTTCGACGGCACCTGGAACCAGCCGAGGTACTGCGTGACCGAGGCGTCGAGGTCGAGGAGGCCTTTCTCCACGAGGCGGAGCGCGGTGACACCGAGGATGGCCTTTGTGATCGACCCGATCTGGAACGGTGTGTCGAGACCGGTGCCGGCGTCAGTGACCCCATACGCGAGCTCGCCGAAGCTTCCGTCGCGATTGGTGAGCGTGACGGATAGCCCGGGACCGAGCGGGTTCGCCTCGTGCATGAGTCGTGAGCGGTAGTAGCAATCGAGGCACGATCTTGCCTCTGCTGCCCGTGCGTTGCGGCACGGCTCCTTGTTGGGTCTCTAGCTCATGGCTGTTCCGCCTTCGGCAAGTGCGCGGTATGCACGACGCAGGCGGGCTCTGTGCAGGAGGGGCGTCCCCGGCCTATGAGGCCGGCCGGGGACGCCGTGGCGGTGGCGTCAGGAGACGCATGCACCGAAATCAGCAAACACAGCTCGCTCGTCGGGTAGATCGGGGAGCAGGATCGGCCCACCTCGGATGAACTGACGATCCAGGGTGGCGAGGATCGGGAGCCCCGCGGGCTCGTCGAGCGGACCCCCGGTACCGCGGGCGAGGCATCGGAGAACCTCCTGGTGGATGTCCGGAGCTGCGTGCGCTAGCGCGGCAAGCAGCTCAGGGAACCCGGCCTCTCTGGGCAGGCGGATCGTCTCCTCCATTCGGGTCGGCACAGACGTTCCTGAGGTGTAGACGACGACCTTCACGTCTTTCCACAGGATCGCGGTCATGGCGAATCTCCTTTGATTCCTCTGGAGCGGGAGGCGCGGGCAACCGCGCGCTGGTCGACCCTGACGTAGACCGCGAGGGCAAGGTGCAACAGGATGGAGAGGAGAACGATGCGTTTTGACATCTTCGTGACGGCCCTGCCGCGCTGCGTGCCGTGAGCGACAACCTCGATTCCAGCGACCGGGTGTCGTTGTGTCTTCGTCGGTGTTCTCTCTTGTCGCATTCCTGCCTCCTGTCGCCCCGTGGGGCTCTCCGCCCTGCGCGCCGTTATGGCGCGCAGGGCAAAAGAAAAACGCAGGTCTTTGCCTGCGCTCTCGTCGGGTTCCTGTGCTCCGGGTCTCTAGCCGCTCACAGACTACCCGACGACATCCATGACGAGACGAAGGAGGGCCTGTCGATGCGTCGTGTGCTTCAAAGTCCCGCCCTTCGCTCGTCGAATCATGCGGACAGTCTAGGCCTCTGAGGGTGGATCGTCAAGACCTGCTACGGCGCCAGGCGCGGAAACGCGGTCTCCGAGCGCCATTCGACCCTACCGCCGAGGATCGTCAGCAAGACCTGGATGCCGGAGACGTTCTCCGGACTTGCAAGGAGGGGATTGGCGGAGAGGACGACGACATCGGCCAGCTTCCCCGGCTCGAGTGTTCCCAACTCGCTCTCGCAATGCAGGGCGTACGCCGCCTCGGCCGTCATCATCCGGAGACCCTGCCAGACCGAGACGAGTTGAGCCGAGGAGAGGGGCTTGCACGGTTCCCACGATGCGTACGCGGGGCTCGCGTTGCTCGGCGAGACAAGGTTCGTGAGCCGGACAAGTGGGCTCAGGAACCCGGGATCGCACCACGGCCAGTCGCTGTCGGCGACGACATGGGCCCCGCTCGCAAGGAGATCGCCCCACCGGCGCGCGAGAGATCCGCGGTGCGTGGGCAGAAGGTCGTTGTAGACATCGACAAAGCATGCGTTCGTCGACTCCACCCCGGCGACAACGCCAAGCTGCGCGAACTTCGAAAGAAGGTCATCGCGAAGGAACAGGTTGTGGAGCAGCATCGGGCGGAGCGTCCGAGCCTTCTCTCCGGCCAGGTCCAACGCCGCAAGAGCGGTTTCCACCGCTGCGTCACCGATCGCATGGATTGCCGTCGGGAACCCTGACTCTGCCGCATCACGCACGATGGCGGCGAGTTCGGGAGCGGTGAACAGCGGCCGGTCCTCCCCGTACCAGAAGGCGCCGGCGGGCGACAGGAGCGGACGGAGCGCGTCGCTGAAGGAGATCGCCGCTCGCTCGTCGCCACACGAGGACCGTTCGGCAAAGACCTTCACGCCGGCGATTCGCAGTCGTGGTGCGATCTCGGCAAACGGCTTGTAGTCGATGTACCACGGGCCGAGGACGGTACCGCAGAGGTCGTTGTACGCGAGGTAGAGGCTCGTGCGAAGGCGTACCTCGCCGTGCTCGGCTGCAGCGACGAACGTCGGCAGCTCGCTCGGGCGGACGAGCATCTCCGCCGCGGAGGTGATTCCGCAAGCCAGGGCTTGGCTCTGAGCCGCGGCGATGGACAGGCCTTCTTTCGACGCGTCGGCAAGGAAGTGGGTGTGTGGGTCGATGAACCCCGGGAGCGCAATTCCTCCGTCAAGGTCGATCGCCTCGGTCTTGGGGCCGGCGAAGGCGAGCATCTCCTCGTTCGTTCCGAGGGCGAGGATCCGGTCTCCGGCGATGGCGATGGCCGCGTAGGTGACGCCGACGTCGGTCAGGGACATGATGGTGCCTCCGAAGAGAATGAGCGTGGCCGGACCCGAAGCTGTTGCACCCCCTGCGGCGACCAGGACAGCCCCCAGCATCGCAAGAGCGGCCGCCATCGTCCTGGACTTCACCATGTTGCCTCCCAACGAAGAGAATATCCGAGCCGCAGGACCCCGATGCGCCCATGTCATCCACGGGCGATGTAGCGGGTGTCCTCGCCTTGTCCACCCGATTCCCTGGCCGGGGTCTCCCGCCTAGAATCCTCGCGTCGGCTCGTCTGTCGTGAGCGAAGGAGGCTGGCCGGGGTGCGCGCTCTGCACAGCGTTGCGGCGGAGCTTCGCGAGGCGTTCGGCGACGGCGGGATCGAGCCCCTCTACCGGGCGCATCTCGCCGCGCTCAAGACGAGCGTCTCCTACGGCTTCTTCTATCGCCTGGCCAACCTCTTCCTTCCGATCTCGCCTCTGCTTGCGATCGCCCAAGACGCCGACGAGTTGGTGGGTCGGCTTGGAACCTGCGATGCATGCAAGGTGCTGCTTGCGCGCCCGCCGATCCCGTGGCATTCCGTCTGGTCGAAGAAGGAGGCGCGTGATTTGATCCGAACGTCGCCGATCCTTGCCTACGGGCGCCACGGGTCACTCTTGACACCACCGCTCCTCGCGGCGGCCATCGATCGGCCCGACGTGAAGATGGTGACGGCAAGCTACATCGCGAAGCTCGGGCCGCATATCTCGCGAACCATGTTTCCTGTCTATGTTACGACACCGCTCACCGCGAGGACGTCGGGGCGGAAGGGGCTTCTCCCGCGCGCCATCGGGTGGTTGGCCTACAAGCTCGACCCGCCGCCGCCTCGGGACGTCGCGCGTACGGCGAATCAGGCCACGTTGCTTCGAGCCGCCGACCACGTGCGCGGCGGAGGTCTGCTCGCCATCGCTCCAGATTCCAGAGATCCTCGGCAACCTTGGCGTCCAGGAGTAGGAACGCTTGTGGCGATGCTTGCCCAAGAGCCCGGTGCGGGGCCGTGCTACCTCGTCCCGTGGCGGATCTGGGGAGCCTCGGTCACCGGGATCTTCCACCTTCTGTCGCGAAATCCCTTCTTGCGAGCCCTGGGTCGATTCCGGTTTCGGCATCCGGTGCGGGTCGAGTTCGGCGAGCCGATGGCGCTTCAAGCGGTCGTCGCGGAAGTCGGGCTCGATCCGGCGAAGATCACCGCGTATCTTGAGGCCCACTACAAGGGACTCGGATACTGAGTCGGACGTGTTCACCCGAGGACGCGGGCGTTTCATCTTTGGCGCGTGGACGTCTCCCCGCGGACCCCGTACCCTGTCCCGCTTGCAGAGGAGGATCTACCTAGATCATGGCCAAGGCATCGTTCCCCGCACCGTCGATCGTCCTCGATCCGTCGCACGCGCGCCGATTCCTCCTCCTGCACCAGCGGTTGCTTCCACCGCGTCGGCTCGTCGGGAAGACCGGAGTGCTCAAGCTCTTCGAGCACCTGGGCTGCATTCAGTACGACCCGATCGACATCGTCGGCCGCAACCCTGACCTTGTCCTGCAGTCTCGCATCGCGCGGTATCGGCCGGCCGTGCTCGACCGCCTCATGCACACCGAGCACCGCGTCTACGTCGGCTGGGACAAGATGTCGGCCATCGTCCTGCGTGAGACGTGGCCGTCGTTCGCTCGGCACCGCGCGCTGATGACGCGCCAGCATGGCGGCCCGGAGGCGCAGGCCATGAAGGTGGCGCCCTACATCCTTGACGAGATCCGCCGGCGCGGCCCGCTCTCGTCCGTCGACATCGAGCACGAAGAGAAGGTTGACTGGTGGTGGGGCCGTCCGACGCGCCTCGTCCACGCATCGCTCGAGATCCTTTCGTCGATGGGCGTCATCCTGCCGCACCACCGCGTGCGGAGTGTCCGCTACTTTGACCTCGCCGAGCGGATCCTTCCTGGGGAGATCCTCGAGGCGCCCGATCCCCACCCCGACGATGAGTCGTACGAGGACTGGCACGTGCTGCGGCGGATTGGCAGCCTTGGCCTCTCGCCGTCGAACGGCGCCGCCGAGTACTGGTGGGGAATCAGGGGTGTCAAGGGCGGCGAGGCGAGGGCCAAGGTTCTCACGCGTCTCGCCGAACGCGGCGACGCTGTCGCCGTCGGGGTCGAAGGGGTTCCGAAGAGGACCTTCTTTGTGCGTACGGCCGACCTCCCGACCCTCGAGGCAGCGGCGGAGCCCGACGGGAGGCCGGCCGAAGCCGCGTTCCTCGCGCCGCTCGACAACATCACCTGGGATCGCGAGCTCCTTCGACAGGTCTTCGAGTTCGACTACTGCTGGGAAATCTACAAGCCGAAGGAGAAGCGCACCTACGGCTACTATGTCCTTCCCGTTCTGTGCGGCGAGCGGTTCGTCGCTCGCACTGAGCCGGCGTTCGACAAGAAGGAGCGCGTCCTCTCGATCAACGGCTGGTGGTGGGAGCCGGGCATTCGCCCGGACGGCGAGATGGCGGCGGCGCTTCGCGCCGCTCTAGCGGAGTTCGCTGCCTACCTTGGTGCCGTCGAGGTCCGTCTCGGCGACTCTCTCGCGTCGAACCGCACGCTACGGCGCACGCTCGGAATCTCGTCACGGCGGCGAGCGTCGGCGGCACGCTAGAGCTTGCGGCCGTGACACCCAGTGGAAGAGCACCTGCCGTGGGAGCAGCACCCGGGACTGTGTCAAACCTGCGGGCGGGAGTGAACCGGCGTGCCCCGGGGTGCCACATACAATGGACAGAGCGCAAAGGAGACTGAATGGACACGAACCGCCAGTACCTGAGAAACCCGTCGCGTGAAGCGCTCATGACCCATACGCCGGATCAGCAGAAGGGGGTCACCCCACCGCCGTTCGAGAAGCCGGCGGCTCCCGGCGCCAAGCTCATCCCCCTCGTCCCGGCCGACCGGATCGCGCTCGGCCGAATGCCTCTGGTCAACGCGATTCGCGACCGCGAGAGCCGCCGGGAGTTCACCGACGAGGCGCTCTCCCTCGAGGAGTTGTCGTTCCTTCTCTGGGCGACGCAAGGGATCCGCCGCGTCAGCCCGAAGGGAACGTGGGCGATGCGCAACGTCCCGTCGGGCGGTTGCCGCCATCCGTTCGAGACCTACCTCAGGGTTCGCCATGTGGAGACGCTGGCGCCGGGCCTGTACCGCTACCTTCCCGTCGAGCACGCGCTCGTCGCCGTCGACGCTCCGGGCGCGGACCCCACGATCAGCCTCGCGGAGGCCTGCTACGGGCAGCAGTTCGTTGACACCGCCGCCGTCAGCTTCGTCTGGACCGCCATTCCGTACCGAACGGAGTGGCGCTACGGCCCCGACTCGCTCAAGGACATCCTTCTGAGCTGCGGGCACATCTGCCAGAACCTATACCTCGCCTGCGAGTCGATCGGCGCCGGGACGTGCGCCATTGTTGCCTACGACCAGGATGAGCTCGACACGTTCCTCGGCGTTGACGGAAAGGACGAGATCTCGCTCTATGTCGCGCCTGTGGGGAAGGTCGCCGGGAAGAAGTAGACCGTGGCGTGAAGCCGCTCGCGCCGAGGCCCAGAGGGTTCCGGGCCCGCGGGCCGGTGCGCCGTCAGGCTCTAGACGCCGAGCTCGCCGAGCTTTGCGCCGATGAGGGTGAGTGTTTTCTCGATCAGTTCTTCGCCGTAGGCCGTCGTGCTGTCGCGAGGATCCTCCCCGAACACGCCAAGGGGCTTCTCCTTGCGCGACCTTGGCAACTGCGAAAGGTCCACGAGCTCGGGCGCAACCGCCATCAAGATCGACGTCTCGTTCCGCCCCGCGTGGTCGTTCTGCGTCGCCCACGCGCCGGGGAAGTCCGCGGCGGAGATCAGACGGAGCTTGTACTGGTGCCTCCAGCGCCTGGCCTCACGGCCCCACGCGTCGCGAGAGGGCCCGTGGCCCTCGACGACAATGCACCGGAAGCCGGCCCGCTCGGCCTGAACGAGGATCGCCTCCATCATCATCAGGAAGAGGCCCTCTGGGACCCAGTAGAGGCTTCCGGGCAGTTGGCGGGGAGCACTCGGATCCAGGTCCATGCCCATGAGGGAGCGGCCGTTGTCGGCCGTTGCGATGTCGTCGGGGCCGAGCCAAATCGGGGGGAAGACGATTCCCCCGAAGCGCTCGGCCGCGCGTTCAAGGATCGCGCCGGCTTGGATGAAGTCCGCGCCCAACGGGTTCTGGGGGCCGTGCCACTCGAGCGTACCGATGGGGATGTACCCGACAGGCCGCTCCTTCAGGCGAGCCTCGAACTCGTGTGGCAGGAGATCGGCGTACCGAACCTTCGAGACAAGATGTGTGCGCATCGGCCACCTCCCGGACGACCATCGACATCCCGCGTTGCGGAAGCGTCTCGATGACGGAGAAGCGCCGGGTGCCGTGCTAGGCGCGTGGTGACTTGCGGAGCTTGAGGAATCGGGCCGTCGCCCAGATGGCGACGACGGCGATCAGAGCGTCGAGGATGAGGCACGCGAACGGCGACAGGTAGAGCGCGATCCACTCTCCGCCGGCGGCGGCTTCGTGCATGAGACCCCCTTCGACCAAGCCGAGCGTACACCAGGCGCCCTAGCGGTTCCAGGCGCCGGACGCCGCTCTGCCGTCCTGGCAAAGACCTGCTTGGAGGAAGGGCACTGAATTAGGCACCATCTACTCATGCTTCCGGCGAAGGTCTACGTCGAGCCGACCACGCGCTGCAACCTCGCCTGCGCGATGTGCGTTCGCGCCTCATGGAGCGAACCCGTCGGGGACATGGATGGGGCGACCTTCGACTGCGTGATCGGCCTCGCAGTTGCCGCACGTGGGGCGATTGCGATTAGCTTTGCCGGTGTTGGCGAGCCGCTCCTTCATCCGCTGATCGTGGAGATGGTCGAACGCGCGGCGCAGACGGGGGCGCGCACGGAGCTGACGACGAACGGGACCTTGCTGGATCGAGCAACCGCGGAGGCACTCCTCCGGGCGGGCCTGTCACGGCTGTGGGTTTCGCTTGACAGCGGGCCGACCGGTGACGGCGCGTGCTCTCCGACGGTGGGCCACGCGGAGAACGACCGCGTGCGCGAGAACGTCACCGCGTTTGCTGCCCTTCGAAGGGGCCACTCCGTCGAACTCGGGCTGGCCCACGTCGTCTCGCGGGCCAATCGGGACGGGCTTGACGTCTTCCTGGGGTTCGCGCGAAAGCTCTCGGTCGATCTCGTCCACCTGAGCCACCTCATCCCGTACACGGCGGGCCAGAACAGCGAGTCGCTCGTTCCCGCTTGGTACGCTCGCCGCAGCGCCGAACCCGCACTTCCCTGGATCGGCGAGGCACGGCTCGCCGCAGACAGGTTTATCCCTGTCTCATTGGCGCCCGAGCGCGGGCGGTGCCCGTTCATCGACGCCGAGGCGGTTGCCGTCGCCTGGGACGGGCGTGTCGCTCCGTGCCCTCCGCTTCTCCGATCGCACGAGACCCACCAACCGGGCATGGCGCGAGTCGCGGGCGCGTATGTCGTCGGACGGCTCTGTGATCGGTCGCTCGCCGACCTCTGGCGCGACCGTGAGCACCAGGACTTCCGCGCGCGGATGAAGGGCGGAGTGTTCGCGCCGTGCGGCTGGTGCGGCGCGTGCTCGTTGTCCCTCGACAACCAGGCCGACTGCTACGGGATCCCGTTCCCCGCTTGTGGCGGGTGCCCGTGGCTTCAGGGGACCGTACGGTGTCCGTAACGCCTCGTGTGGGCGCAGTTCGCGTTGGCGCCCAAGAACACGGCCTCGCCAGACGAGGACTCACTCTCCCGGCCGTGGGCGCAAGTCGATGCCCGGGCGAAGGACCCTCTCGTACCGATTGACCTGCTCGACCGCGCGCATGCCGACCTTCTCATACAGGCGCAACGCTCCGGTCGGGCTCGTCGCGTCGACTCCCAAGCGTGCAGCGCCATACCCCTGCGCGTGGAGCGCCTGGAACGCCGTCTCAAGCAGAGCGCGCGCGACTCCGCGTTGTCGCCACGCCGGGCGAACGCCGAGGTAGCTGACAAGACCGATGGCCGGGTCGCCTCGGTAGTTGTCCTCGCAGAGGACGTACCCGACGACGGCTCCGTCGGCCACGGCGATGTAGCTGAAGTCGGAGCGCTGTCCGATCGTGTCGTGTCGCCACTCCTCGACGAAGGCCTCCGACGACCGCTCGGCGTAGCCCCAATGATCGCGGAACGCCTCGGTGTGGGCCCGCGCGACGTCGAGCAACTCGCGTTCCATGTCGATTCGACGGATCACGACCCCGGTCGGAGGCATCGACGCCTCCACGTTGCCGTCGAAGTCGATACGCATGCGGAAGAAGATTCGCGAGCGCTTGAACCCGGCACGAGTGAGTGCGGCCGTCCGCGGCGCATCGGCCTCGACGGCCTCCGCCATGAGATTGACTTCCGCGTTGGGCGGCGCCAGGTCAACGTTCGCCGCGGCCCGTTCGATAACCCAAGCAGAGAGCGCGTCCCACAACTGTTCGTGGTCCCAGTGGTCTGGGCCGACGCTGACGTTCGCGAATACGATCAGAAACGGCTCGGTGGCGGGCTCTACACTCGCGAGGCCGACGACCCGTCCTGTGCCGTCAGCCGCGACGAGGTTGTCCCGGGCGAGACTCGCCGCTTGAGACGCCCACCAATTCCTCCAACCGTCGCGCGTCGTGCGCGTCGGGCTGTTGAGTCTGTCGGCGCGGGCCTCGGCCATCGCCACAACCCCGTCGAAGTCCTCGGGGGTCGGAGCTCGTAGTATCCACTCGGACAGGCTAGATTCCGCCATAGGGCTCTCCTTCTCCGAGCGTCCGCCGCCCCGCCGGCCGCCGCAGCCAGAGTGGGCCCGCCACGTCTCCACCTCGTCTCAAGGCGCGAGAGGCTTGTCTTGGCCGATGGAGGAGATGCGACGACTCAAGGACTCCTGCGCTACTGCCGTGCCGAGAGGACGACCCGCTCTTTGTTCGAACGGAGCAGGAGCACGATGACAGCGAGCCAGAGGGCTCCGGCAGCACAGAGCTGGTATAGGCAGAAGACCCAGCTTCCGATCGCGATCGCGCCCGTTCCGATGGCCACCGGCAGCCCGATCATCGCGCCCATGCCGATGAGGAACGACGGCAGGAGCGAGGCATCCGCGTCCTTCACGAGGGCGATGAGGATGATGAGCGCGCACATGCCGGAGAAGAAGAGCGGGTTCAGGAGCGCCGCCACGGCGGCGGGCGCCGAAACGAGCAGAACGAAGCGCGACAGCGCGACCGCGACGATCGCATGGGCGGAGACGAGCGAAAGGACCCCGCACAGCCCTCCGATCCCCGTCGACACCGCGGCGAGGGCGAGGGTCTTTCCGAGCCAGATCTCGGAGAGGCCGAGCGGGGTAGCGAGAAGGGTCTCGAGGTTCCCCGTCAGCTTCTCCCGCATGACGAGCGCGCTCGCGAAGACCCAGACGACGAGCGAGAACGGAAGCATCGTGACGGCGTAGACGGAGTTCTCGACGAGGAGCCCGCCGACGACGCTTCTGACGATCCCGTCGACCGCCGGTGCATCGAGGCCGGCAGCCTGGCGCAGCACGCTGCGAAGCAGAAGGCCTGTGCCGACCGAGATCCCGACGACGAGCGCTCCGAACACCGCAACGATGACGGTGAACGCGGGGCTCTTCCGAAGCTCCTCGAGATCCCTTCCGCAGACCGCGCCGACGCGGCTCGCCGCTGTGCGGCGCGACGAGGTCATCGCTTGCATGAGAGCACGATCCGCTCCTTCGTCACGCCGCGGCCCACGGCCGCGATGATCCCCGCGACGACGACCGTCAGCCCGAGCTGCACGAGCGCCAGATCCAGCCTCGTCACCGCGACGACGCCGCGGGCGCCGAGGTTGATGATGAGCGAGGAGTAGACCGGCAAGAAGACCTGGGCGATGACGGCGCCGGACGTCACCCTACCCGGGACGCTGATGGCGTGGACGAGGAACGCGAGCGCGAGGTAGACGCTCGGCAACAACACGAAGCAGTTGACGATCATCCACGGCGTCGCGACCGGGATCCCGTTCGGAGCGAGGTACAGGACGCCCAGCACGACGGCTGCGACCACGCCTGCGCCGACTCCCGCAAGGATCCCCGGAAGGATCGACGCGATCGACAAGGCGAACCACAGATCCCGCGCGGCGACCGGCGTCGCGAGGAGCGATTCGATCGAGCCGGACGCCTTGCCCCGTATGAGCGGCTGCGTCGAGCTGATATCGAGGGAGAGCCCTGTGATGATGAGCACGGTGCAGTAGACGAGGCCGGTGGCCGCCCCCGCCAGGAGTTCGCGATCCAACGCCGGACTCGAGAGCAGCGGAGTGATAAGCAGGCGGACGCCGATCACGTAGAGGATCGCAACGAAGAACAGGGAGATCACGACGAAGGCGACCCTATAGCTGCGCGACCGCGCCAGGTCGCGGACGGCGGCCTTCGTAAGCACAGAGAGGACGCTCATCCTACGCCTCCCGTTCCTTGAGGATCGCGGCGTACAGCTCCTCGAGCGACGTATGCTTCGTGGCGACGCCCTCAACTCCGACGCCGTGCGCGGCGAGGAAAGAAACGATGTCTGCGTTTCCCACTCCGCTCGGCAGCTTCAGGTCGAGCGTCGTCGATCCTCCGCCGCTTGTCTCCCCGCCGAAGCGATCGCGAATCTCGGTGAGCATCGCCGGAGCGACGGGAGTCGAAGTCGTGATCGTGACCCGTCCCTCGCTCCCCACGCCGAGAAGCTGCTTCAGATCCCCCGTGACGCGGATCTCGCCCTTGTCGATCAAGGCGATGCGATTGCACAGCCGCTCGATCTCATCGAGATCGTGCGAGCTCAAGAGGATCGTCTTGCCGCGCTCGCGTACCAGGTCCTGGATGATCGCGCGGATCTCGATCTGCCCGGTGGGGTCGATCCCCGACATCGGCTCGTCGAGGATCAGGACCTCCGGGTTGTGGACGAGGGCGCGCGCGAGCGCAAGCCGCCGCCGCATCCCCTTCGAGTAGGTGCCGGCGCGGTCGTTCGCCCGTTCGGACAGGCGCACCGACTCGAGCAGCGCCGTGATCTCTCCCGCGCTCGGGGCACAGCCGTACAGCTTGGCGTAGAACTGGAGGTTCTCGACCGCCGTGAGCTGGTCGTAGAGCCCGTCGGCGTCGAGCATGAATCCGATCTTGCGGCGCGTCTCGACGCGGTCGGTCGGATCGCCGAGGACGAGCACCTTTCCGGAGTCCGCTCGGAGCAGATCGAGAAGGATGCGGATCGTTGTTGTCTTCCCGGCGCCGTTCGCGCCGAGGTACCCGAAGATGTCGCCTCGCTCGACCGTGAAGGTGACGCCGTCGAGTGCCTGGAGAGCGCCGAAGCGCTTCTTCACACCTTCGAGCTCGATCACCGTCGTGTTAGGTCCCACAGCTTCCTCCCTACCCTTTGCCACGCACAACCCGCTCCAACTCCCGAATGTACCCGAGAAGCACCTCTCGGCCTCGTGACGTCAGACTGAGCCACGTCTTCGGCTTCCGATTCACGAATGCCTTCTCGACCTTCACGAGCCTCGCCTCCTCGAGTTTGGCTAGATGAGCGCCGAGGTTCCCCTTCGTCAATTCCAACTCGTCTGCGAGAAGCATGAAGTCGACCTTCGCGCCGTCCTCGAGCGCGGCGAGCGCCGCCATGATCTTGAGGCGCGTCGGCTGATGAATAAGGAGGGTGTCGTCGTTCATGCCTCGCGCCGCAAGAGAAACGAGATCCCGACGGCGAGGAACGCGACTCCCCCGGACAGCGCGACCACCAGCGGTAGGTACGACGGCACGGCCAGGCGGCCGACGAGCGTCGCGCACCACAGGAACACGCCCAGGAGTTGAGCTTTGTACGACCCGACGGAGCCCGCGACGAAGAAGCTGAGCCCGGCGGTCAGCGCGATCAGGAGCGTGATGTCCTCGGGTGCCGTCAGTCCGAGCAAGAGACCGAGCATCACGTCGAAGATGGTCGCCCCGACGAACCAGAGTCCCATCCGTCGCCCGACCGCCGGAACGATCTGCTCTCCACGCTTTCCGAAGAAACGCCTGGCAAGGAGCGCGCACACGCCGATTCCGATGACGTTGAGCCCGATCCACACGAAGCGGGAGTCGTTGCCGAGCCATTGCGTCGTGACAAAGCCGGCGGTCCAGATGACGGCGGCGGCGAGAAAGAACCAACCGGCGTGTCGGCCAACGCGCGTCGCCGTTCCCTGCACGGCCGCCTTGATGTCGGCGATCTCCTTCAGAGCATCTCGCTCGTTCATGAACCTCCCGCAGACCAGTCTGTCAAGCAGTGTAGTCTGCGGGATGGCGTGCTCGCTGTCAAGACTCAGCTTCTGCCAGCCGCCTGCCGATCTCTGAGGCTTCTGCGCCCATCTCTGAGTTCACGCACGTGGGGGAGTCGGTTCGCGCGCGGCACACCCTCCTAAGTTCAGACTATTGGACAACGCACGGGACGGCCTCCGCTGCTCTGAAGTGGGCGGCGGCCGTCCGAATCGGCGCGAGCCCGCGCCTTTGGCTCCCATTCCGCCTATCCTTCCGGCTTCGCGCAGACCTCAATGCGCCGTGCGGGCACGCGCTCCGAGTACATCGTGGCGAGTTGCGACTTCGGGTCCGGGAAGCCCGAGCCGGTGTAGACGGCAACGACGTCCAGCTCGTCCTCGCTCTGGATCACGAAGTAGCCCTCGAAGAACACGCCTCCCGGGATCTGCGGGTACGTCGGCATGGTGTAGAAATAGGCGCCGTCGTACTCCGTGACTCCATCAGCGATCAGTGGCTGCCTCGGATCTACCCAGCTTGGGACAGGACCCAAACCGCCGCCATACCCAGCGACGGCGAGCTTGATTCTGTAGTGCACTGCTTGGCACTGCCACGGGTTGTGGATGTTGACAGTGGTGAAGAACATTCCCCACCCAATGCCTTCGTTGTCGCACGGTCCCTGGACCACCTTGACGGAGTACTCGTACCTGTACACGAGGTCCGTCTGTGCTGCGCCTGTCAGAGCTAGCATGGAGATGCCGAGAGCCACCGTAGCGAGTACTGCCACTAGCCTTCTCATGTCCGCCTCCCTCCTTGGTTCGCTGGCTGGCGCGACAGGCCGCAGCCAAGAGTCATCTTCGGCTCGACCACGAATCGGGTGAGCGTTGGTTCTGTGCGTCGCGCAACCGGCTATGCAATGACCTGACAACCAAGGATACGATAGAGTAATACCAGACGACATGTCAACATGCATCTCGCGAACTAGTGCGAACTAATGTCGTGCGCGGTGACGTCGGGATGGCGGTAGCGGTAGTCTGAGCTGGCGAGCGGCCCGTGGATGGCGTTCGCGGGACACCAGTTGAAACAGGCGAGGCAGTTCTCGCAGCGGTTCTGCCAGATCGGCTTCTTGTTCACGATCTCGATATTGCCGACAGGGCAGACCCGGGCGCACGTCCCGCACCCGTTGCACTTCGCGTCGACCGTGAACGAGCTTCCGCAGAGCGGCATGAGCTGCTCGACCGTGAGCCCCGAGGGGGAGGGAGTGCTCGAGGCTTTCTCCAGGGCCAGAGACGTCATGTGCCGGATCCATCCCTGGAACGGCGTCATGATTGCCTGGATGACCACGTTGGAGTAGAAGACCCCCGTCCTTCTTGCCTCGACCGATCGGACGATGAAGTCGATCCTCTTCAGTGCCTGCCTGTAGGCCAGCGACTTGATCTCCCAGGGCTTGTGGAACGCGTTCTGCGGCATGTGGATCCCGAAGCCCGCCGACAGCCCTGCTCCGCGCGATCTCAGGATGCCGTCCAGCGTCTTGAACGAGTCGCCGGCCCCTCCTCCGTAGTTGCAGACGGCGAAGATGTACTTCCCTTCCGTGTTGCCGAGCTTCTCCGCGAAGCGCCGGACGATGTTGGGAGCGTCAGCGTAGTAGACCGGGAATGTGATGCCTATCACATTCGCGTCTGGCTCGATCGTCTCCCTGTCGGCCACCGAGGCGATCGGGATCAGCTCGCCGTGCAGCCGCCCGGCGATGCCCCTTGCGACGATCAATGAGTTCCCCGTTCCGGAGAAGTAGTACACCTCGGCCTTTCTCATGACTATCCTCCGCAAGTTCAAAGTCACAGACTACAGCCCTGGCGGGAGATACGGTATCCGTCTCCGGGAACCTTCGGCTTGTCACTACTGGCAGGCTTCAACCACCTGCCTCCGGTCCTTGACAGCCCTGCCTCCGGTCCTTGACAGCAAGGAGCAGAACCCGACCCCATCCCCCCTGATGCAGCACGGGTCCACCGCATATCTGATCGACTCCAAGGTGGGCGCCTACTCCGACGCTCTGGTATGCTATCATTATCTCACCCAGACACAGAGGAGGGATTACCATGGAAGACAAAGCACAGAACGAAGTAGCGCCGCAGTCCTCAGAATTGAAATGCGCACACTGTGGCACCAAGCTGCCGCAGGTCACGTATAGGTGCACGAAGTGCGGCTACAGGGTCTGCAAGAAATGCGGCGAAGGCAACTGCCCGAAGCCGTGATAGGAGGAGAGGGCGGGATCTTCACGACATGAAGCAGGATTCGACCTCACAGCCCTGAAGACAGCTCAGCCTATGTAGGCAAACGACTGGGGTGCACGGAATCCGTCAAACACCTCTTCCGGATCCACGGGCTCAGCGTACTTCGTATAGCTATCGACCTTCAGAGCGTAGCCGTTTGTACACCCGGCGAAGTAGTGGGAAAACTGCTCATACGTGATACCGCCCTCTGCAGCAGTTGCTAGCCACAGCTTATCCGGATGGTCGGACAGGACTTCGCCCAGCTGGAACTCACCCACGAGCTTCCTCATCGGGCTTGAGGCGTACAGGACGACGCAGGTCACTTCTTGTCTAAATACTCGCCGTCTGTACTCAAACCGTTTCTCACCATCGAGAATCCTGGCCGCATGCTCAGGCCTAATTGACAACAAGACTCGCATCGACTCCTCCGAGTTTCAGGATCGCCTCTAGCTGTTGGTCGGTCAACTCAAGGAACCCTGGGTAGGCGTCCCTGGCGACACCCACATCCTCGACAAGCGTTTTTCGGATCAGCCGCTTGGTAAGGGCTGCATTGTAGAGCATTCTGACTACGACCATCTCCTGCTGTCTCACAGCGTCCCACATGCTGAGGAGCTCCCCGCGGTCGAAAACGCTTGCCTTCTCGGAGTACTCGAGGAACTCATCTCGGCTGACAAACGACCTCTTGAACCGGATGTCCTCTGCAGTGCAGATCGAGGTCACGACCGACCGATACTCCGCTGGTCCTCTGCTGTCTGAGGTTCGATAGATCACGAGGAGGTCACCTGGGCTCACCTCGCTCGCGTCCATGAAGCAGATATAGCACTTGTCAATACTGTTCGTATGTGCTACGTCTGCCACGACGTCATAGCTCTCACTGGCCAGGATGGAGTCCGGGAACAGCTGCGTATGCCACTTCGGCTGGATGGGAAGAATGAACTTCCGGTTGCCAAGGATCCGGAAGCGTGGGTAGTCGAGTCGGGGAGAACCTGTTAGGGAACTGAGCGATTTCACGAGCACGACCTCAGTGCCGTTCGCCGAGGTCTTGGCTCCGTACTGAGTGAAGCCAAACTCTTGGAGTAGAGCAATCAGTGTGAAGTGCTTTGGGAAGACCGTGATGTAGAGCTCGGTGACCCCTTCGGAGATCGCGTGATCGAGTGCCTTCTTGATGAAGCGTTGCCCGAGTCGCGACCCGTGCGCATCGATCTTCAGGGTGCCCACTTTCAGGCGGCGCGCGGCAGGCATCTGTGGCTCGACGTCGGTGACCGGCCCGCTCTCCAGCTTGAGGTACATGAAACCGAGCAGCGTGGCTTCGTCCTGCATGACGTATGCCTGCTCCTTGCCCTTCGTGCGGAACCAGTCAGCGAACTCCAGGTAGTCCCGCTTGAGGCTATCGAAGAATGCACTCTTGATATCCACCTCCGCAAACCGCACGCGTTCAAGCCTTGCCGTCATCGCCTTCTCCCTCCTTGATTCCTTGTGGATAGAGCGGACTCCGGAACTGATTCACGGCCAACCATTCCAGATACCTGTCGATTGACGGTGCCCCCATGTCGATCGCGTACTCATCACCGAAGAGTGCCAGGATGAAGAATAGCGAGTTCGCGTCGGTGAGCACGAATGTCCACTCGTGCAGTACCTGATACTGAGGCTGACCAGGCACGCCGAAGATTCGGTGCGGGGGATACAACCTCCGCGAGTGATACGGCCACGTCTCTGGGCCACCGCGGCGTGCATAGACGCGCAGCGGGTCCAGTTCGCGCATGCGCGCCATCCCGGCAAGTTCACTGCTTACGGCGAGTAAGCGCTGAGCCAGCGCCTCAATTGCCGTCTTGGCGAGAAACCTGGACATCTCGCCCTCTTCTGGCCAGTCCACCTTGGGAAATACAAGCATTCCCCGTGGGCGGGAGCGGAGGGCCTCTACCCAGCGAGACTCATCCTTCTCCCGTAGCGCTAGCACGGAGAAGCCCCCGGACTTGAGATCGGGAGCGATCTGAACCGGGACCAGGCTCTCTCGGTGGATGGCCGTGATCCGCGGAGGTCTTCCTCGCTTGGTGGGAATGGCAAGTCCTACTACTCGCTCACGAACGTACAGCGACTCCACGAGAGGTTTCTCGACCTCTCGAGAGAAGTAGTTGTTGCATGTGTCGCATACCACTCCCGGAGGCAGGACGTGTTCGATATTGCCCAATGATTGCGGGATTACGTGTTCCGCAGAAACGCAGTCATCACTAGGGCACCTGCAGAAAACACATTCCATGGGTTCAGCGGATTCTTGCCTATGGCGACACTCGGAGTCAAGCGATGTTCGTCCACGGCCGCGATCTGCGGTTTGGGCGCGAGTGGTGTGGTCAGACGCTGGGTGGGGCTGTTTCTGTTCGGTTCCGACGGCGGGGGCATACCCTGTCACGCGAACGCAGCGGCTTGGTCGAGTGGCGCGGGCGCCGCTGGACTGCGGAAGGCTGCCATGTCGCACGCACGCCATGTGCAGTACTTCGCCGAGGAACTCATCTCTTGCCGGGGAGTGGCGTTCCCCGTACGATCGCTCACGATGGCCATCGAGTTCACTTTCCGCATCACCAAGGACGAGATCCGCGTTCGGGACAAGGAGACGGGGTTTGACCGCGCGCTCGTGAACCGTGTGGGAGCCCACGACAAGCGGGGGATCATCGTTTCCCTGGGTGAGCCGGAGGACAAGGCGAAGGCGCGTCTGGGCGCGTGGTACCTGGAGCACGCGAGCGAGGTTCGCTTCGCGACGCTCTTTGGCGCAGAGGGTCCGGATCTCCGCTACGAGATCCGATTGCTCGAGTACCTGACGCGGCAGCTCCATCGCCAGTCGCAGGAGAGCCGGCGGTTTGGGCACATGACGGCGAAGTTCGCAAGCGCCTTCGACTACGTGCTCGAGATCCCGGGCTACGAGGCGTTCCCCGAAGAGCGTCGCCACGCGCTCGAGGAGAGCATTCAAGCGCACCTGCGACTTCGACGGCTTCTGATCAACGGGCGCGAGGTGCAGATCTCGAAGGCGCGGAGGACAACCGATCACTGGCTGCGGCGCCTCTTCGTGTGGGTGGTCCCCGTCGCGGCGACGATGGCCGGCTATGCGACGGTTCCAACGACGGTCCTCGAGAACCGTCTCTACCTCTTCCTCTATCTCCTAGCCATTGCACTTGCCTTCTACTACGGCGGCAAGGTCTTGTGGATGCTGTGCGCCCGTCGGCTCGTCCCGCCCACGTACCGCCTACGCATGCTCCAAGGCCTGCGCTATCGTCTGCCGCTGATTGACAAGTGGTTGGCGAAGGTCTTGTGGGGAGCGACCGAAACGAGCCCGCGTACCTAGCTCGCCCGCCTACCTCGCGGTTTCTCATGGCCTCGTTCTAGAGGCGTCCCAGGAGTTCGAGCGTCCTTCGGTCCGGCACGCCAGCGAAGCAGCGGTCGATTGCCTCCGCGAACGCCTCTGCTCCGTGCGAGCACTGCGCGAAGAGGGTCATCGACGATCGGAACTTCATCCAATCCGGATTGCCGAAGATCGCCTGAGGGTCTGGATTCGGGATCGCGAGAACGAGCCGAGTGCACCCGACAAGCCGCGGCCCAAGGATCTCATGGGCCAAGTAGCGCTCCGCTCGAGGCACGGAGTCGAGCGCGTAGCGCTCAGCCATCGCGCTGCGCCCGAGCCCGCGGAGCTGCGGGAAGATGAACCACATCCAGTGCGTCTGCTTCCGTCCCTCCGCCAGTTCTCGCAGCACCTGGCCGTAGACAGGCTCCTGCGCACTGACGAAGTGGGCGAATTCCGTCGCGTGGGTCATTGCGCCCGATTGTCGCTCGCACCAACGACAATGTGGAGTTCTTGAGTGCCGTGCCGGCGATCGAAACCAGGTCGCCGGGCCGAGCGCCTCACCGCAGGCAACCGGTGTCCCCTCGTCCGAGGCCGTGCGGGGTCGCGTCGGGCGCGGGGATCCGCGACAAACGAGACAGCCCTGGAAGCAGCCACTGCCTCCGCCAAGGCAGAACCCCGCAGACGAGACGGGAGTTGGCTTCAAAGGAGGGGTTGTCATGAATAAGGAGCCGCTTCAAGCGACCGCACGCGACGCGTGTGGGAGAGCCGACACGACATCGACGCATCGGCCGGAACGAGGTGCGTGGCTGATCCGCGCTGCCGCGGTGGTGTACCTCATCGCCACCGCAATCATCGCGTACTGCGTTCTTTCGGCAGTTTGAGCCGCCCGTCTGGACTTCGGATTGTCGCCTAGAGTCGCGAGACTGAGTTGTCTAACCTGCGTGCCTCGCCCGTACAACTGCAGGACTTGATACCATCGGCGTTGTGCTGAGCAGGAAGGAGGCGGCTTGAGTCGACGAGGGGCGCTGGCCTGTATCGTGAGCGCTTTCGTGTTCTGCGTGGGAGCGGTGGCCGCACCGACGGGATGGATCCTGTTCGAGTCGGAGCGCAGCGGCGGCCTCGACATCTTCGCCGTTCGGCCGGATGGGTCCGAACTGCGGCAACTCACCGCGAACGCAGGGGCGAACTCCTCTCCGTGCGTGTCTCCCGACGGCACCACGATCGCATTCACGTCGACCCGCGACGGGAACAGTGAGATGTACCTCATGAACCTGGACGGCAGCGAGCCCAGGCGTCTAACGAACACGGCCGCCGACGAGTCCTACCCGTCGTGGTCTCCCGACGGTACACAGATCGTCTGTTCGCAGCACGATTCCCACGACGCGGAGATCTGCCTCGTGGACGTCTCCACCGGCGAGACGCGGAAGATCACCGACAACGACGTCGACGACTGGGCCCCGAGCTGGTCTCCAACCGGCGACCGCATCGCGTTCGCGCGCGGCGCGTTCCCGAACATCTGTATCTGCGTCATGGCTCCCGACGGTACCGGGTTGGTCACCCTGACAGCCTGTTCCGGGTACCGCGGTGCGCCCGAGTGGTCGCCCGATGGGGCGTGGATCGCGTACTACCAGGAGGTCGCGGCCGGCAACACAGAGATCTTCATCATGGCCGCCGACGGATCGAACCCTCGCCGTATGACGAGTCACCCGCAGCCCGACGAGTTCCCCGTTTGGTCGCCCGACGGCGCCTACCTCGCGTTCGCCTCACTCCGCGCTGATGGGTACGCCGACGTCTACGTCGTGAGCGTCGCGAGTCCACTCACCGAGATCCGGAGCGTGTCCCCGGCGCCGCGGGGATGGGATTGCCCCGGAGCGTGGATCGCCGACGGCTCCGCGCCGACATCCTAGAGAGGGCTGCCTGCCCCCGCCGCTCGTCTGGCGCAGCTGAACCCAACCATTGGGCGGCAGGAAGCCGGCTTGCACGGGATCCTCACGTTCCAGTACGGTTGCCGAGACAGCCAACACTCGTGCGGCGATGCTTGCCGGTCCCCCCACGGCGGTCACAGCGGGAGGTCACGATCTGATGAAGTCGAATGCCGAGATCGTCCGCGAAGTCCTCGAGCAGGTCGTCAATAGGAAGAAGATCGATGCCTGGGATCTGTACTTCAGCCAGGACTACGTCGCGCGGGGAGCCCCATTCATCGGCATGGGTTTCTCTAGAGACGCCGCAGGGAACAAGCACGTCATCAGCGCCATCACCCCCGGCAGTCCTGCGGAGGGGAAGCTCCAAGTGGGAGATGAACTCCTCTGGGTGGAGGATGAACGCCAGCGCTGGGCTACCTACGAGGACATCTCGCAGGGCCTCCAGTGCTACCGGGGCAGTACGCTCAAGCTGGGCGTACGCCGAGGCAAAGAGACCCTCGAGGTAGAACTGACCCGAGGCCCCATCCGGGGCTTCGACACCGACTGCGCTCAGGCGAAGTCGGAGATGCGCAAGTTCATGACGAACGAGATCCCCGACTTGAGAGTCGACGTCAAGCTGACTCTCGCAGATGGGGACAAGGTTGCCTGTCTCATGGAGTATCGCGGCACCCACGCTACCTACAAGCGCGAGGCGCTCTGGAGAGAGATCTGGGTTGTACGCCTCTCGGAAGGCAAGATCGTCGAGAGCTGGCCTCTTCCCGATGTAGATGCCTACTTGAGGCAGCTCGGCTACCAGAGCATTCCGCCCAGCCCCTGAGGCATTCAGGGCGTACTCCGCGCAATGGGGTCAGGTCTTCACTTTCCGATCGCGTTCTGACGAGAGACTCGTACTGCAATGGTGCTGATTGTGGATGGTCGCAAACCGATGAAGTCTGCAACCTCCCGCAGCGTGTACTCGTGGATGCGCGTGGCCGCATGGATCTGACGGTCTCGTGCCTCCTTGTCGCACACAGCTGCAAACAGCTCTGTCAGGCTCGGGCGAGCGGCAAGTCGCTCTCGTCTCGGAAGCTCTCGCGTTGTCTGGTAGTCCAAGAGCAACGGCTTGAGCTCTCCGACGAACTCCTCGCTGCCCAAGAGAACGCCGCCGTGCAACTCAGTCCATACGTCAACCCCTCGACCTTGCTTGACGAACTGACGGTACTGCGCCGACGCCCTACGACGATCACACTGGAGCTGCTCGAGAATCCAGCCGACAGTTAGGAAGTGTGGTACCTCTGCTAGACCCGCCGTTGCACGGTAGCTTGACCATGGCCAGTCCTTCGCCGAGCGGACCATCCGCGCACGCACAGGGTTCAAGACGACGTACCGTGCCAGCTCGAGCAGGTGGCTCTCCTTCTCAACCACGATCGCCTTGAACCGTCCCTGAAGGACATGCCCCGAGCGCATGTGCCGGCGATTGAACGCCTGCGTGTACACCCCGTTGAGGTGCCGCATCCCACGCGACAGATTCGCTTCGGGCGTCTCGATCAGCAGGTGGTAGTGATTCGACATCAAACAGTAGGCGTGGCAGAGCCAGCCGAAGCGCTCGACGGTGGCGCCAAGAACGCTGAGGAACAGCTCGCGGTCCGGGTCGACAAGGTAGATGTCTTGTCGAGCGTTGCCGCGGCTTGTGATGTGGTAGACAGCGCCTTCGTACTCCAGACGGAGAGGTCGTGCCATGGCGCCAGTCTACTCAGTTCGTGTCGGAAAGTGAAGATCTGACCCCACCGCCCTGACCCTCGCGCCCCATCGCCTGACCCCATCGCCCCGCTCTAGGGGGGCTGGTTCTTCCCGGACATCTCTCCAGATAGTGCACACGGCAAGCATCTTGAGTACTCTAGGAAATGGATGAAGCAGTATAGGTGCAGACTCGCTACGACACACGTAGATCTCGACGGGGACCGACTTGCATTGTCTGGTCTGGAAGCAATGGTGCGCCAGATAGATGCGCAGCACATTCCAGTTGGAGTGGAGCACGATCCCCGTATCCCCCCGGCAGGCCGGATTGCATCTGCCGAGCTTGTCGAACTCACGGATGGGGACTACGCGGTTGATGGCGTGATCGAAGTGTTCGAAGCGGGGGACAGACCGGCGTTGGAGACTGCGAAAGGGTGCATGCCCTTGCAGCTGACCCCGTCAGGGAAGTTCGCGGTGCTGTTTGATCGCGGGTTTCGTGACGAGGAGAGCAGGGCCCTGGTCGATGCCGTGGGCACAGCTCTTGGGGTACAGCCAAGACCCTACATCAAGAAGTCCTTGGACCCCATCAGCGTCCTCACCATTGGCGTAGGGTTCGCTCTCGGAGCTGTTGCCACAGGCTTCCTTCGCCAGCTCGGCGAGGATTCATATGCGACTCTCAAAGGCAGACTAGCAGAGCTCTTCGCTCGTCAGACCGGCAGACGAGAGGGCACGTCGATCCTGTCGTTGGACGTGACGGTGGAGAAGGATGGGAAGCGCATGGTCATTCAGGTGCTGGCCGAGAATCCTGGCAAGGGTGAGATTGACGCGCTCCTGGGTGATGGGTTGGCGCAGGTTGACGCAATCAGTGAACGTTTCTTCGCGACCGCAGAAGACGTCCCGAAACTCGTCTGCCGGCTCCAGGATGGGCGTGTCACGCCAACTTTCGGCGTTAGAAGAGACTGCGTCCCCCTCAGCCCTGCAGACAACCCTTCCGAGGAAGGCACGCCGCCGGAGTGAGTCGACTGCCCCATGACGCAAAGGACTGCTGGTGGCAACGTGTCGGCGGAGGCTTCTGGCTACCTGTGGGCCGCAGATGAGTTCCTCGTTGCCTTGGCCCAGGTGTCGGGGTCTATGCTGGCATCGATC
>JBDKUT010000151.1:0-8034 GCA_039679545.1 Thermotogota bacterium
AAAGCAAATTCGAGCCAAACCCATTCTCGGGGGCAAGCCACCTCTGGTTTCCTCACCGATGCCTGGGGAGTGGATGCGCTCTATGGGCGGTCGCCGCAAGCGAGTCATTCCTAGATGCCTTCTGCAAGCAGATGGGCATCCCGCTTCGCACTCCGGGTGAATCGGGTGCAGACGATAGTTAGGACTGCGGACCCACACCGGTGAGGCGCCCTGCTATTTGCGCGCGTGGGGTACAATCCACGCCGGTGATGTATTCATGTGCCTTGCCGCGCCGGCGCGGGTGATCTCGGTCTCGGGCAAGACGGCGGTCGTCGACTACCAGGGAGTGAAGACGACAGCGCGTCTCGACACCCTTGCCGAGCCGGTGGCGGTGGGCGACTACGTCCTCGTCCACACGGGGTTCGCGATTCAGCGGCTGACCGCGGAGGACGCTGAGGAAACGCTGCGCCTGTTCGATGAGTTGGCTCACTCCGTGGCGATGGAAGGCTCTCCCGAGCAACGGGGCAGCGCCTATCCCAACCAAGTAACTCGATCCGCGACAACGGAAGGCCCGCCCGCGAAACAAGGTGGCCGCGGTCGATGATCCAGCCCTTCCACTTCTCCGATCCGAAGCGCGCGAAGGAACTCTCTGACGCAATTCGGATTCTAGCGCCTCGAGATCCGGTGAAGCTGGTCCACGTCTGCGGCACGCACGAGATCGCGATCACGCGCAATGGCCTGCGCCGCTTCTTGCCGCCGACGGTGCGCATCCTCGAGGGCCCTGGCTGCCCGGTCTGCGTGACGCCGGCGTCCGACATCGAGACCGCCATCCAGATGGGCGAGAAGGGTGCGATCGTCTGTTCGTTCGGCGACATGCTACGTGTGCCGGGAATGGACAGGTCGCTCGAAAGCGCGCGGTCTCAGGGCTGCGACGTCCACACGGTCCTGTCGGCCGACGAGGCGGTGCGGATTGCGCGGGAGAACCAGAAGCGCGAGGTGGTCTTCTTCGCCGTGGGGTTCGAGACGACGGCGCCGATGACGGCGGCCGTGGTCCTCGACAACCCACCGCCGAACTTCTCGGTGCTCACGTCCCACAAGCGAATCCCGCCGGCGATGGCCGCGCTCCTCGACCTTCCCGACACGGGGATCGCCGGGTATCTTGCCCCGGGACACGTGTCGACGATCCTCGGCACGAAGGCGTACGAACCCGACCTCGCTCGGTACAAGATTCCCGTTGTGGTCGGCGGGTTCGAGCCGCTCGATGTCCTCTACGCAATCGCGCTCTTGCTGAGGCAAATCCACGACAAGGCGCCGCGGGTCGAGAACGGCTACCCACGCGCGGTGTCGGAGGACGGCAACCCGGCGGCGCTCGCGCTCTTGGCTGCGGTCTTCGAGACGGCGGACGCGGCGTGGCGGGGGATCGGGACGATCCCAGCGTCGGGGCTGACGTTCCGCCCTGACTTCGAGTCGCTCGACGCTCGACAGCGCTTCGATGTTCGAGTCACTGAGGACGAGGCCGAGATCGCCGGCTGCCGCTGCCCCGACGTTCTGACGGCGCGCGCCGTGCCGAGCGACTGCCCGCTCTTCGCGAAGCGGTGCACGCCGCTCTCGCCCGTCGGACCGTGCATGGTGGGCGCCGAGGGAGCGTGTAGCATCTGGTTCCGCTACGAAGGAGAGCGCCCGCTATGACCGACCGCGAGACGAGGATCACGCCGCTCCACGGGGCGGGCGGGGAGCTGATGGACGAGCTGCTCGCGCGCCTGATCCTCCCGCGATTCGGCAAGAAAGACGCGGCGCAGAGCGATGCGGCCGGTGCGGCCCGGATTGGTCTCTCCGCCCTCGACGACGGGGCGACGGTGGCGCTCCCGAAGAAGGGCGAACTCGTCATCACGACCGACAACCACGTCGTGAAGCCGATCTTCTTTCCCGGCGGCGACATCGGTCGGCTCGCCGCGGCGGGGACGCTCAACGACCTCGCGGTGATGGGGGCACGGCCGATCGTCCTCACCCTTGCGGCGATCATCGAGGAAGGCTTCCCGATCGCCGATCTGGAGCGGATCCTCAACTCGTTCGCCGCGGCGCTCGGTGAGACGGACGCGGTGGTCGCGTGCGGCGACACGAAGGTGATGCCGGCGGGCGATCTCGACGGGATCGTCCTCAACACGACGGGCCTCGGAATCGCCGAGCACGCAGTCTCCGACGCGGAGCTTCGGAAGGGCGACGTCGTCCTCGTGAGCGGGACGATCGGCGACCACGGGATGGCGCTCCTCGCGGCGCGCGAGGAGTTCCGGCTCTCGACCGTGCTCAAGAGCGACGTCGCGGTCATCTGGCCGATGATCGCGGAGGCGCTAAAGGTGAGCGGGATCCACGCGATGAAGGACCCGACCCGCGGCGGGCTCGCCGCGGCGCTGAACGAGATGGCGCGCAAGTCGGGGACCTGCATCGAGATCGAGGACGCAGCGATCCCACTCCGCCCCGAGGTCGTCGGGCTCTCCGACCTCCTAGGAATCTCGCCGCTCGAGGTGGCGAACGAGGGGAAGGCAATCCTCGTCGTCGACCCCACGAAGGCGGACGCCGTCCTCGCCGCGCTGCGCGGTCACCCGCTCGGCGCCGCCGCCGCCGTCATCGGCCGAGTGACCGACGAGCACCCGAAGCGTGTGATCCTGTCGACCGAGGTGGGCGGCCGACGGTTCCTCGACATGCCGCTCGGCGACCCGGTGCCGCGGATCTGCTAAGCTGCAACTAGCGGTTGATTCTGCGCTCTTTGGAAAGGTGGCCCGTAATGTCGAACCAGACACAGAAGCCCTACGTCATCGTTGGCGCCACGCTCATCGATGGGACGGGACGTTCGCCGGTGGCGGACGCGGTCGTGGTCGTCGAAGGTGATCGCATCACAGCGGCCGGTCCGCGCCGCTCGACGTCGATCCCATCTGACGCAGAGCGGCTCGACGCGAAAGGTCGCTACCTCCTCCCCGGGATGATCGACGCCCACGTTCACGTGTCCTCGCTCGACTTCGTGCCGGTCAGGCCGAAGGGCGATCCGACGGCATACATGACCGTCGTTGCGGCGCAGAACCTGCGGAGCGCCCTCCAGGCCGGAGTGACAACGGTGCGCGACGTGTGCGGGCCGCGGATGAACCTCGCGATCCGCTCGGCGATCGAACGCGGCCAACTCGTCGGCCCACGCTTCTACACAGCCGGAAGAGGCATCTGCATGACCGGCGGACATGGCTCGGGCGACCCCGACGCGGTTCACCAAGTCGACTCCCCCGATGCCGTCCGCCAAGCGGTCCGCGAGGAGCGGAAGGCGGGCGTGGACTTGATCAAGCTCCTGACCTCGCACCGCACCGACTACCCGGAGTTCCGCCACGAGGAGATCGAGGCGGGCGTCGACGAGGCGCACCGCTTCGGGCTTCGCGTCTCGATCCACGCCGCTAACCTCGTCACGACGGCGATGGCCGTCGAGGCCGGCGTCGACGCGATTGAGCACGGCAGCTTCCTCGACGAAGCGACCGCCGAGCGGATGGGCCGCAACGGCGTCTTCCTCGTGCCGACCCTGTGGGTCAAGCACGACCTTGCCGAGCGCCTTCGCCGCTGGCAGGCGACGCCCGAGAAGTTCCCGTGGGGCGATGCGAAGGACCTGGACGCGAGCGCAACGTGGTTCCAACGCTGCGTCGATCAGCTCCCGGCGACGATGGCGCTCGCCCGCAAGCACGGGGTGCGGATCGCAGCGGGCACCGACTTCGTCCTCGCCGACTTCCCGTGGTGCGTTCTCCCGGAGGAGATCGAGTTTCTGACGAGGCTTGGCCTCTCGACCATGGAGGCCGTCGAGTCGGCGACCCGTGTCGGCGCCGAGGTCCTCGGCCTCGAGGGTCGGCTGGGCACGGTCGAGCCGGGCAAGTGGGCCGACCTGATTCTCGTCGACCGAGATCCCCTCGCCGACATCAGGGCGCTCGCCGGGGTCTCGTGGGTCATGCAGGGCGGACGCGTCATCCCGCGCAGTCCGGAGTGGGACCGCCGGCCGATCCGGGACCCGCTCTCCCTCTAGCGCGTGAGCCAGGAGCGCCGGTCGGCGATCGTCTTGTCGCCCGCTTGGCAGTGGGTGCAGTAGAAGGTGCGGGTTTCGGCGAAGCGGATCTCGGCGATCGGTGTCCCACAGACGGGGCAGGGCTCGCCAGCCTTGCCGTACACCTTCATCGCGTCGCGGGCCTCGTCCGAGACAAGGGTCCCCTTCGATCGCGTCCGCGTCGCTTCGATCCCCGCTTGGAGAACCTCGCGCGTCGCCGTCCACAGCCGCTCGATTTCGCCGCCCTTCAGGGTGTTCGCGTAGCGAATCGGCGACAGCCTCGCCGCGAACAAGATCTCATCGGCGTACGCCGTCCCGATCCCACCGATCCACGAAGGGTCGGTGATCGCCTTCTTGACTTGTCGACGCTCGCCCGCGAACCGCTGCGCAAGGAACTCGGGCGTGAACGCCTCCGAGAACGGCTCGACGCCGGCGCGAGCCACGCGATCGACCTCCGAAGGCTTCGCAACAAGGTGGACCTTGGCCCGCTTGATCGATCCGTTCTCGACGAGGCGCAAGTCCTCGCCATCGGCGAACGTGATGACAAACCCCGTGGCCTTCGTGACCTTGGTGTGGCTCCCCGTGAGGACAAGGCGCCCGGCGACCATGAGGTGCATGACGACGTGCAGGTCGTCGCGGACCGTCAGAACGAGGTGCTTGCCGATTCGCCCGACCTCGCGGAACGATTCGCCGTCAAGCGCGTCGAGGGACGGGGACACTGTCTTCAAGATGTCGGGTCTCGCCGCGTGGGCCGACAGAATCGGTCTATTGAGGATGCGCTCGGCGAGCACCTCACGCATCACCTCGAGATCCGGGAGTTCAGGCACGTCGGCTCCTTTCCGCGGGATTATAGCCTTCCGGTGCCCGGCAACCCGTCGCCTTCCGCCGCCAGCCGACACTGCCGGTCGACGCCGGCCTCGCCAGTGTTCTGCCTCTTGAGTGACCATGCCGCCAACCGACAACTAGGCGGCCGGACCGGCGGAACGCCGCACGTGTGCTCGCCGCTCGGCGCTGACTTGCCGAGCGGCTTGGTGCCCCGCCTCCTAGGCACCTGACAACCGCAGCAGGTGTCAGGTGCCCGCTTTCTAGGCACCAGGCAGCTGTGACTGTCTGGTGCCCAAAGTCCTCCTCGATCGGGCCGCGTCGCCTCCGTTTCTCCCGCATTCCCGCCTACGCTCAGACTAGGAGGGAAAGCATGTTGAGATCGCACAAGCGTCTTCTGGCTCGGTTGGGCTTCGCCGTCGCGCTCTTTGCCACCGGCTGCTCCGCCCTCGTCACGGTGAACGTGACCGGCGGGTGGGTAGGCGACATCACGTGGACGAGGGGCCCGGCGGCCGGCATCTCTCAGCCGTTCTCGCTCGACCTCGTTCAGGACGGGAAGGACATCACCGGAACAATCACCCTGACGAGCCACTCGACGTACACGTACACGATCGACATCACGTTCGGCCGGGCGACCGGCTCGTCCGTCGAGTTCACGGCCTCCGGCGTCAACGACCAAGTCCCGTCCCCCGTCGACGTGGCCTTCGACTTCGACGGCGAGGCGGGCGACACGGAGATGTCCGGGACAGGAACCGCCAACATCGAGGGAACCCCCTACGAGTTCACCTGGGCGGCGACCCTCGTCACCCCACCCGTCGAGGAGTAGCCTCGGCGATCCCGGAGCCTAAGCGCGGCCTTCGCGGAGGTCGCGCTCCCGCCGCTCGGCGGAGCGTTCCTTCGGGTCGCCACACCCGCCCCCGCCGGGGGTGCGGAGGCTCACGACCTCGCCCGACGCAAGGACGACGGACCCCTTTCCCGGTAGCTCTTCCTCGGAGCCGTCACAGCGGATCCTGACGTTGTGCCCGACGGCCCCCGGCCGTCCCCCTCGGATCCCGTACGGCGCGCGCTTCCGCCGGTCCGTGAGGAGCGACACGCGCGCGGAGTGCCCGACCGCTTCGATGTCCCGTCGAATCCCCATCCCACCGCGGTACTCGCCGTCGCCGCCGCTGCCTTCGATCAGTTCGTAGCAGCGCACACGAAGCGGGTACGCGGTTTCGAGCGCTTCGATCGGCGTATTAAGCGTGTTCGTCATGTGGGAGTGAACGCCGTCGACTCCATCCTTGTTCGGCCGCGCGCCGACGCCGCCGGCGATGGTCTCGTAAAGGGTGTAGGGTCCGCCGCTCCGCGGGTCGACGCCGCCGATCGCGAGGTTGTTCATCGTCCCCTGGCACGCCGCGATGGCGCGTTCCGGCCTCGCCTCCGCCAGCGCTCCCAGAACGACGTCGACGATCCGCTGTGACGTCTCGAGGTTTCCTCCGACAACCGCCGCGGGTGGAAGAGGATTCACGACGGTTCCGGCGGGGGCGACGATCTCAATCGGCCGGTACGACCCTGCGTTGGGAGGGATCGTCGGGTCGGTCGCCGCGCGCACGGCGTAGTACGCCGCCGATGCCGTCACCGCGAAGACCGCGTTGATCGGGCCCGCGGCCTGCCTGGAGCTTCCCGTGAAGTCGACGACCAGCCGGTCCCCGCGCACCGAGACGGCGACGCGGATCGTGAACGAGGTGTCGGAGACGCCGTCGTCGTCGAGCGCGTCCTCGAACGAGAACGGCCCCGCGGGGAGCCTCCGGATCTCAGCACGCATCCGGCGCTCCGAGTAGGCCTTGATCTCTTCCATGCCCGCAGCAAGCTTGTCCCGTCCCCATCGAACGACAAGCGTCTGCACGCGTTCGGCGCCGACGCGGCAGCCCGCGTACTGCGCGCGCAAGTCCCCGAGCCGCTCTTGCGGGGTGCGCACGTTGGCCAAGATGAGGCTCAGAAGATCGCCGTCGACGGTCCCCGCTCGCCACAGCCGGACCGGGGGGATGCGCAGCCCTTCCTGGTAGATCTCGACCGCGTCGCCCGCCAGGCTGCCCGGCTCCTTCCCGCCGACGTCGGCGTGGTGCGCGCGGTTCGCGACGAACGCAACAAGGTCCCCGCCGTCAAAGACCGGGGCCACGAACGTGACGTCGGGGAGGTGCGCTCCGCCGGCGTACGGGTCGTTGACGACGACCACGTCTCCCGGCGAGAACCGCCCGGCGCCCCGAATCGCCGCGGCGACGGAGTACGGCATCGCGCCGAGGTGAACGGGAATCGACTCCGCCTGAGCGACCAGCTCGCCCGCCGCGTCGAAGAGGGCCGACGAGCAGTCGCGGCGCTCCTTGATGTTCGGCGAGTACGCGGTGCGAATCAGGTTCGCGTTCATCTCCTCGGCCACCGCAACGAACGCGTGCCGCAGGACCTCGAGCGTGATCGCATCGATCGTCCTGCTCATCGCCCCACCTCGACGACGAGGTGTCCGTGCGCGTTGGAGCGTCCCGACGCGCCCGGCGGGATCACCACGGTGGAATCCGCCCCGAACACGACCGCGGGGCCGTGGAAGGTCTCGCCCGGGACGATCTCGTCTCGGGTGAGCCTGTGCGTGGTGACCGGACCCGACGCGTCGAACCAGACGGGCGCCCGAACCTGCGTTTCCGGTTCGCTTCTCTCGGCTCGGCGCCTCGCGCCGACCTTCGCCGACGGCCCCGAAGCGCGAACGCGAACCGTGACCCACTCCACCGGCTCCTCCGGCGAACTGTGGCCGTAGCGCTCCTCGTGCGCGCGGTGGAAGGCGGCGCACAGCCCGACGACGTCGATGCCGCCTTCGCGCACGTCGACGGGAACGTTGACCTCGTGCGATTGTCCGACGTAGCGCAGGTCGGCGCTGGTTGAGAAGCGCGCCTCGTGATCGCCAATCCCTTCGGCTCGAAGCGCTTGCGTGCCCTCCTCGCGCAGTTCGTCCACAAGGGTGCCGACCGTCCGTAGGTCGAGGCCGCCGATGGGCCGCAACAACGTGCGGCTGTAGTCGTGACCTGTCTCGGCCACGAGGAGACCGTACGCCGAGAGCACGCCGGCGGTCCACGGGATGATGACACGCGGGATCGAGAGCCGCCGCGCGAGGGAGACCGCGTGCAGCGGGCCCGCGCCAC
>JBDKUT010000152.1:0-41999 GCA_039679545.1 Thermotogota bacterium
GGTGCCTCCTGGCTCCGACGGCTTTCGGCGTCCGGCAGAGCCGGCCTCTCACAGCGGCGCTTGACCCTATGGGTGGTGCCGGTAGAATAGTTGCATTATGGTGCAACAAAGCATCGAGCGCGCGGGAACGGCGCTTGACCTTGCCTGCGCAGGAATCGGCGTCGGACTCTCGCACCCGATTCGGATCGCGATCCTTCGACTGCTCTGTGAGCGTGGCGAGCTCTGCTCGTGTGAGATCGAGCCGTGCTTCGAGGTCGATCCGTCCGGCGTGTCTCGCCACCTGTCCGCGTTGCGCGATGCGGGGCTCATCGTCTCGCGACGCGACGGGGTCCGCATCCTCCATCGCACTGCATCGCCGGCCGTTGTGGAGCTCCTGGCGGTCGCCGACCGCATCGCCGCTCGAGCAGACGCGGCCGAACAGGCCCGGCGCGAGAGGCGAGAGGCGCAGTACCGCACGGAGGTGAGGCGTCGTGACCGTATCTAAGAACCTGAAGGCGTTCGCCTGGATCGCCGCGTTCTTTCTCGCCGCGTACTTCATTCCGTTCTCAAGCCCCGTCGTCCGGCGCTCCGGCCTCGAGGCGTTCCTGCTCCTCCAGGAGTACGCCCGACAGCACGTGCTGCTCTGTCTCGTGCCCGCCTTGTTCATCGCGGGAGCGATCTCGGTCTTCATCAGCCAACAGAGCGTGATCCGCTATCTAGGTGCGGGAGCGAAGAAACCCCTCGCCTATGCCGTGGCTTCCGTGTCGGGAGCCATCCTTGCCGTCTGCTCGTGCACGGTCATCCCCCTCTTTGCAGGGATCTACAAGCGGGGAGCGGGGCTCGGCCCGGCGATCGCTTTCCTCTACTCCGGGCCGGCGATCAACATCCTGGCGATCGTTCTGACGGCCCGCATCCTGGGAATCGAGTTCGGCCTCGCCCGCGCCCTCGGCGCGATCCTCTTCTCGGTCGTCATCGGCCTCGCCATGCACTTCCTCTTCCGAAAGGAAGAGGCGTCGCGCAAGGCGGCGGCGGCCTCCCTGCCCGAGGAGAAGGTGGCCCGCCCTCTGTGGAAAACGGCGGTCTACGTCGCGACGATGGTCGCCATCCTCGTCTTCGCCAACTGGGGCAAGCCCGGCACGATCTCCATCGTCACGGCGTCGGGAGCCACGCTCGTCGGCTCGCGCGCCGGGGAGACGGCCGAGTCCGTCCTCTACAAGCCGGCGGAAGAGGGAACGGTCGTGGTCGCCATGCCGCGAGCAGAGATCGCCAAGGTCAGCTACGCACCCTCTCCGTACACGTCGATCTACAACGCGCGGTTCATCATCGCCGGCGCCCTTTTGGCCCTGCTTCTCCTCGAGCTCGCGCTCTGGTTCAAGAAGCCGGAGATCGTCGAGTGGGGTGGCTCGACGTGGTCGTTCGCGAAGCTGATCCTGCCTTACCTGCTCGGCGGAGTCCTCGTCGCCGGGTTCCTTCTCGGCCGACCGGGCCACGAGGCCCTGATTCCCTCGGAATGGATCGCTCGCGCCGTCGGGGGCAACTCCTGGGTCGCGAACCTCGCAGCGAGCGTCGCCGGCGCCTTGATGTACTTCGCCACACTCACGGAGATCCCGATCCTCCAGGGCCTGCTCGGCTCGGGGATGGGCAACGGGCCCGCGCTCGCTCTCCTTCTCGCGGGACCTGCGCTCTCGCTTCCGAGCATGATCGTCCTTGGCAAGGTGATGGGGGCGAAGAAGACGGCCGCCTACGTCCTGCTTGTTGTCATCGCAGCCACGCTCACCGGCAAGCTGTTCGGGGCGATCGTCCCCTAGGGAAAGGAGGCACGTTGAAGATCGAGATCCTGGGCACCGGATGCCCGAAGTGCAGGGCCTTGGCCGATGCCGTGACCAAAGCGGTCGCTGACCTGTCGCTCCAGGCCGAGGTCGTCAAGGTGACGGACATCGACGAGATCGTGAACCGTGGCGTCATGCTGACGCCGGCGCTCGTCGTGGACGGCGAGATTGTGGCCGTCGGCAAGGTCCCTTCGACGGAGGAGCTGAAGAAGCTGCTTGGAGGTGCCCGATGAGGCTCTTAGCCGAGTGGTTCCCCGAGTTCGCCGGGAAGCTCGACGAGATGGACAAGCTCTACGCGGAGAAGCGGTCGATCGACGAGAAGACGTACCAGTTCATCTGCTTCGCGCTCGCCATCCGCGCCCGATCGAAGCCCTGCGTCCTCAAGCACTTCAAGGGGGCGCTGGCCGCAGGGGCCACGCTGAAGGAGATCGCCTACATCCTTGCCCTCGTCGAGCGGGAGAGCGCCGGCGGCGACGACTGCTGGACGCATGACGCGCTCGGCGACTACAAGGAACTGATGAAGTCTGACGTGCAGTGCTGCCCCCGATAGGCAGCTTCGTCGAGGAGGCATGGTGAGTCCCAAGATCGTACTGATCGTCGCCCTCATTCTCGCCGGCATCGCGGGAGCGGTGCTTCTTCTGGCGCGTGCGCCTCAGGCGTCGACCGAAGCGGTCGCAGCGACGGCGGCTTCGAGAGCCACCGGGCCGGCGGAAGCGCCAACCGCGGCTCTGCCCGGCGTGCAGCCGCAGGCGGCCCAGATGCCCGCAGCCCCAGGTCTGAGCGCCCAGCAGACCCCGAGCGACGTCGCCGCGCCGTCCTCGGCCGGCCTCACACGCCAAGTCGTCGCCACGTACTTCCACAACACCGTGCGGTGCGTGACTTGCCGCACGATCGAACAGCGGGCGCGGGAGGCGATCGAGTCCGCGTTCGCCGCCGAGCTCGCATCGGGACGGCTTGTCTGGCAGGTCCTGAACATGGAGAAGAAGGAGTACGAGCACTACGCCACCGACTACAACCTCACGTCGCCGTCGCTCGTGCTCGCGCTCGTCGAGGGCGACCGAGTCGTCCGCTTCGCCGTCCTGAAGGACACGTGGACCCTCGTCCACAAGAAAGCGGAGTTCGAAGCGTACGTCGTGGCGGAGACGCTGGCGTTTCTGGAGGAGCTGTAGTGCCGGAGTGGGCCCTCGCCGCGGCGTCGTCGCTTTGGTTCGGGATCCTGACGTCGATCAGCCCGTGCCCGTTGGCCACCAACATCACGGCAATGTCGTTTGTCGGGCGGCGCGTCGGAAGCCCCGGACGCGTCCTTCTGGCTGGCGTCCTGTACACGCTCGGGCGCTCTCTCACCTACATGATCGTGGGCGCTCTGCTCGTGTGGAGCCTGCTGTCGGCTCCACGCGTCTCCCTCGTCCTGCAGCGGACGATGAACAAGGTCCTCGGGCCGATCCTCATCGTCGTCGGCATCCTTCTTCTCGAGCTCATCCCTCTCAGGATTCCGTCGTCCGGCTTCGCGCAGTGCGCCGGAGTGCGCATCGCCAAGCTGGGATCGCTCGGGGCTCTCCTCCTGGGAGTCCTCTTCGCTCTCACGTTCTGTCCCGTGTCCGCCGCCCTCTTCTTCGGGAGCCTGCTCCCCCTGGCCGTCGAGCAGCATTCGCCGCTCCTGCTTCCGGCCCTATACGGCGTGGGGACAGCTATTCCCGTGCTCGGATTCGCCGTCGCGATCGCTCTCGGGGCCAAGTCCCTCGGAAGGGCGTTTGGGAGACTGACCCGGGTTGAGCGATGGGGCCGGCGGATCACCGGCGCGGTCTTCATCGGCGTGGGCATCTACCTCACCCTCGCGAACCTCGTGCAGGTGTGGGGCTAGAAGGTCGGTGAGAACACCGCAGGGGGGCGTCTTGCCGTCGCTTGGCGACCAGCGCCCACCAACGGACGGCGGAATGCCTTTGCTGCGGCGAGACGCTAAGGAGCCGTACGGCTTGCATTCGCTCTTCAGTCGTATCCTCTCCCGAGGCATCCGGGGGGCAGGGCGAGTCATGCATTCACGCACACCGAGCATTGCCGGCAGCCCTCTTGCCTACACGTTCGCTCTCCCACCGGCCGCCCCTGTCGGCCGACGGAGGCGCTCCGCGACGGTAGCGAGACGGAAGCGGGCAACGCTTGGGACGTGCCGACGCGCAGGAGGCTACGACAGGCGTTGCTGTGGGCCGCCGCCCTGGTGATTGCGACGACTGGGGCGCTTGCCCCTGTTGCGAGCGAGTCCCCCGAGTCGGTGCTTGTCCCGCCGGGTTCTCCCGTCACGCTCGACGGAACCCTCCAACCTGGGGAGTGGAATGATGCCTGCCGCGTCGCCGTGAGCGACGCCTTGGCGCTTCACATCAAGCACGCCGACGGTTCGCTCTGCGTGGGTGTGCGGGCGCCCGAGATGGGCGTGGGCAGTCTGCTGGTCCTGGATGGAGAGACCATCCGAATCCTCCACTCCTCCGCGGCGCTTGGGACGGCGGAGTACGAGCCGGGCGAGAACGGCTGGCGTCTGAAGACGGACTTCGTCTGGCGGTGCCGGTCGCTCGGGATGTCGGCAGCCGTCCTTGCAGAGCGGCAGAGATTCCTGGAGACTGACGGGTGGCTGGCGAGCACGTCGTACATGGGAGTTCCCGGCGACCGCGAGTACCGCGTCACGTGCGTGGAGGACTCTGTCCGCGTCGCGTTCGTCTGGCTTCCGGCGGCGAACCCCAGCGCGCTCGTCACGTGGCCGGCGGATCTGACGCAGGACGCCTTTCCCGGCCCGATCCCGGCCGTCGCGCACTTCGACCCAGGCGGATGGGTCAAATTGACCCTGCAGCCCTCCGGGCAGAACGCCGCTTCTCCGTGCTCGGCAGTTCCGGTTGGCGAACTAGCCTTCAGCTCGCAGCGCGGCGGGAACACTGATATCTACGCGATCTCCGCTGACGGAACGAACCTGCGGCGCCTCACGACGGCGCCGTGCGAGGATCTCGAGCCAAGCTGGTCGCCTGACGGGGAGCGTCTTGCCTACCAGTCTCGCCGGCCGATGTGGCGCATTCTGACGATGCGCCCGGACGGAACGGAAGAGCTGACGGTGACGAACAGCCTGAGCTGGAGCCCCGCGTGGTCTCCGGACGGCCTATGGCTCGCCTACTCAACGGGGGCCTCCATCCAGCGCATCTCCCCCACGGGCGCCGAGCGGCAGGCGCTTGTGCCTGCTTGCGGAGACTGCGGCCGGCCCGCGTGGTCGCCCGACGGGGCGTGGCTGACGTTCCACTCCGACACCGGCGGGAGTTTCGACATCTACGTCATGGATCTCCAGACCGGCAGCGCTCGCCGGCTGACCGAGACAACTTCGCGCGACTTCCTGGCATCGTGGTCCCCCGACTCGTCGCACCTGGTGTTCGCGTCGGACCGCGACGGGGACTTCGAGATCTACACCGTTGCGCTGGACGGAACGGACCTGACGCGCCTGACGGACAACCTCGCCGAGGACATCCTGCCGGCATGGTCTCCATCGGGCGACTGGATCGCCTTCGTCTCCGACCGCGATGGCAACCGCGAGATCTACGTGATGGCGCTGGACGGCTCGTGCGTGCGACGACTGACCGACAACCCGGGCGAGGACATGTACCCGGCGTGGAGGCCATGATGATCGGGAAGGCGTTGGCTTCGGTCCTCGAACGTGCCGGCTTAGCGCGGCTGGATACGGATACAGCGAACCGAAAGGGAGGGCCTATGGCATTGAGAACGGGAAGCAGAAGCGCCGAGGAACAGGTGGCGGACCTGGTGCGCTCCCTGTCCCAAGAGGTCAGGAAGGGGATCGTGGAGGGAGTCATCATCCTCTGCCTGGGATTCGGACTGCTCGGATGGTCGCTCGCAGCTCGCTCCGCAGACCCAGCCAGACTCGCTCCGGCCGCCGTGTTCTGGAGCTCCATTCCAACCATGATCCTCGGCATCAGCTACTTCGTGCGGTCGTACGCCGACTCTCAGGTTCGCCGCGAGGTCAAGGCGATCCAGCACGCCCTCACGCCCGCCCGTGCTCCGTCCCCGCTGGACCGCTCGTAGGGAGCCGCTAGCGCTTCGTCACCTCGGCAGAGGAAGACGGCGCGGCCTTGGGCGCGTGTCGGCCCGCCTACGGGCGCTCCAAGAGCTGTCTTTGGAGTCCAGCAGTTGCTTTCTGAGCCCCGGGTACCGCAGGATGTCAAGCAACATCTGGTGAGGCTATCCCATGGACGAAGAGACGCCGGACAGCGTCCGAGGTTTCAGATCGACCGCCAGGGGTCTGCACGGACCTCGACTCCGGCTGGCTCTTTCGTTTGCCGTCCTTGCTGCATTCCTGGTCCTGATCGGCGGCTGCGCGAGTCGCTACGACGAGCTCGATCTCACGATGTACAAGTACCGCGACACGCGGAACCTCGTGAAGTTCGTGTACGACGCCTCGCGCATTCTGAGCAGAGACGGGGAGGCCGGCCTCTCCTACCTGCAGAGCCACCGCAAGGACTTCCAGACGGAGGGCTTCTACCTCTACGTCTACGACGCGGCGGGGACGAACCTCTTCCACGCCGGGATGCCGGAACTCGAGGGCAAGAACCTCTGGGACGTGAAGGACAAGGACGGCAAGCCCGCCTTCCAGCTCGCCGTTCAAGCGATGAAGGACCCGAGCAACCCCCACGCGTGGGTTCAGTACTCGTGGTGGGAGCCGGGAAGCTTCTACCCGGTCCCGAAGGCATCGTGTCACTTCGCGGTCACGACGCCGGAAGGCAGGGAGCTGGTCGTCGGCGGCGGCATCGACTATCCGCACGAGGAGCCGGAGTTCATCCGGATCGTCGTCGACGATGCGGTGAGTCTCATCGAGCGGGAGGGCGCGAAGGCGCTCACCGGGATTGCCGATCCGGCCTCCGAGTTCGTCTACCGCGACGTCCGCGTCTTCGTGTTCCGCCGTGACGGTGAGATGGTGATCTCGCCCGCCATCAACAGCACCTTCTCTCAGACGAACCTCCTCGAGTGCGTCGACGAAGCCGGGCAGAAGCCGTTCGTGCAGGCGCTCGAGACGCTCAAGTCGGCGGACAGCGTGTGGGGCACCTTCATGGCGAAGTCTCCCTACGACACGCGGTTGAAGCGGAAGACCCTCTACACCCGCAAGAGGTCATGCTCTCGGACGAAGAGATCTACGTAGCAGCCGTCACAGACCTCCCGGAACCCCCGTACTAGGAGGGATCGGAGCCTCACATGGCGGAAAGGACTTGGAGAGCACGGGTACGGAGTGAACGAGGTTCCTCCTCCAGCGCACATCCTGATCTCGTCGATCCAACACCTGCTCCTCATGGTCACATCGCTCGTGATCCCGATCCTGTTCGCGAGCCAGCTCGGCGCGACGCAGGAGTTCACGGCCAGCCTGATCGCGTTCTCGCTGCTCGCCGCCGGGATAGGCTCGATCATCCAGTCCGTCGGACTGCCGTTCATCGGCTCCGGATACCTGTGTCCGAACGTCTGCGGCCCCTCCTATTTCGGTGCGTCCCTGGCGGCCGCCTGGGTCGGCGGCATGCCCCTCGTCCGCGGGATGACCGTCGTGGCCGGTCTCGTCGAAATGGCGCTCGCTCCGCTCATCCAGAAGCTCCGCAAGCTCTTCCCGATCTACATCGTCGGCCTCGTCGTCGCGATGGTCGGCGTCAGCATCCTGGCGCCGGCGATCACTTCGTTCTTCGGGCTCTCTTTCCGCGACGACGCGATCCGGAGCATCGATATGCTCATCGGCGGTGTCACCCTGCTCGTCATGATCCTGGCGAACCTGTGGGGAAGCCGCTTGGTGAAGATGTACTGCCTGCTGATCGGCGTCCTTGTCGGGTGGACCCTGGCATGCATCCTCTGTCCCGAGTACTGGAACGACCTCGTCGCGGCCAAGGGCATGCCCGTCGTGGCGGCGCCCTCCATGGGGCCGGCGTTCGGGGGAATCACCTTCAGCCTCAAGATCCTCATCACGTTCGTCGTGATCGCCATCATCGGTTCGCTGAAGTCGTTCGGAAACCTCCTCGCGGCTCAGGAGATCTCGGAGCCCGACCTGAAGGGGACCGACTTTGCTCCGATCCGGAAGGGCCTTCTCGCCGACGGACTCTCGACCGTCGTTGCGGGCCTCTTGGGAGGCATGGCCGTCGACACGTCATCGAGCAACGTCGGCCTGGCCGGCGCAACGAAGGTCTTGAGCCGGTGGATCAGCGTTGCCGCGGGAGTCATCTTTGTGGTCTTGGCTTTCTTCCCGGGGCTCATCGTGGTCCTCTCCGCGATGCCCAAGCCCGTCATGGGCGCCTCGCTCATCTTCGCCGGCAGCTTCATGGTCACGACAGGCCTGCAGGAGATGTTCAGCGAGTCTTGGGACGCGCGGAAGACGTTCGTCGTCGGCGTCGCGTTCTTCTTCGGGATGAGCACTGCCTTCCTGCCCAGCCTCTACGCGCGGACACCCCACATCATGCAGACCCTGTTCACCGACCCGCTCGCCACGTCGACCATCGTCGCCGTCGTCCTGAATCAGGTCCTCGGGCTCGACGCCGTCTTCAGAAGACTCAAGGGAAAGGGCGACTAGCGGACCGCGAAGTAGCTAGAGGAGGGCCGAGTCCAAGGGGTCGCGCCTCGTGAACTGCACTTGTCGTATGCGAAGGCTCCGCTCCGCCAGGGCAGGCCTCCACGCGTAGCAGCGGTTGGTCCCGCGCTCCCGTTTGTCTCTCGGTGCGCCTAGCATAGAATGACGTAGAGTCCCATGTCGCTCACGACATGTGCTGATCGTGCGCGGGTCTTGGAGACCGCTCGGAGGGTGACAAGAGACGGGCCTCCCCGAGCGGATCGCGAGCACCAGACGGGATGCGGTCGCCGACGGGCAGAAGGAGGAGAAGTGAAACGCGGGGTCGTGCTTGCAGCAGTGGCACTTCTGGCAATCAGTTTCGTCGCGGTGTCGTCGATCGTGGGCGGATGGACGGCCTTCCTGGGTACGTGGGTGAATGTGGACTGCAACACGGGGGGCTGCACGCGCTTCGTCATCTCCGGCATGGGACCCGATAGCCTGGTCTTTCAAGGCTACGGGGCATGCCACCCAACAGATTGCACTTGGAGCCCGGCTGAGCTTGTGGTCTACGCGGACTCCGTAAGCGACACGCAGGCGTTCTACGCCTCATGGATCTCGAACGAGGGTTTTGCGGTCAGCATTGGAACCTTGCGGTTCCAGGGACCATGCCTCGTGCTCACGCTCTACACGAGGTTTGTGGACGGGTCTGGGCGATCGAACTACATGACGACGGACACGTTCCGCAGGATGTAGGAGTCGTGGCGGCAGCCGGGCAGGTTTGGCTGCTGACTGCGAAGAGCCAGACCTGCCCTAACATCAGCCATCCGCCTCGCCAACAGAACCGGGGAGACGGCAGCCAAGGACCCGTTCCGCCGGCGACCCGGTCGAGTGCGTAGGTCTCCGGCGACGTCGTGCCGCGGCGATAGGCTGACGGCTCCTGAGCCGCAGACTGGCATGCGATCGACCTCACTCCGCTCGCGCAGCTTGCCGCTCGAGACCGGCTCATGTCCTGGCCAGGCGCGATCACGTGTGCGCCGCTACGTCCCGCATCACGATCTCCCGAGCCTTGTCGACCGGGAGAGAGGCGTGCATCTGCACGATGACCCAACGGCCGTCTCGCTTCTCGAGGACGCCCGTCCAGCGGAGGCCTTCGCCGAACCTGTCCGTCTTTCCGTCCCACGAGACCATGTCATCGAGCGTCGCCGAGTACCAGGCGACATCGCCAGACCGGGCTAGGTGGATCTGGAGGTCCCGGACCTCGGCCCTCTCGGCCTTGAAGCGTGGATCGAGCACCGTCTCCAGGTGCTTCTCGTGCTCTCCCCAGCCGGACGTGACGTGCCACGAGGCGGTCCAGATGATGAAGAGGTCGTCATCATGGGCCAGCGTGCCCGTCTGCATCTCGACGTCCTTCGTCAGGCCCCACGCGACGCTGCGGCGGATGACGTCCGCGATGACGGCCTTCTCATCTGCATCTCTCTTCCTGCGCATCCCTGTCACCTCTAGTCAGCCACGGTGGCCCGGCCTTTGCGTCAGACGGGGCGGCAAGCGCGTCGTGAAGTCACCTGCTACCCCTCCACCCGGTAGAAGTCGCATCCGGAGAAGCGGCAGCGAAGGGCCTTCCCACTCGCGATCCAGTCGAACGCGTAGGTCTCGGGCGACGTCTCGCCACCGCGCCGGAATCTTCCGCCGCCGAGATCCGTCAGCGGCTCCTCGCCGTAGCCGCCGTACATCTGGCACCAGAGCTGCCTGCCTCGGGCGAAGATCCGGAAGTTCGTGACGAGCGAGCCGAACGATCGGTAGCGGCCGAGGTACGCGTTCCATTCCTCCGGCAGCTCCTGCCCCTTTGCTCTCGCCTTGGCGTCGCGCGCGTAGACGTCGCCGAGCTGGACGGCCTCGAAGATCCTGCCTGCGTCGTCGCGCGAGAACGAGAGCATCCCCTGATCGAACCCCGCCGCGGGAGAGATGAAGCTGTCCTGCCATAGGAGCTTGAGAAGCGCGCTCGTTCCTGGGGCGGCAAAGCGTAGTTCGCCGTCTTCCTCGAAGATCGTGAAGGAGCGCTCGGCGGACGTGTACGTTCCGACGTAGTCCTTCGCGCGCTCGCCGAGCTTCTCTTCGAACAGCGGCCTAAGCGTCGCCGGGGCGGGCAGCTCGCAGCCTTCCGCGGCGGCGACGAGCGCGTCCAGGCTCCACCGCGTCTCGGCCCAGGCGACGTCAAAGCTGTTGCAGAGAAGGACCACCCCGACGCCGGCCTCGAGGTCTCCGTACATCGCCGCCTCGAACCCGAGGTTCTCCCCACCGCCGATGATCCGTCGATGGCCGCCCGTCTTCTCCGACTGCTCGACCAGCGCCCCGTAGCCCTGCGTCGTCCCTTCGAAGAACCCCTCGAACGGAGCATAGGGGTGCACCATCTTCGCGAACGACTCGGGGGACAGGAAGACCCGGCCGTCATCACTGCGCCCTCTCCGCAGGAACATGCGGAGGAACTTCGTGAGGTCGGCGGCCGTCGTGACGACGCTTGCGCACCCCTGGCAGACACGGAGGCGGTTGACGACGACCTGCCGCTCCGGACGGGGCACGGGGCGATCGTCGACGCTCGAGTACTTGTGCCCGTCGGCCAGGCGCGGGTAGAGGTCCCAGAGGATCTCGCCCCACGTTTCGTCCATGCCGAGCGGCGCGAAGACGAGCTCGCGCAGCGCGGCGTCGAAGCAGAGGCCGGTCACCGTCTGGATCACGCACTGAAGGACGTTGTAGCCGACGCTCGAGTACGAGAAGCCGGTCCCCGGCTCGAAGCCGAGCTCCGTCTCACGCAGCATCCACGTCTGCGCCCAACTCGACGGGTACGAGTCCATCATCATCACCAGCCCTCCGGTGTGCGTCAGCAGGTGATGGAGGGTGATCGGCGTCGCAAATCGCGACCCGACCTTGAACCAATCAAGGTAGCGGGTCACCGGTGCGTCGAGGTCGAGGCGCCCCTGCTCGGCGAGCCGCAGGCAGGCCACGCCCGTGAAGTGCTTGCTGATCGACCCGATCTGGAAGAGCGTGCGATCGGTCACGGGGTCTCCGCGGTCGGCGTTCGAGACTCCGTACGTTCTCGTGGCCACGAGTTCATCGCGCGTCGTCAGCGCCAGCGACAGGCCGGGGCCGAATCCCTGGCGATGGCGTTCGGCGAGCATCCGGTCGATCGCGCCCACAGCAGAGCTGAAGGGTGTTGACTTCATGCTTCCTCCTCTTGTGTCGCCGTGCCGCGCGCTTGGGGCGTGGGCCCACGCCCCAACGGCAGCACGAAGGAAAGAGCCATGGAGACTGCAGTTCTCCCCCAGCTCCGATCGGAGGGCTCGATCCTAGGGCACGGAGATCGGCAATGCAACAAGGTTTCGGTTTTTGAGGGTTCGCAAGGCGACGACTCGTTGCGCCGATTCCCGCCGTCGAGTAGGGTGGATACCGGTGATCGAGCGATGATGCGGCGACCGACGCCTCTTCCCGGAGAGGGGATCCCTCAGACGGTGTACGCGCTGACCGAGCGCATCCAGCGCCGCCTGATGACGCACCTCCAGGGCACCGGCCTCCACTGGGGACTGCGGCGGGTCCTCCAGGAGTTGTGGATCCAGGACGGCCTGTCGCAGACCGAGCTGGCCCACGCCGTGCGCTCGAGCGAGGCCAGTGCCTCGAACATGCTCAAGCACCTCGTCAGCGGCGGCTGGGTCGAGCGGCGCCGCGACCCGTACGACTACCGCATCTCCCGCGTCTACCTGACGGAGCAGGGGCGCGCCCTGCGCGCCGCCGTCGAGAAGGAGTGCGCCGCCATCCACGAGGAGATCTGCCAGGAGCTCGGGGCCGCGGACGCCGAGCAGCTGATGACGCTCCTCGGGAAGGCGCTCGATCGCCTCATGTCAGCCGAGGGCGAAGACGAGGAGACCAGCGCAACCGGCATCTACGACTCGCCAAGCCCGCCGGGCCAGTTGTGAGCGCGCTGCGCCAGGGTGCGGGGTTTGCGTTGGGTCTCAACATCGAAACACAGGCAGGCTATGCCATCACACAGCAAGATCGAACGCCTCCCCGTGCGCAGGGAAGACCCTCCTTGCCCCCGCGGCCTTGATTTCCTGCCAGCTCCTCTCGGCCAGCTCGGCCGCCGGTCCGGTGTATGCCTCGGGAGGTCGGAGGTCGCCAACGAAGACATCGCCTCCACCCGTGACGACGGTGACAGAGTCGTCGGAGTGGCCTGGGGTGTGAAGCAGAACGCCGCCAACTCCCGTCGTCGCCTTCCATGCGGCGGGATCGCCGGTCTCCACAACCACGTTGCCTGCGTCTGAGATTGGGGTGAACCCGGGGAACCTCGCCAGCCACCGATTGGCCTCGGCAAGACGCGGCGCCTGGACATCGCCGAGGAGCAGAGCCACGCCCGCGTTTTTCAATTCCTGTGCGACTCCGCAGTGATCGGGATGGAAGTGGGTCACGACGAGGAAGCGGATCTTCTTGAGCAGCACGGACTTCCGGCGGAGCGCGGAGGCCAGTTCACCGAACGATCCGGGCATTCCCACGTCGATCAGCAGGTAGCCGCCTGCGACCTCGAGGGCGTAGCAGTTCACCGACCTGTAGCCGACATTGACGACGTTCATGTCTCCCGCGCAGCGCTCGGAGTCCGTTCGGACCGACTACGGCGGCTCCATCCTGCGAATCACCCTGGCCGGATTCCCGGCGACGACAACGTCCGGAGGAACGCTCCGGGTGACCACCGCCCCCGCGCCGACCACGGCGTTCCGGCCGATCGTCACGCCGGGCAGGATGATGGCCCCGCCGCCGATCCAGACGTTATCCTCGATCGCGATCGGCTTCGCCACTTCCCAGCCCTCAATCCGCGTCCGTGCCTCCAGGGGATGCGCTGCGGTGTAGATCTGTACGGCGGGCCCGAGCATGGCATGGTCCTCGATGCGCACCTCGTTGTTGTCGAGGATGACGCACGAGAAGTTCAGGTAGACGTGATCGCCGAGGCGGATGTTCTTGCCGTAGGTGCAGTAGAAGGGCGGCTCGACGAGCGAGTCGCGGCTCACCTCCCCCAGCAACTGCCGAAGGAGAACCTGTCTCTCCGATTCGCTTTCCGTCCGGTTGTAGAGCCGAAGGAGCTTCTTGGTCGCCTCCCGTTCGGCGGCAAGATCGGGATCGAGGAAGGTGTACATCTCTCCTGCCATCATCTTCTCTCTCTCGCTTCGTGAGACCACCTTGCGCCTCCTCTCCGGCCGCGGCGAGCCACCGCCGCCCGTCACGGACGACTTGCCGCAAGAGCCAGTCTAGTCGGCTGGGGCCTCGGGCGCCGAATGGCAGCCCCGTTCCCTCCTCATCCTCGACGCTTGGGCGGCGGGACAACATCAGGCGTCTCTAGCACGGCGTGCGCACCCTCGCCTCAACCGCGTTGAAGTCCCCGCGCTACATCGGGCCGTGCGCCATCGCCCCGACAGGATCCTCGGCCTTCGCGGCGGTGCGTCCGCCAGCGCCAGCAACCCGCGAACCGGGTGCGCCATCGAGGCCAGTCTGTCGGCATCGCAGGACAAGACCCTATCGTGCAAGAGCCATGCCGTCGCCCTGCCCCGCGACTCAAGGACGCCCTGCGCCGCCATCGACGCCCCTTCTCGCTCGCACTGTGATGCTACGTACTGCACCTAGCATTCTTGACACTTTCTGCCATGAGCAGATACTGGTCGCGTGTCGTGTCCGCCTTGTAGATCGGCAACTGCCGCCACGCAGGAGAGGCGCATGCGGCACAGGGAGGCAGGGGTATGAAGCGAGTGACGACGTTGGCGGTGGGTGTCGGCTTGGTGGTCTTGCTTGCCCTGGGTCTGCTCTTCGCGGCGCAGGCCCAAGGAATGTTGCTTGACGTCTCCAACCCAGCACCGATCAGGACAGCGGAAAGGGCAAATTGGGTTGGGATGGAGCTCATGCTCGCCCTGTCCGCGACGCAGGGAGGAGCAGAGGTCGGATCGTCGGTGCCGCAAACGTCTTGCAGCTGCTCCAGCTCGACGTGCCAGGGTTTCTTGATCGACATCAGCACTGGCGCGCCCGTGAGCGCGCCGGCCGGACCATGGATGCTTTCGACGGTGCTTGCACATAACGCGTGCGGAGTCCAAAGCTTGCTGGTCCCCGGCGTTGCCCCCGTCGTGTCGACGAACGACGCCGTAGCGATGAATTGGATGGACCCCGCGAAGGCCAACAAGTGCACAACCGTTTTCTCGCCGAGCGCGCACTGGATCGGCGAGGCCGTCTACGCGTGCGCGCCGAGTCTCTACGTCTATGAGCTGACATTCTGTCTCTGTGAAGGATTCAGCGACGCAAGGATCGAGGGATGTCTTTGGGCTGACAACGACGCACAGCTGTGGCTGAACGAGAACCTCATCGCGACGACTCCGTTGGACGAAGCGTTCAGGCAGAAGGCGGGCACGCCGGTGCTCGTGACAGACCAGACGTACTTCCGGGCAGGAGCGAACGTGCTCACAGTCAGCGTTCGCAATACGCACAACTTCCGCTCCCCGACCGGGATGCTGTTCGTGGGCTCGCTCAGCGCGCAGGCAGGGGGGTGCTCGTCCCCTGCTCCGTAGATGTCCGCCGTGTCGAAGAACGTGACGCCTCGATCGACCGCCGCGCGGAGGGCGCGCGACGTCAAGCTACCGGCTAGCAACTCGTCTCTTCGTCAGGCTCCGCCGGATCCAGGGGAACCCGTGCAGCACAACCGCGCGTTTCGGGCTCTTCTCCCCGGTTATCGAGGTCCGAACATGGAGCTGCCGGCCTCAGCCGAGTCGCTGAAGCCGCGGCTTTCCCAGTACCCCCTGTACGCGACGTCGCTCGAAAGCTCGATGCGCACGATCCACTTAATCCACTTGTACCCCCACTTGTCCTCGGCCACGAGCTGGAACGGAAAGCCGTTCTTCGCCGGGAGCACAAAACCGTTGATTCGATCGGCGATAATCAGGTTTCGGCCGATCACGTCTTCGAGAGGCACGGACGTCGTGTATCCGTCGACGGCGTGGAAGATGACGGTGTTGGCCGCCGCCAGCGGCGCGACCGACGCGAAGAGGTCTACGAGCGGTATTCCTTCCCAGAGAGCCTTGACCGACCACCCCTCGACGCAGTGGATCGTCACCAGCTTCGCGATGTGGGACATCGACTGCAGCTCCTGGTACGTGAACGCGGCGGATGCGTTGACAAGGCCGTCGATGACAAGGCGATAGCTCTCCGGATCGACGACTTGGACGCCGCGGATCGAGTTCTCGCGGAAGTCGCCAACGGAGCCGAGCTTCTCTCCCTGGTACTCGGTGATCTCGACCTGCTCAGTCTCCGAAGCGGAGAACGCGGCAGGCGCAACGACAAGCACGGCGAGCGTTATCCAGAATGTGTATTGAACCCATCGATGTATGCGCACGAACAAGGCCGCCTCCCCCAGTTTCCACTGTCTGCACCGTGCCTATTGGCCGGCCCACGAACCGTACCCTCAGCGTGTGAAGCGCCCGTGGGAGCGGTGTGAGTGAATGGCGCGGGGCGCTCGCGTCGCACCCAGGCGCCGCAAAGGCCGGCGTTGTTGCGCGCGATGGTTCCTTGAGTTAGTATTTCGTCATCTTTGGAACAACGATCGACGGAGGACCCTATGGCTGAGCGTGTGGAAGCCCTGACGCGCGAACAGGCGCTGTCCGTGCTGGCGTACTTGAAGCAGGCAGGCAACCAGCGCGACGTTGCGCTGTGGGCCCTGGGAATCGGAACGGGAATGCGCATCGGAGAGCTCCTCGAGCTCCGCGTGTGCGACTTCCGCACATCGAACGGCCGCATCGATGCGCTGCAAGCGGTTCGCACGACGAAGGCGAAGCAAGGCCGGGACGTGCAGCTCATCCCTGTCGCGCGCGAAGCGGTTGAGGAGTACCTTCCCACGCTCCGGCGAACCGAACTCCTGTTTCCGATCACGCGGCAGCACGCCCGTCGCCTCGTGAAGGAGTGGTGCGAGGCGGCGCACGTTGAAGGCCAGTTCGGAACGCACTCCATGCGCAAGACGTTCGCGACGATCGCCTACGACCGCTCGGGGGGGGACGCCGCTCTGACGGCCCGCGTCACCGGTCACCGCAATCCGACTCAGCTGATGAACTACATCGGCCGGACGCCGGCGACCGAGCAGAGCGTCTGGGATGGGGTTCGCGAGGCGTTTGCAGGACGCGCGGGTTAAGGTTTCCGGAACGGCGTCTTTGGCGCCCGGTCCTCGCCTGGCACGGTCCGCGCCGACCGGCCACGCAGCGTGGCCTGACAGGCATCGAACCTGGCTCCGGCCGAAAGAGGCCGACCGGTCAGAGCTTTGGCGCGCGGCCGGTGGCCGCAGTACCCGCCTCTTCCGATGCGGTCAGCATCACTTGACTCCGCGCGCATCGCTTGCGTAGACTGCTTCAGTGCTAGGCCGCTTTGTGTGGGGCGGCGTAGTTGCGAAAGGCCCTGTGGGACTGACGGGGCCTTCGGTGAACTGGGAGTACGCAAGGAGGGTGGGCCATGAAGAGGGCTCTTGTGCTGGGCCTGTTCGTCGTTCTCGGAGCGGCATGCGCCGCCTCCGCGGAGTTCCAGGCGAAATGGGATACGTGGTTGAGGCTCGATCTGTCCCCGGCGCTGGCATTGGAGGACTTCTACTCGTTCCTCGATCTGCGGTACGTCACGAGCAGCCTGACGGCCGCGGCGGCCGCCCTGGTCAGCCCGGACGGACTGGACGCGGTCTGGTTCGAAGCGTACGGGTCCGTCGGCGCGTTCAGCGCGTGGTCGCTGCTCTTCTTCGACCCGAACGAAGGGCTGGATTCGCAGTTCTCGCTCTTCCAGAACGCCGCCGAGATCTCGATCGGCGATGTCGACTTGTACGCCATCTTCGCAATGCAGGACGTCTTCGGTGGTGGGACCATCGGCTCCGGTCTCGCGTTCGGAGCGATCGGTACGGCCGGTAGTTGCCGCTTCGCCCTGGAGGTCACGTCGAACCTCGAGCCTCTGCTCTTCCCGATCCTCCGGTACGGGCTGTACGCAGGCCTGACAGACTGGACGTACACCCTCTGCTCGAGCGATATCTGGTACCCGTACTGGATCATCGGCGGCTACGATGTCCTCGTCGATGAGGATACCTGCGAGGTCTTCGTCAGCTACGTCACCGGCATTGCGGAACTCCCGATCTGCTGCGCCGACATCTTCCTGGGTGCGACGTTTAACTGCGAGGGTCTCGGGTTCTTCTCGCTCCTGGTCGAGGATGTCGACTTCGGCATCGACTGGCTCAAGATCTACGGCTTCAGCATCACCTACTTCCTCAACTGGAAACACATCGAGCTGTGGACCGCGGTCGAGACCGGCGAGGTCGTCTGCTTCAAGCCGTACTTCACGGTGCACTACGACCATGAGCTGGCGACGGAGTTCGGTCCCGTCACCCTGAACGCACTGACCCTGAGCTGTTGGGCGCTCGGCTGCGAGTTCTACTGGGGGCACCTGTTCGACCGCCAGATGGTTCACTACGACGGCCGGATGTACTACCCGACCTACTTCTACGGCGGACCGCACTTCGATGAGTTCGGCTTTGAGCCGATCGGAGTCGGTCTCGTCAGCCTGAACGAGCAGTTCGAGTGCGCGTGGGTCGCGTGGGACGGCGACGACGCCTACCTTCCGAACGAGGTCATCGGCTTCCGATGCGATGAGGATAGCTGCTGCGGGGGGCTGTTCAGCATCGCCGTCAGCAGCTTTTTCTCCACGGAGTACGACGAGCCGATCACAGGCCTCTTCGGCTGGATGGGAAGCTACGTCGAGTTGGCGGCCGCCGTAGGTCCCCACATGGAGCTTGTGGGAGCGCTGAATGTCAGCGCGCTCAACGGCGCCGACTCGATCACCATGGGCGTCGAGGTCGCCTGGTAGAAGAAGCGACCGAGCACTCGGAGGTGGCACCTGTCAGACCTCGGCTCTCTCGCCGAGGTCTCCTCCTTGTTCTTGACCACCCCCTCGGCGCCGACTACGGCGCGGCGCGTGTAGCGCAGGTCCAACCCAGACCGCACGGAGCCCGGCGGAGGCGTCTGCACACCGGGAGCGCCGCCAGGAGGGTCTGCCGGTGACCGCGGCCTGGGCGTCCTCGATCGATTCAACCATGTCGGCAACACCGCGGCCTAGCGAGGCAAACCCCCGGTATGCTATGCTCCCTTCCAGTGGATAGGGCTGGGTTCTGCTGGCCTGTGTAGCGAGGGGGTTCTATGCTGAAGCGGCTTGGTGCAGAGTTCTTTGGAACGTTCTGGCTCGTCCTTGGTGGGTGCGGCAGTGCCGTGTTGGCGGCGGCATTCCCGGGTTTTGGGATCGGGTTTGCCGGAGTGGCCCTCGCATTTGGACTCACGGTGCTCACGATGGCCTACGCGGTCGGCCACATCTCGGGCTGTCACCTCAATCCGGCGGTCTCCGTCGGCCTGTGGATCGGTGGCCGATTCCCGGCAAGGGATTTGGTGCCCTACATCATCGCGCAAGTCGCCGGCGGGCTCGCCGGCGCGGCCATTCTCTATGTGATCGCGACCGGCGTGCCCGGGTTCGGTGTCTCCTCGGGGTTCGCAACGAACGGCTTCGGCGACCACTCGCCCGGTGGCTACTCGATGGCGGCGGCGCTCGTCTGCGAGATCGTCATGACGGCGATGTTCCTCCTCGTCATCCTCGGAGCGACGGACAAGCGCGCCCCCAAAGGGTTCGCGCCGATCGCCATCGGACTCGCGCTCACGCTGATTCACCTGATCTCGATCCCGGTCACGAACACGTCGGTCAACCCGGCGCGCAGCACCGGCGTCGCGATCATCCAGGGTGGATGGGCCATCGAGCAGCTGTGGCTCTTCTGGGTTGCCCCGATCGTCGGCGCGATCGTCGGAGGCGTGATCTATCGGCTCATCGGCGCGCCGAAGTCTGAAGCGGTCTAGCCGGGCGGTCTACATGGAAACAGAGGTGGCCGGGGACGCGTCTGCGCATCCCCGGCTTGTTGCTTTTCGGTTCCTGCATTTTGGGGCTCGGCCGTCCGGCTCTTGAGGGAGGACACACCTCGCGGGTAGCCTCCCCGCCCAGAAGCAACCCCGGTTCTACGCGATCCGTCGAGCAGCCGCCCTCGACCGAGGCGATCCGGGAACCTGCCTGAGCCAGCCTAGGCCAGTCTGAAGCCGTGTCTCCCCTTCCGAACCAAACCTCGCGCTCCCCTCTGCGGTATCATCCCTTCCTTCCCGGTGACGGAGGGAGGGTGGATCATGCAGATCGATGACATCAAGAGGTTCCTCGCGGGAATCCCCGCGACGCTGAGCGAGAAGCGGGGCGTCTACTCGGTGGAGTTCACGGTCGCCGAGCGGAAGGCGTTTCTCTCGAAGAAGAAGCTCACCTACAGCGCGAGGTTCCGGATCGACGAGGACAAGAAGGAGCTTCGCTTCACAGAGATGCTCAGGGAGTCAGGCTCCGGCGCCTATTCGGGCGGTGACGACCTCAGTCCAGGACTCGGATTCAAGAAGGAGACCTACAAGACCGGCGCAGGGCAGCGGGAAGGGACGATCGAAGAGCAGTCCAAGCTGTTCGGGGCGCAGTACAGCTACGCGTTCGACGTCTCGAAGGTGAGAACCTTCATAGAGAATGAGACGACGAAGGCCGGATACGCGTTCAAGTACCAGGTAACCTCTCTCGGCCTCTAGGCCAAGGGTTCGTTGCCCGCACTCGGGCGCCGGTCTTTGCGTTCACGCGTCCCAACGAGCGCTGACTCAGGAGAAGATGAGCCCTCCTCGGTACAGGCGAACGCACGCTCGTCTAGAATGCCAACGGCAAACACGATAGACTCGGCCGACTGCGCCCCGCCCAATCCTGAGCTTCCGGCGAGCGCGCAGTTCCCGCAGTGCAAGCCGCCACGGGCGTCGGCGGTAGGTTGCATCTATTGGAGGGGTATGTCGGTCCGTCATTCCGGGAGTCTCTGGGGCTTCAGCACTAGACAACGGGTCGGAGCAGGAGGCGGCGGTTTTCCATGTGGGGGGGGATGTCCTCGCCGCCCGCGGCGGCGCTTTACGTTGCTTCTGGCAGGATTGCCCACCCTGGTCGTGTGCCTTGCCGCGTACGGGCCTGTGGTCCCAGCCTGGGACGAACTCGAGGTGGTGTCGCCCGAGGAGGTCGGCTGGTCGTTCGAGAGGCTTCAGGCCTTCGACGAGGCGGCCGCAAAACTCGGATACACCGCAGTCATGCTTGCCTACGACGGGAAGGTCTTCCACGAGTGGGGCAACTCGACGTACAACTACCGCTGCCACTCGATCCGCAAGCCTTTTCTTGGCGCCCTCTACGGCATCCACGTGGCTCGAGGAGAGATCGACCTCGACGCGACGTTGAAAACCCTCGGGATCGACGACATCCCGCCACGCCTGACGGCCGAGGAGAAGACCGCGACGATCCGGCAGCTCCTCCAGTCTCGCTCGGGAATCTACCACGAGGCCGCCGCCGAGACGGAAGGGATGAGCGCAGCACGTCCCGCCCGCGGAAGCCATGCACCCGGCACGTTTTTCTACTACAACAACTGGGACTTCAACGCTCTCGGCACGATCTTCAACCACCTGACCGGACTCGGCGTCTTCGAGGCGTTCGAGAAGGAGATCGCCATCCCCCTCGGCATGCAGGACTTCGCTCCCGCCAACTGCGAATACCAACTCGAGGCCGAGAAGTCGATGCACCCTGCGTACTCCTTCCGGATGAGCGCGCGAGACATGCTTCGCTTCGGGATCCTCTTCCAGCAGGGAGGAACGTGGCGCGGCCAGCAGATCATTCCCAAGGACTGGATCGAGGAAAGCACTCAGACGTACTCCATCGAGGACGCCGCGAGCGGGGTCGGCTACGGCTACTTGTGGAAGACGATCCCCGCCGGCTCTCCCGCCGCCCAGGCGCTCGGCGCGAGCGCCTACCTCCACACGGGGCTTGGCGTCCATTCGCTCGTTATCGTGCCGGAGTTGAAGCTTGTCGTTGTCATGCGCTTCGACACCGACGGCGCGTGGGAGGACCCGGGCGCGGAGGGCGACGCGCTGCCCTTCCTGCTCATGAGCGCCCGCCTCTAGGGCCGGCGCGCGACCCTTCCGAGCCCGGTCCAAACTTGAGATCTCGCCCATGGGCTGGGGGGAGGGCGTCGCTCCCGGGATCGACGAGGTCCTCAAACAAATGACCGGTCAAGCGACTGTTACGGCAGAAGGAGGCAGCCAAGATGTGGAACGGCCGAGAGAACGAGCGCACCCGCTCATCCCATTCCGCGCTCCCAGGAATCGCCGCTGGTTGCGGCATCGTACTCGCCCTACTCGCAACGGTTTGGACGGTGCCTGTGGCGTCACCGGTCTCGTCGAGCGTTCTCCGCGACCTGGGAAGCTACCTCGACGCGCTCGCGGCGGACGACCAGTTCTCGGGCGCGGTCCTCGTTGCACACGAAGGGAAGGCTGTGTTCGAGAAGGCCTACGGTCTGGCCGACCGGGCGAGTGGTGCGGCAAACACACTGGACACACGGTTCGAGATCGCGTCGATGGGCAAGATGTTCACCGGGGTAGCGATTCTCCAACTCGTCGAGCAAGGGACGCTCCGCCTGAATGCCCGATTGAGTGAGGTCCTTCCCGACTATCCGAACCAAGAGGTCGCCCGCCGCGTCACGATTCACCAGTTGCTCACCCACACCGCGGGCGTCGCCGACTGGATGGCGTGTCCGGACTACATGGACCTGCGGATGGCCCTTCGCAGCGTCGCCGATTACGTGCCTCTCTTCATCAATCAGCCGCTCGAGTTCACGCCGGGCAGCCAGTACAGCTACAGCAACTCCGGCTACATCCTCCTCGGGCTCGTGATCGAGAAGATCTGTGGCTGCGACTACTACGACTACGTGGGTGAGCACATTTTCGAACCATCCGGCATGAGAAACACAGGCTCGTTCACGCTCGACGCCCTTCCGCCGAACACGGCCCTGGGCTACACGACACTGAACGAAAACCTGGAGAGAACGACCGATTGGCGGGACAATACCTTTGTGCTGCCGGAGCGCGGAGCTTCGGACGGAGGTGGGTACTCCACCGTTCACGACCTTCTCGCGTTCAGCCAGGCCCTTCTTGCGAATCGCCTCCTGAGCCCAACCAACACGAAGCTCCTGTTGAAAGGGAAGGTTCAGACCGAGGATGAGACACGCTGGTACGCGTACGGTTTCCAAGACAAGACCCTGAACGGCCAGCGCGTCGTCGGTCACGGCGGCAGTTTCCCGGGCGTCAACAGCTTCCTCGACATGTACGTCGACACAGGGTACGTGGTCATCGTTCTGACCAACCGCGACAGCGGCGTCGTTGTCGTGCGCGACTTCTTGGCTTCCCACCCGCTCTACTAGGACAAGCCGGTGCGCATCACGCCTGTCGCCGAGCCCGTGCCGCCGACTCCAACGCATCGTGCGGAAGGTCCGGGCGAGAACGTCGAGAGCGGTCGCAGCTGAAGCCGGAAGTAGAGCTCGCTGAACCAACATGACTCACCAAGCGACGTACGAGCCAGGAGGCGTGGATGAACGATCTTGCTTGGAGACTCATGGCACTCGGAGCGAGATTCAGCCGGAGGGTGCACTGCGTCGCCCCGCAGACCGTGCGCGTCGAGGACGCGTTCCGCAATGGAGATCTGATTCTCGATCTCGGCGGCGGGGGCGAAGGCGTGATCGGACGGCTGCGCGGGCATCAAGTCGTGGCCGTCGACATCCGGAAGGATGAGCTCGACGAAACCCCAGCCGGACCGATCAAGGTAGTCGGCGACGCGCGCAATCTGCCGTTTCCGGATGAGTCGTTCGAGGCGGCCACCGCATTCTTCTTCCTCATGTACGTCGCGGCCGCCGATCGATCGGCCGTGCTCACGGAGACTCACCGCATCCTCGCGCCCGGCGGGACACTTCATATCTGGGACGTCGAGATTCCGGAGCCCGGGGCACACTCGCCCAAGACGTTCGTCGTCCCTGTGCGTGTCAGTCTCCCGAGCCAGACACTCCGAACGGGATACGGCGTCTCCTGGAGAGGTCATGAGATGTCGGCCGAGGGCATCGCCAGGATCGCTACCACCGTTGGCTTCACCGTGTCTTCCCGAACTCGCAGAGGTCGAACCTTCCGCCTCGCGCTGGCACGGCCTGAGACCGGCTCTCCCACGATCCCGCCCCCGGGGTGATGACGCCACTTGTCCGGCCCTCTTCCGGGACGAGAGCCGCCGGCCCTTCGCCCTGAGCTCGGGCTCCTCTTCGCCGTATCTCGCAGAGGTACAACCAAGCGGCGTCGCCCGCCCAGATGAACTGATGCCACGTTCCGGTGATTGGGTGTCTCCGCGTTGTTGGCCCCCTCTCGGCTTGATTGGGTTGACAGGTGTAGCTATCCTGTCTGCTCTGAGGATGTATGCCCTTACCAGTTCTCGTCCTTGTTGGGCTTGTCGCTCATGCCATGTGCTCCCCTCCTAGCCGGCGTCCTCATGGCCCTTCCCCGGCCGTTGAGATGCGCCGACTGACCGCCGGGACGCAGCGCGTGACGGCGCAACCCTGCGCAAGGAGGTGGTCGCCCGGGTTCAGGAGACGGCCGTCGCTGTTCTAGTCCGGCCATGCCGGTCCTGTGTCTGATCCCGATCCGGAAGGCGATCGGGCAAAGGAGGTGCACGTGATTGTCACGCTTGACGTCTTCTCCGGGAGGCCCAACCCGCAGTGGCGGCTCTCCGAGGAAGAAACCGCGAGCCTTTTGCACCGCATATCGGAGCGCTTCATCGCGCCCGAGGACGCCGCTGAAGGCGTGCTAGGCTACCGCGGCCTCATTGTCTCGGCGACGCGGGATGACCAACTACCCGAGGGAACTCCATCCTCTTTCCGTGTAGGGGGTCTGCTCCGCGCGGACCACAGAGCCCCGAAGGGAGCCGGCCGGCCGCTCACGGCAGACGAAACGGACGACGCCGTTCGCTGGCTTCTCTCCACGGGCAGGAACGCGGTCGACCCCTCGCTCTTGGCGTACGTGGAAGACGTCGTGCAGTTGAGGAAGCAGGGGAAGGCGCCGGAGGAACCTCCGGGAAGCGAGGAAGTCAGGGAATTGGAGCCTGAGGAGGATGCCGACCGCGGGTTCCCACTACCTCCGTTCCCCGGCCCCTTCCCTCCCGTGTGCATCAAGATCAACCCTCCGTACAACCCGGCGTTCTGGAATGCCCCGAACGTGCGTCCGTACAACAACTGCTACAACTACGCCACAAACTACCGCAGCGACACCTTCGCCCAGCCCGGAAGGATCTCCGGCCACCTATACACCGCAATCGACTGCAGCCATGTGTCTGCGGCAGCCAAGTGGGACGGTCTGCGGAGCAACTGCGTCGCACGGAATGCGTATGTCGCCCTGGCTATCTGGCCGCCTGGGTGTGACTACCATTGGTATCGCCAGGACGCGTCTGGGTCCTGGAGCCACAAGCCCGGCGGCACGGCCGTGCAGAACAAGGACCAGAGCGGAAACCCGATCGACGGTACACAACGCACCCCACAGAACTGCAACCGAGGTCCGTACACGGTGTTCTGCGGCTACCTCTGGGTTCCAGCCGGGACGCGAGTACGATAGGAGCGAGCGAGGGCGGCTGGAGCGCTCGCCGGGCGAATGATGTGGGACCGACCATGATCGCGGAACTCGACGTGTACAGCGGCAGGCCGAATCCAAGGTGGTTGCTCACCGAGGACGAGTGTCGCGAGCTTGCGCTTCTTCTCCGCGATCTCCCTCCGGCCGAGGAGCGCCGCGCAGGAGTCGGGCTCGGCTACCGCGGCATCATTCTGGCCAACCCGCAGAAGGAGTGGGGACTTCCTCCGCACTTGCGTGTCTACGCGGGCGTCGTCTCCGCGGAGGCTGACGGCGCCCAGTTTCTTTCCGATGTTCGCGGTTGCGAACAGCGACTCCTGACGATGGCGGCCGCGCGCGGGTACGGTCCGCTTGTCGCAGCTATCGTGCAACAGAGAGAGGCTTGACCCGGGCGGGGCCGGAGACTCCGCGAGTCCCCGGCCCCCCGTGGCCGCGACTGCTGCTCGCTGTGGGCGCCCGGCGGCCTATGTCGCCCCCCGCAGTCCGAGGCGACGGCCGAACGAGGAAGACGACCGACCGCCGCCCTGTGCGGGTCGATCGGTCGCCAGCTCGGCTTGCTGGAGCCGCGCGTGGCGAGGTTTGAGGAGCAGCTCGCCGGCAACCTGTTCTACGACGGTCGTCACGCGGCTCGCCCTGTTCGTGGCGACGACTCAGGGCAGATTCTTCGCACGGTCGGCGGTGCTTACTGGCCGAGCCACGCCCGATCGGCCGATGATGTCCGCGAGGGCGGCCACGGCCTGCGGATCAGTCCTTCTGGTCGTCTGCCCTCCAGAACCCCACAGGCGCCGACCTCGTCTCGATCCTCGCCGTATACAAGGTCGAGCCTGCCGGCGTGTTGAGATCGAACGTGCGCCACGGGTTGAGGCTTGGAGGGCCGAACGAGACGTCGGCGGTTAGGGCATCGAGGTCGAGGACCAGCGAGTCCAGCGTCCCGAGGCCGTCGTCGTAGTACGACACGCAAAGCCCGTCGGGATACGGCGCGGCGAGGAGGTCGTGAGGGCGCGCGATGGGCTCCTCCGCCTTCTCGAGCCGCTTGCGGAGGAACTCACGCCGTCGGACCGACTGCCGCATCCGCAGCTCCGAGTACGCGTCCATCTCCGGCAGAACGTAGTGGTTGGTCGCGAACAGCGCTGGAGCCTCGCCCGACGCAAACTTCCGCACCGCCCTATCGGAGCACGCGATCTCGACGAGCGCGGCTTCCCCTGACTGATCCGCAAGGATGTAGTTTGAGTACCAGGCGATGGGCAGCCCTTCCAGCACATCGAGGGCCTCGGACACGGAGCGGCACCGGTCGAGCAGGATTCGCGACACGATCGAATACGGAAGCCCGGCGACCTCCACGCGCGACAAGGGCGAGCCGAGTGAACTTGTGAGTCCGAAACCGTGCTCGTTCAGTCCTGAGACCCGGCCAAAGACGGTGTCGGAAAAGCTGATGTGGCCAGCCTTCCCTTCGATGCGCGTCGTGCAGAGGCGGAGCTCCTGCATCTGTGGGTGGCAGTCGTAGTTCGCGCCAAGACGAACGTGACCCTCCGGACTCAGCCTTCTCGGCAGGTAGAAGTGGCTGCAGCCGCCTGACGTCGCGCGATCTGGCGAGACTCCCCCGCTCGACCAGAGAGTCGGAATGCGCTTCCCGTCTACCATATGACACGCCCCGAGGAACGTCATCTTCTCGATCGGAATGCCAGTCGCATCCGACGCCCCGCGGATCTCCTCGGCGATGCCGGGACAGTGCTTCTCCACAACCCGGAGCGCCGTCTTCCCCTCTTCCGGCGAGTAGTACTTCATGTCGGGGGGGCCGGCAGAGAACGCGCCCCGCCAGTCCGCGCCCGCCATCGCTCGGCCCTGCCATTGCCCCGCCTTGTAGGGCGAGCCCTCCATCACGTCATGCCGAAACGTCAGAACGCCCGGTCGTCCCAGAGTATTCATGCGTCTTCCTCCTCTCTCATTCGCCAGCCGATGTCGTCGGCCGAGGGCATCGTTCCGCTTCCCCCCCGTGGTCAACGCGCGTCAGAGGACAAGGCGGTGTTTAGGCTGTGAAGAGACATTCATCACCAGAGCCGAGCTCAGAGACCACAGCGTTCCGAGCGGTCAGCAACGACCGCACGGCGGCGACCCGTGGATTTGCGCCCACCCGTCGGTTCCTAGGGAGCGACCTCCAGGTACAGGTCAAAGACCCACTTCGCCCGGTCGGACTCTCCAGGGCTCAGCGGCTCTTCGAGCCAGCGGCCGCCACGGGCTGGACGCTTGTACGGACTCTCCTCGACCCAGGCGGAGAGTGCACGCCACCGCTCGCCGATGTGCCCGAGGCCGACGCACCGCATCACCGTATACTTGCCGGCCGCGACGCGCTTGATCTCAATCGGCGGCGACTCCTCGACATCGAGGCCGACGACGAGCCAGATCTCGTAGCCGTAGTTTGGGCTTCCCGGAGAAGGGTCCGGGTTGTTGAATCCGAAAGTCCGGTAGTCGGGACCGCCGACGCGTAGCCCGATGCTCTCTGCGAAACGCACGATCTTCCCGACCGCCTCGTCTTCCGGATGCCGTCCATAGCCAAGCGCGCTTGCGACGCGCATCGGGGGCAGATCGATGATTCGAACGTCGGTCAATGGCATTCTCGCTCCTCCTCCGACACGGAGCCGCGGTGACTCACTCGCCCCCTGCGGCTCCGCGCGTGTCCGCTTTCAGACTACAGCTTCAACCGCTCTTCCTGCGGCAGCACATTCTCGTACTCCACGGAGCGGAACCACGTGTGCGCGGGCTTCCACGTCTCCAAGTACGTGAACCCCATTCGCTCGTAGAAGTGACGGTTCTTCGCGTGGAACTCCGGCGTGCCGAGACGCCATCGCCTGACGTTCGGGTGAAGCCGGAAGATCTGGCGCATCGCCTCCTCGCCGATACCCCGGTCTTGATACATCGGCTCGATGAAGATCCGCCAGAAGTTCTCCATGTGGTACTTCTCCGCGTCCGCGGCGACGAGCACTCCTCCCACGATGTAGTCGCCGAGCAGGATCTTGTAGTACACGCACTCCGGAGACTGGATCCACTCGGCGGTCTGCTTCACGTCCATGATGTCGGGAGGCCCGAGCGGTGGATCCTGAAGCTCGCGCAGCCTCTTCTGGTCTTCCGCCGACGCGTGGTCTAGCTCCGTCAGAAACGCTCGCCCCTGGATGATCGCAAGGCGTCCGGCATCCTCGGTCTTCGCTAGTTCCAGGCGTACAGGACGCTTCTCAACCCTTTTCGTCATCTGGCCTCCTCTGGTTGTCGAATCAGTGTGGCTGCCATTCATGACATCTCGTGTCATCTTTGTACAATGTCGTGCCCAAGGAGGCATGCCGTGCGAGCCGATCGATTGCTGTCGATTCTTTTCTTTCTTCAGACGCGCGGCCGATCGACGACCGACCGCCTAGCGGAGGAGTTCGAGGTATCCCAACGCACGATCCTTCGCGACCTCTATGCGCTCCGCGTTGCCGGGTTCCCCGTGTACACCGATCGCGGGCCGCACGGGGGCTGCTATCTCCACGACGAGTACCGCAACACGCTGACCCAACTCACGAGCGATGAGATCGCCACTCTATTCCTGTCGAGCATCCACAAGCCGCTCGAGGATCTGGGGCTCTCCAACCAGCTCCGCGCCGCACGCCTGAAGCTCACCGCGGCGCTGCCGGAGTCGCAACGGGCGGCCATGAGTCGTCTGGGGCAGCGCATCGTGATCGACTCCCTCCCCTGGACGAAGCGCGCCCGCCCCGTCGGGTTCCTGTCCCTGCTCCATCAGGCGGCGATGGAGGATCGTTGGGTCCGTGTGGCCTTCGTCAGACGATTCGACGTGACAACTCAGCGACGAGTCGCCCCCTACGGTCTCGTGGCGAAGGCCGGTGTGTGGTACCTCGTCTGGGCCGGAGAGGATGGCCACGTGCGCATCGACGCTGTGTCCGACATTCACAAGGCGACGGCTGAGGACGAACGCTTCGAGAGACCGAGTGGCTTCGCCCTTGACTGTTTCTGGCAGACGTGGCGGGAGGAACAGGAAGCGTCCCGGCCGGGGTTCGACGTCCGCCTCCGCGTGCGCAAGGATGCTCTGCGATACGTGCAGGACGCGCTTGGTGAGCGCCGCGGGGTCTTCCCTCTGCCGGCAACAGAGACCGACGAGTGGGTTGAAATCGGCGCACGCTTCTCCTACTTCGAAGAAGCGCGGCGGAACTTGCTGGCGTTCGGGGGCGCTGTCGAGGTCCTGCGGCCCCAGGCCCTACGCGTCTCGATGGCTGACTTCGCAGGCCAGATCGCGCGGCGCTATCGGAGCGTCAATCCGCAAGACGACTAGGAACGGGAGGCGGGATCCTCCCGCGGAACGCCGCTCCCCGCAAGGTCTTACAGCTTGCGCACGACCAGGTTGTCGAACGACTCCTCGACGTCAACGTTCTCATCGAATGCCTGAACCGTAACCCCAACGTATCCTGTCGAGAAAGAAGCGTCCGTGATCTCGGCGACCTCGGTGCGGTTGATCAGGAACGTGAGCGACGTGCCGTCCGCGAGCACAGTCAAGTGGTTCTCCTCGTCAGTTCCCGTGTGGATCGCGTCCGAGGCCGTCCAGTTCACGATGGTTGTCCACACGTCCGCGACCCATCTCCCCACGCGGAAGTACCCGGAGGCGCTCACTTGGAAGATGTAGGTGTTCTCCACGTCGGTGAACCGGAAGACGAGTCCTCCCGCCGATAGGTTGTTCGTTCCCGCTTCATGCTTGACGTCGACGTCGAACTGTGCGTTCGCGAACGTCCCTGCGTCCGAGTTCCAGTTCATCATCGTCGTGGCCTGCTTGACGAGGTCATGGTACCGTCCGTCCTCGATCCACACGGTATTGAGTTCAGAGTCGCCGGTGTACCACTCCGTTGTGGCCGCGTCCGACCACGTCTCCTCATACAGGATGCCGCTGTCAGACAGAGAACATCCGCCGACTACAACGGCGAGTACACACAAGAGCCCCAGCGCCGCCCTCCGCATGTTGCCCTCCTTCTCTTGCCCGCAACCATCATGAACCCCACCGCACGCCGGGTCAACGGGGCATGGCGCTTCCCGGCCTCGGATGCGATCCCTCCGCGCTATACTGGCCACGAGCCCAAGGGTTCCCGGAGGTGCGAGTGACGACCATTCAGCGTCTGGCTCACGACTTGCCGAACCCCGGCACGATGCTGGGGGCGGTCTTCTACGCCGTCATCCTCTTCGCCACGGCGTGGCTCGTCGCCCGCACGGTGAAGGTGGCGTTGCGAAGATCCGCAAGGCAGCACGGCGACAGCCGCGCTGCCCGATCAGGCGCCTCGTTCGTGGGCCAATTGGCGCAGATCGGCATCTACCTAGTCGCGCTCACACTGTACGCCCATATCATCCCGTCCCTCCGTCATCTCGGAACTCCCCTCCTCGCGAGCGTGGGCGTCGTCTCGGTCGTCCTCGGCATCGCCGCGCAGCACACTCTGGGGAACCTCGCCGCCGGGGTCGCGATTCTGCTCTACCACCCGTTCCGCGTCGGCGACCAGGTGCAAGTGGCCGCTCCAACGGGGCTAGAGATGGGGTTCGTGGAAAGCCTGACACTCGGGTATACGATCCTTCGGACGTACGACAACCGCCGCATCGTCATCCCCAACAGCCTGATGACCACGCAGGTCAGCATCAACCTGAGCGCTGTGGACGCCCGCGTCGTCGTGACGATTCCATTCACGATCAGCTACCGTGCCGACATCGATCGCGCTCGCTCGATTCTCATCGAGCTGGCGACCGCACATCCCCACGTGTTGGAAGTGATCGGCTGTCCGGTCACCGAGCTCGGTGCGTCGGGGGTTCGACTCAGCCTCCGCGCTTGGTGCGCCACGATGGACGCGACCTACGAGGTCCACTACGACCTCCTCGAGCAGGCGAAGCAGCGGTTCGAGCGAGAGGGAATCGAGATCCCGTTCCCGTCCATGAACGTTGTCGTGCAGCGGCTTTCGCGAGCCTCCGGCGGCAAGTCGTAGTGCGGTCTCGGCACCCCAGCGACTGCCCCGGCGCGGGGCACTGTTTTGCCAGCCGCTTCCACGCGGTGATCGCTGTCCTCCTCTCCGCGACGGTCGGGCTGACGAAGAGGGTGTTCTACCGACACACGGACCCGCAACCGGAACCCGCGGCGCTCACTGCGCGATTTCAAGCGTCTCGTATTGATCGACGCGGGTGTAGCCGAGCTTCTCCGCGAGACAACACGAGACCTCGTTCGAAGCAAGCCACAGAGGTTCGAGGCCGCGGACAAGACACTCGAGAACCAGGGCAGCCCCGACGGCCGTCGCAAGCCCCTTCCGGCGGTGCGCCGCCGCCGTCTCGATGTCGATGTCGATTGCGCGGGCGCTCGTGACCGCCGACGTTGCACTTCCCACGACCCGCCCCTCGTGCGTCGCGACGTAGCCCGCTCCCCGACGGAGGAAGTCGTCGAGCGACCGATACGACTCGAGCAGCCAGTCCTTCTTCATGTCCGCCAGCAGACGCTCGGCAAGCGCGGCGTCGAGACGGCGAAGCTCGTACCCTTCCGCCACGGATCGCGTATGACGCTCCAGCACGGCCACGTCGAGCGACGCAGACGACAGCGTCACGAACGGAATCGCTCGAATGCGCCTGCCGAAAGTTCGTTCGAGGAAAGCGCGCCACTCGCCGGTCTCCGGCGTGACCCAATCAATTGGAGCGCAGCGCACAAGAGCCTCCGCGGCTTCTGACGTGGGGTCGCCGGCGAACGCCGTGAACGGTCCGCAGTCAAGGCGTGCGACGGTCGGATTGGCTGCATCGTCGGCTCGTGCCGTCCCGAAATGCCCTTCCAGGACGCAGTCGATGAACGCCCGATCTCGGAGGTGGCCTTCGAACAGGGAAATCAGGGCGTTTCGCGATAGGGCGGGAACTTCAGCGATCAACGGCGCGTGCCCCCTTTCAACATGTATCGTGCGCGACTCCGAGCTCCTCTACAATGGGATCCATGCCGAGGTTGACGAGGTATCGCAAGGAATCCGACGTGTCGTACGCGGAGGGCGTCTTCGCGACGCTCGAGCTCCTCACGGCGCGCCCGGGAGACGTGGAGCGCGTGCTTGTGTCGAGTCGTGGAGGCGCCAACGAAGGTGTAGCGAAGATCCATGCCGCGTGCGCCGCCCGCAGAATCCCCATCGAGACCGACGACCGTACGATCGAGCGGCTGACACCGCGGGACAGCCACTTCGCGATCGGCGTCTTTCGGAAGTACGTGATGGAACTCGATCCGGCCGCCGACCACGTCGTCCTCGTCGCCCCGGCCGACATGGGCAACCTGGGCACGATCGCGCGCGCCATGGTCGGATTCGGCTTCAACGACCTCGCTCTGGTGCGCCCTGCCGCTGACGCATTCGATCCGAAGGCCGTGCGCGCTTCGATGGGAGCGCTGTTCCGCATCTCGTTCGAGTACGTCGACTCCTTCGACGCCTATGCAGACCGCTTCGCTCGCTCGACGTACTCCCTCATGACCGACGGCCGCGTCCCGATCGAACGAGTTCGGTTCGACTCGCCGTGCTCCCTTGTCTTCGGCAATGAGTCAAGCGGGCTCCCCGAGACCTTCCACGAGCTTGGAACGAGCGTCGCCATCCCACAGACGGACGGCGTCGACTCGTTGAGCTTGCCGACTGCGGTAGCGATCGCCCTGTACGAGCGCTCGCGCCGTCAACCGCGCACCCGCGCGGAGTAGCGCAGCCGGCTACTCAACCTCGATGTCCTCGCGGTAGATAAGCACATCCCGTACCACCTCGAAGCCCGCGCTCTCGTAGAGCCCCAACGCTGGCGTGCGATACGTGTCGGTTTCGACGAGCACCGCGGCCGCACCGCGCGCCATGAGTCGTCGAACGCACTCGGTCAGGAGCGCCGCTCCAAGGCCGAGTTCACGGTGGTCCCAGAGGACACCGAGCGGCTCGATCTGGCCCAGTGCAGGCTCACCGAGGAGAAGCCACCCAACGCAGAATCCCGCCAGGCTCCCATCCTGCGTCACGGCGACGAGATCGGCCTCGCTGAGGTGGTGGGCGGCCGTGAGAGTCCGCGACCGCCACGCCGGAGTCATGTTCTTCGTTTCGAAAGCCGCCCGATGGACATCGACGTAGGCATCGACCTCCGCGGCTCCAGCGAGCGGGCGAATCGTGAACCCCGGCGGGGTCGGCTCCTGCGCAGGGACTGCTCCCGTCCTCTGGAGAAGAACCCGGGACCACGAGTCCTCTCCCACGTCGGCCTGACAGGCGAAACCTGCCGACTCGAGTGCGCGTAGGCGCTCCGTCTGATCGCCGAAGACATGAACGTACCAAGAAGGGCGCTCATGCGTGGTCCCTCGCGCGGCACGCGCCTTGGCTTGGGCCCATTCGAGGGCCCTAGGAAAGAGGTCCGCCTCGGCGTCGGGGCGAGTAGCGATGTCCATTTCCCAGAACGGCGCCTGCAGGACTGCCCACGCAGCCAGTCGCTCGCGGCTATCGAACCACAACGCCACGTTCCCCGGGTCATCGAGCGCCCACGACGCAAGGCGGTACGGGAGGTCCACCACATGGAGGTTGTCGTTCGGGAACTGGACGGCAAGCGCGGTCATCGCGACGAGGTCGATGCGGCCGGCGAACGCACGAGAACGGGTCTGCATAAATCCAGGATAGAGGATCTCCCCTCCGAGGTCACGAGCGGAGACCGCCACGGCGGATGCCCTAGACCACGACCGCTAGACCAGCGCACGCATGCACACCTGGTGTACGCGGAGGCCGGACGCCCGATCCACGGCTGCACCCGAAGCAGCGGGCTTGGGGTGGCGTTGCAGCGAGTGCGGCGCTTGCCTTCTCGTGCCGTCCTGGCCGTAGAATGACAGATGTGAGAGCAGGGGTAGAGCTACGACCCAAGACGGAGGCGGAACAAGGCGCGGCGCCCGATGCATTCTGGGCTCACCCGGTGGACCGCGCCTTCGAGAAACTCGCCACAACTCCTGCCGGCCTGAACTCGCAGGAGGCGGAACTCCGGCTGGCAACTTCGGGGCCCAATCACCTCCATGAGGCGAAGCGAGCGGGGTCGCTCGCTCTGCTGGCCGCGCAGTTCAAGAGCCCAATCACGCTTGTACTCGTCGGAGCCTCCATCCTCTCGTTCGGCCTCGGCGACATCACCAACGCTTCCATCATTCTCGGCATCGTCCTTGCGAGCGCGCTCCTCGGATTCTGGCAAGAGCGGGGCGCAACGCAGGCGGTTGCGAAGCTGCTCGACCTCGTCCGCGTTCGCGCGGCCGTCGTTCGCAACGGAAGCGAAGAGGACATCCCCGTCGAGGACGTCGTCCCCGGGGATGTCGTTCGACTCCATGCGGGCGACGTGATCCCCGCGGACGGCCTGATCCTCGAGTCCAAGGACTTGTTCGTCGACGAAGCGAGTCTCACGGGGGAGACCTTCCCCGCAGAGAAGCAGAGCGGTGTCCTCCCGGCCGCGACACCACTCGCCGCCCGAACGAACGCCTTGTTTATGGGCACCCACGTGGTCAGCGGAACCGCGACCGCTGTCGTCGTCGCCACAGGCCTGGCCACCGAGTTCGGCCGAATCTCGCATCACTTGAGACTGCGACCGCCGGAAACGGACTTCGAGCGCGGCGTCCGCCGCCTCGGCCACCTTCTCTTGGAGATCACGCTCTTTCTCGTCCTCGCCCTGTTCGCCGTCAACGTCACCTTCCACCGTCCTGTTCTCGACTCGCTCCTCTTCTCGCTCGCCCTCGCCGTCGGCCTCACGCCGCAACTCCTCCCCGCGATCATCAGCGTGAACCTGTCCCACGGCGCGCGTCGCATGGCCAGGCAACGCGTCATCGTGAAGCGGTTGGCCTCGATCGAGAACTTCGGCAGCATGGATGTCCTCTGCTCGGACAAGACGGGGACCCTCACCGAGGGACGAATGGAGCTCGAAGCGACGTTGGCCGCCGACGGCACCCCCAGCGAGCGGACCCTCCTCTACGCGACTCTCAACGCTCGCCTGCAAACGGGGTTCTCGAACCCTATCGATGCGGCGCTCGCGCAGGCCTGGGGAAATCGCCCGCTCGAGGCGGAGAAGCTCGACGAGATCCCCTACGACTTCGTGCGGAAGCGCTTGAGCATCCTGGCTACGCACGACGGTCACCACGTGCTCGTCGCCAAGGGCGCCGTCGCCCCGCTTCTCGGAGCGTGTGCCACGGCCGAACTCGCCAACGGCACCACGATCCCGCTCGACAGCGTGCGGAAGGACATCGAGTCGAAGTACGCCGAGCTCTCCGGTCGCGGGCTGCGCGTCCTCGGCGTCGCCATCAAGGACGTCGGCTCCGCCACGCGCGTCAGAAAGGACGACGAGTCAGACCTCTCGTTCCTCGGGTTCGTCGCGCTCTCGGATCCGCCCAAGCCGGGCGCGCGGGATCTGCTGGAGCGGCTCGCGTCCCTCGGCGTGTCACTCCGTATCGTGACCGGCGACAACCGATTCGTCGCCCTCCACACCGCCGCCGCCGTGGGCCTTGCAGACCCGCACGTCGTAACCGGCTCTGAGCTGCGCGAAACGGGCGACGAAGCGCTCGTTCGGCGCGTTGAGACCGCAAACGTGTTCGCCGAGGTTGAGCCGAACCAGAAGGAGCGTCTCATTCTGGCGCTGCGGAAGGCCGGTCACGTCGTCGGGTTCCTCGGCGACGGCATCAACGACGCGTCCGCTCTTCACGTTGCGGACGTCGGCATCTCCGTCGACGACGCGGTCGACGTGGCCAAGGAAGCGGCCGACATCGTCCTCCTGGAGAAGGATCTCGGCGTGCTTGCCGCCGGGATCCAGGAGGGACGCGCCACCTTCGCGAACACGCTCAAGTACGTCTTCATGGCCACGAGCGCGAACTTCGGGAACATGTTCAGCATGGCGGGCGCGTCGCTCTTCCTACCCTTCTTGCCTCTCCTGCCACGACAGATCCTGCTCATGAACCTTCTCACGGATCTGCCCGAGATGACGATCGCCTCAGACACGGTCGATCCTGAGTCCGTCGAGCGTCCGCGGCGGTGGGACATCCGGTTCATTCGCCGTTTCATGATGGTTTTCGGTCTTCTGAGCTCGGTGTTCGACTTCATGACGTTCGGCGTGCTCCTCCTGCTGTTCCGACTTTCGGAGAGCGCGTTCCGCACGGGATGGTTCCTCGAGTCCGTCGCGTCAGCGGCGCTGATCGTCCTGGTCATGCGTACCCGGAGGGCGGCCGTCAGGAGCCGACCGAGCGCCACGCTGCTCACGGCGACGCTCGCCGTCGTCGCCGCCACGTTCGCCATACCGTGGACACCACTGGGGCGCCTGTTCGGCTTCCAGCCGCTTCCCCTCGCGTTCCTACCTCTCATCGGCGCGATCGTCATCCTCTATTTCGCCGCGGCTGAGCTCGCGAAGCGGCTCTTCTACCGCCACGCGGTGTAAGGAAGCCCGGCTTCTCGCCTTCGTGCACGGGAATCCGCGCCCAACTACGCGGCACCGACGTCCAGGAACTTCACCCATGCGGTCGCGCTAACGCCGCTCTTGCCGAACAAGCCGGCGTAGAGCAGCTCGGCGGGAGGATTCGACTCTCCGCCGCCCCCGACCGTCGCCACGAGCGCGCCCATCTCTCTCGCACGCCGCATGCCCTCAGCAATGACGGCCTTCGCCAACCCCCGGCGTTGGTGCTCAAGCATGGTGCCTACCGGCTCATAGTATGTGGCACGCGTGACGTCGTCGTACCAGACCGTGGCGAACGAGGCGATCTCACCGGACGGCGCCTCCGCCACGAGGTCGAGATCGCGACGGTACAGGGGCGCGCGCTCTGTGTTCTTGAGCCACTCCCAGCCCTCGTATTTGTCGTCGGGCTCGTCGGGGTGGAACGCTCGCCAGCTGGCCCAACTCCGCCTTGCGCGGTCCTCGTCGTCCGCGAGCATCGCGCGGATCCGGTATCCCTCCGCGAGCGGCGGCGTGGGGATCGGCAGTGACAAATCACGCTTGCGCTGCACTTCCTGCCAGTCTCCGCGGCGCACGTATCCCCGGCCTTCGAGCAGCTCTACGCGCGGCACATCGCGGTCTTGAGCGGACACGCACAGGTACGGACGGCCGGACGTCTTTCCAACCCCGACCAGGTGCTCCTCCGCGAGCGAGACCATCTCATCCTCAAGCGCGACGCTCCGGTAGCGCGGATCGACCTGCAGAAACGCGTGTCCCGCCCCCTCGCTGTTGAGGACGGCGGCCAGCTCGCCGTCCTGCGCCTCCCACAAGAAGACGTCTGTCTCGAGCTTCCCGTCGCCCAGGTTTGCGATCCCGTGCCAACGCCACCAATCGAGTCGTGCCACTTGCCACGAGTGTTCCGTCCGATCGTTTCGCAAGTAGACGTCGCGCAAGAAACCCCGGATCGCCCAATAGTCGGCTTCGTCCCGATATTGCCGCATCGTCAGCTTCGTCTGTGCCGTCATGTGTATCGTCCTTCGCTCTACGTAACCTACGACCTCCGGCGAGACGCCGGCGGAGTTGTATGGGATTGCCGTGGACAGAAGAGGTCGAGACGACTCTTGCGGAAGCGACCGCAATGTGCGGGCAAGCGAGGACTGCAAGACAACTCAAGCCGGACTGGTCATGACCTCTCGGTCCGTCGCATTACGCGGCCAGGTCCACCTGAGTCTGTCTCCTTTCGCCGCCTGGTCAGGAGCGGCGGTCCCACGATGGGGTGCGTCGTGCGTCGATCGCCGGCGGCGTGGGAGTGGAGGGAGTATCGGACGCGTCGGGAGGAGAATCAAGCCCCGCCGTGCGCGCAGCGCGGAAGCACTGCCGTAACCAGGGCGGTACGCCCAAGCACGACAATCGTTCGGGCTTGCCGTGTGGGTGAGCCCAAACGATCGTCAACTCCATGGCAAGCGGGCCCTGCTCCCTACCCTTCGGCGGCCCACCCGGAGAGAACTCGGACAACACGGTTCGCGAACCCGATGTACGGGTTTTCCGGCGTCGGCATGCAGGTGAGGAAGCCCGCCAATGCGTCGTCCGGCGTCGGCGGAGTCCCCTCACCCGAGCACGGGCTGCCCCAGCAGTGCGACCTCCACATCCAGTATTCGATGGCCCCGCCTCCCCATCGGATGGCGTCCGACAAGCTCAGGTGCATTGCTTGGATTTGCGTTAGCTGCTCCGACGTCAGGATCGCCCGAATCGCAGCAGCGGTTGCCGACGCCCCTCGCGTGATCCCCCACGACTGATCGAGCTGCGCCCGCCACGCTTGCACGAGCGGCAGGAGCTGTCGGGCCTGTGCGGCCGATGCCGCAAAGTCCGATCCGTTGAGCTTCACGACCCCAAGCAAGAGGATGGAGACATCGTCCGTGCCCTGACTTGCTGCAACTCCGAACCCAGCCAAGAGTGCCAAGGACCACCCCAGCACCGTGACCTTGATCCCACTCCTCGATCTGTTCACATCGCTCTCCTTCGCGTGTCTCGCCCACTCCTCCCCATGATGGTCGGCCTGTCAACCGGGCGCCAGATCCACAGTAGGACGGTGAGCCCGCCGGCCTCACCGTCTTCCACCCCACCGCCATGGTATCCCGCGCGCCTGGTCTGTAGGATACTCTCTTGTGAGCGGTCGAGCGTCGCTCGGCCCTGGATGGATCTGATGACGATGACACCTCGAGAAGGTGGAGGGATGATGACGAAGCAAGTAGTGAAGTGGCTCCTTCTCTGGGTCGGAGCGGCTGCTCTCGGGCTTGGCCTTGCGGGATGTTGGCCGTGGCCCGCCGCGGACACATTCACGATCGAAGTCACTCCCGGCGAGATCGCCGATCTGGCGCAGAACGCTGATGGGATCTTCCTCCTGACGATCGAGGAGACGGGATCGCGAGGATCGACAGGTCCCTTCACGCTGACCATCGACTCTTCCGACGGCATGATCCTGGTGCCCAGCGAGGTCGAGAGCGGGAAGGTCGCCGAGATTTGGCTCAACGTCCTCGGTGTCGACGTGGGCACCACGGTGACCCTGACCTTCTCGGTAGAGCGAGACGAGGAGGTCCACACGGCCACCGTGACCGCACTGGTCACCGACCCCGTCGAGCCCCCCGACGACCGGCTCGAGACCGGCACGGCCATGCGCGACCTCTTCGTCCCCTGGCTCGCCAGCGAGCACCCGGAGCTCGGCATTGATGAGGATACGGAGTGGATATCCAACCCGCTCCGCCCGCACATCCTCGAGGTCTCCTACTACATGTTCCTCTCCGACGAGTGGGAGCTCGTCGTCTGGTGGCACGTGATGATCCCGCCGTACGACTGGGCGCGCATGTACCTGCGTCACGTCGGCACGGAGAGCGTGCCCTCGTTCGGGGCGGAGATCAGTTCGGTTTCGGCAGGCGATGCCCCTCACACCATGGCGCCTCCTGAGGAGATCTGGAGATAGGGCGCCCGGCACAGGTCCCCTCGGCGGCCCGACTCCGGGCCTCTGCCCAAGTCGGATAGAATACCGGCCGTTTCCGTACGGAAGCCGTAAGGAGCGAGGTTGGCAAATCTCAAGCATGTGACGTACTGCGGCCTGTACTGCGGTCTCTGCCTCAACGGGGGGCGCATTCCCCGCCGAGCGAGCGAGCTGCGAGACCTCCTGGAGAAGGTCAAGATTGAGCAATGGGGACCCGACTTGCCAGGCTACGACGGGTTTCGAACCTTTCTCGACGCCCTCGCCGGATTCGAGCCCCACGCAAGCTGTCGAGAACGATCCTGCGGACTCGAGGACTGCGCTATCCGAACCTGCGCCGAGCAGAGATCCGTCACGGTCTGCCCCTTCTGCGCCGAGTACCCATGCGAGAAGATACGGGCCCTCGCGAAGCGCTACCCACCCCTCCTTGGTGACGGTGAGCGCCTACGCGAGGTCGGCGTCGACGCGTGGATCGAGGAGCAAGAAGCGCGGAAGGCGCGAGGCTTTGCGTACGCCGACATCCGCTACGACCCGGTCGAGCCTCCCGCCGCCTAGACACCCGAGCCCCTTGACCCTGACGTAAGGTCAAGGTGTAGTCTCCCGCCGGAGGCTCAACAGATGGACGCATACACGGTTCGGCAGCCGGCGGAACTCGTAGGGGGCACGGTCAGGACGCTACACCACTACGACCGGATCGAACTCCTCAGACCGAGAATTCGATCGACCGCTGGGTATCACCTATACGAGAAGGCGAAACTCCTCCGGCTACAGCAGGTCCTGTTCTATCGAAAGCTCGGCGTTCCCCTGTCGGAGATCCGCTCTGCCTTCGACGCGTCCGATTTCGATCCTATGGCCGCGCTCCGCCAACACCGGCCCACCTCGGGGAGAAGCTCCGCAAGACCCGCCGTGTACTTGAGGCGGTGACAAGACAATCGCCCAGAATGAGGGAGGCACCGTGCTGACGGGCGAGGAGTCGTACCGGGAATTCCGTCGCAACGAGATCGCCCGAACGCGGGCGGAGGCGCGAAGCCACGATGGGGAGGCCGAGGTTGAGGAGAGCGAGCGCCGCGTGCGCGCGATGCCGAAAGACGAATGGGCTGCCGTCGGACGCGAGGGCGAGGCCGTCAACACCGACCTCGCCGCATTGATGGGGCACGACCCGACCGACTCCGCCGTCGGGGATACACCGAACACCCCGAGTTCTAGCAATCGAAGGTGCGGCTAGGCCTGTCCCACCATTGCCTTTCGCCTGGGCTGGCACCGATGGCCGAAATGCCCAGCGCGAGCCTCTGGAGGAGTTCCTGGATCGGCGCCCGCTTGTGCTGTCCTGGGCTACACGCCCGGCTCCCTTCCCTCTTCCCTGGGGCTCGTGTGGTGACGATGTCGATCCGACGCGCGCGCAAGCGGCGGCAATCCAGGCACAGCGAATGCACGGAAGACGCCTCCTCCGCTCGGGCTCGGCAATTATGAGAAGCCGAGGAACTCCTCGGCTCTGTCAATGCACAGGGCACGGAGAAGACCACACCAACGGCCAGCCAAGAACGCCCCCCGTTCTCGGGCCGTACGAAGCGCCGCCGCTACTCCGAAAGAAGCCGCAGGTTGACCGTTTCCGTGCCTCGCAGCCAGATCCGGTTCCCAACCTCCATGAGCTTGTCGAGGTCGTCGGTCACGCGAGCGATCTTGTTGAAGAACCTCTGCCCGGGGTACTGCAGAAGCTCCGGACCATAGAAGATGATGAGGGCGCGCCAGTCAGGAGCCGGGTTGAAGGCCACATCCCCGGCAAAGCGCTCGACGGCATTCTCCTTCGGGGCGTCCATCCCGGGGATGTGCGTGTAGAATTCCTGCCCGCCGAACCTCGCGTGGCGAACCTCCAGCCCCTGGAGCGGCAGCTGCTTCAGGAACGCCTTGCACGAGGCGGGAGCGTCCTCCTCCAGAAGCGTCATGATGAACTTGCCGCCGCGTTCGAACGTGATTTCCACTCTCTTCGGTCGACTCATTGTCGCATCTCCTCCTGGAAAGTTAGGCGAAACTGGATTGCCCTCGGCTCATGGCTACCTTGTCCCTCCCGAGGGAGGAGTTATCCAGCCTTCTGGTATACCAGTATACCGGCCCTCTCAACCCAGTCAATCCACTTGTCAAGATCTCCTCCAACCGCCATTTGAACGGGTTTTCCCCGCTCTTTGGGCCCTTCCCGATTGTTGGTCCGCCCAACTTGACCTCAATCGAGGACTGGCGGCCCAACAACGCGAATTGTCCTACGGACTACACAGGTGTGAGGTGCGTACTCAAAGCGGTGCGACATCGCCGGATCCTCACCGCGCAGCTCAGGGGCGGCCGCCGTCGGCCGTCCACGGACCGGAGCGCAGATTCGCCACGAAGTCATCGGAGGCGACGTCGTCCAGGGTTGCAGCAAGGAGGGCTGCGCCTAGCTCAGCGGGAAGGATCGGGGTTCGCCACTCGCCTCCAGGCGCCACCTTCTGCACTGCAGCCTCGAGGGGCCGTTTGAGCGGCGCTGCGTGGGGTGATTGGAAGAGACCGCCCAGCGCGACAAGCGGAAAGGCTCCGTGGGAGAATCCGAGCCTTCGGATGACTGTGCGCGCCGCGTCTCCCAACCGCGTCCCGGCCTGATTCAC